>NZ_JANSHH010000034.1:0-130780 GCF_047461515.1 Synechococcus sp. W70.1
CCGGCTGTGCGGGGCTAGTGCCTCCCCAGGTTTCCTGACTCTACTTCCCCTGGCCCCAGCGCCAGGGGTTTTTTTGGTTGCCGCAATTCTCCTGGCGGCTAGAAAGACCGCGACGTTTTCCCCTTTGGCCTTTTAAAGTTAAAGTTGGGCCGTTGTATCTGCAGGTAACAGATGGCAATTATTTCTTCTCGAGAACGAAGCCCAGAGTCGCCTCTTGACGCAAGCGAAGCAGGAAGGGGGCTGCTGCTGCAGCCCCAGGCTCAGGCTGGCGAAGCCCAGGAAGACTCCTTGCGCCCGCGCACCCTAGCTGAGTACATCGGCCAGACGGAGCTCAAGGAAGTGCTCTCGATTGCCATTGCAGCCGCCCGCGCCCGCGGGGAGCCTCTGGATCACCTCTTGTTCTACGGGCCCCCTGGCCTGGGCAAAACCACCGTGGCGGCAGTGCTGGCAGCGGAGATGGGATCCCGCTTCTACATGACCACCGCTCCAGCGCTGGAGAGCCCCCGCGACATTGCTGGCTACTTGGTGCGTCTCAAGCGGGGCGACGTGCTGTTTATCGACGAGATCCACCGCCTGCCTAAGGTTACGGAGGAATTGCTCTATCCGGCAATGGAAGATTTTCGCCTCGATATCACCATTGGCAAAGGCCGCTCTGCCCGCATTACCTCCATACCCCTGGAGCGCTTTACTCTCATCGGAGCCACTACCCGCATTGGCGCTCTGACCTCGCCGCTGCGGGATCGCTTTGGTCAGGTGCAGCGGCTGCGCTTCTACGAGCCTCACGAGCTGGCGGAAATTGTGTTGCGCAGCGCCCGCCTCTTGAACACCTCCATTGATCGGGAGGGAGCCGAGGAGATCGCTCGCCGCTCTCGAGGCACGCCTCGCATAGCCAACCGCCTTCTCAAGCGAGTGCGCGATTATGCCCAGGTGCGGGGCAATGGCCACATCAGCCGCGAGGTTGCGATTGCTGCTTTGGAGTTGTTCCAGGTGGATCCCATGGGTTTGGACTGGACGGATCGCAAGTTGCTAACCCTACTGGTGGAGCAGTTTGGGGGAGGGCCGGTGGGCCTGGAGACAATGGCGGCCATAACCGGCGAGGATCCCCAGACCATCGAGGAGGTGTACGAGCCCTATCTCCTGCAGATTGGCTATCTGCAGCGCACACCCCGCGGGCGGGTAGTTACCCCTGCAGCACTGCGACACTTGGGCTACGCCGCCTAGCCCTCTCCCAAGAGCAAAAAGGAGCTAGCTGCGATCGTTTTTCCCCACCGGCCTAAAACTAGGTACCACCAACTCTTTGTTTTGCTTGGTGAGGCGGCCATACAGCTCTTGGGTGTTGGGAAAGTTGGCTGCCGGCAGGGTGGGGAAGCGGCGGTAGGGCACCGTGTCCTCGCCAAAGAGATCCCGGTACTCCTGGGTGTTGAGCAGGGCGCGCACGAAGGCCTTTAACCCCTGGGTAGCCAAGATCTGGTTGTATTTGCGGATCTCCTGCTGGTTTAGGGGTGCGCGGCCTAGGAAGTGCTTGGTGCCCAGCTCGATGACCTTGGTGTTGGGGTAGGGGGCATAGAACTCAGCGCGGTACAGTTCGGAGCACCCCAGCGCCTCGATAAACTCCTTGACGGTGATCTCGCCATTGCGCAGCTTAGACTCGGCAGAGCTAAGCTCGGCGCTGATGTTGTAGATGTCCATGTCGCGCTCGAAGATCTGCCGGTAAGCAGCGCGGATGAGGTTGTTGACCTCGGCTTTGTTGGCCAAGCTGGTGAGCTTGAAGACAGGGATCTCCTGACGAATCCTGGGCACCCCTTGCTGGACGCGCCGCTGGATTTCCAGCTCGCCGGAGGGCTTGTCCTGAGGCTGGCCCAGCTTGACGAAGAGGGGGATATCGTCGTCGGTGCGGATGGGCCGGGTAACCACGGCCATGTCGCTGGATCCAGGGCGCATCCGCCGCCGCGCTAGGCCAGCAGGGGTGAGGTAGCGTTCGTAGGGCACGATATCTTCCCCAAAGACCTGCTGGTACTCCTCACTGTCGAGGATGGCGTCTACCACGGCGTAGAAGCCCTGCTTGGAGGCAATGTCGAACAGGCGGTTCATCTCCTGCCGCCCGTAGGTGGGCCGGCCCAGCAGCTTGCGGTGGATGAACTCGATGGCTTTGCAGACGTAGAGGCTAGACCAGTATTTGTTGCGGAAGAGATCCGACTTGGCCAACTGGCGGACAAACTCTCTGACGCTGATTTCTCCGGATTCCAGCTTGATTTCCCAGCGGGTTAGCCGTTGGCCGGCGTAGGGCACATAGCCATACACCTGCTGGTAGCAGGCGCGGATGACCGCTTGCGTCGAGACTTCGCTGCCAACAATCCCAGCCCGTACCCCTAGCCGCCGGCTGCGATCCCCAGGGGTCTGGGTAAGCTTGAAGACTTTGGGGCCAAGGCTGCCGGGATCCCCGACCGCCTTGGGGTTGGTGCGAGCGTTGGTAAGAGCAAAGCCGCGCCGGATGAGGATGCGCTTGACATCCTTGTTGAAGGGGGCCGGGCTGGCGTTGAGGGAGCGGGTCTCTTTGGGGAAGATGGCGCCAAACTGGATCTCCAGCGGATCGTTGCCGACGCCATAGGGGTGCTGATCCGGCAGAGGACGGTTGTAGCGGGCGAAGAGGGTGATAAATTGTGGCACCTTGCGGCGAGGAGCCGCGTAGTTGTAAAGGTCGAACTTGGGCCCCCAGTTGGCGCTGGTCTGGGCTTCCACCCCCAGCTTGCGCAGGTAGGGCACCGTCTCCTCACCAAAGTAGTCGCTGTACTCGCGGCTGTCGACCAGGGCGTCCACCAGACCTGCCAAGCCCTTGCTGGAGACGATGGCAAAGTAGGTCTGCACCTCCTCGCGGGTCTCTGGGGCCCGCCCCAGGAAGTGGCGGAAGGCCAGCTCCACCACACGGCTGTTGATGTAGGGCTCGTAGAACTGTTTGCGGTAGAGGTCTGATTTGCCTAGGCGGCGGATGAACTCCCTCATGGAGATCTCGCCGTTTTTCACCTTGGACTCCAAGTCGGCCAGCTTGAGGCCATAGGCGCGGCGGATATCCCGCTCAAACACCTGCCGGTAGGCAGCCTTGATCACTTCCTCCTTCTCGGCGTTGGAGAGCCCCGGCTTCATGGCAAAGACGGGCACTTTTTCTGCCGCCAAGCTGTAGACCTGAGGCAGTTGGAGTCCCTGCAGGGGCAGGCCGTCGGCGGTGCTGGCATTGCGCTGCCGCAGCTTGTCGGAGGGGGCAGGGGCAATGAACTCGCTCAACAAGACGTCAAAATACTGGTTGATGATGGCCACCGCCTCAGCATCTCTGCGGAAGTAGCTGGCCGAGGCCCGCTTCATCTCCTGGAGGGCAACGATGGTGGCTTCGGCGGAGCAGGCATTTTCGATAATCTCCCGCAGGCCACGGGTGTTAACCACAAGGATATTGGGATCCCCGGCCACAAGGGCGTAGGTGACGTAGCGCAAGAACCAGCTTAGATCCCGCAGCGACTTGCGCATGTTGGCAGCCCCGTAGCGGGCGATGCTGATGGGGCGGAAGTTGGGCGGGATCTCGACGCCACTGGCGCTGAAGAGGTTGCGGATGGCCTCGATAAAGCCCCCCGTGGATTCCACGTAGAAGGCCGTGCCCAGCTTGAAGGCCTCTTTCTCATCCTGCGTGGCTTCTGGCCGCTCCAGATAGGCCATGGGGGAGCCGCCGGTGAAGATGCGGTTGGCGGCCCGACTGACAATGATTTCAGAATTGGCCGCCAGAACCTCGGCAATCTCCAGCCGTTTTAGACCAGTGGAGAAAAAGTCCTCGAGGCGATCCAGCTCAGTGCGCGACAGGTAGCGATCCTGCTGTTCCGCCTGGGAGATGGTCGATAGGGGCAGAGTTTGGTAAAGACGCGGACTGGAGAGGACGGCGCCGCCGGATGCGTTGATACCCATCGCTTCTTAAACTCCGCTTATCGATTACCGAAAAGTTTCCAACCAAAACCACGAGCCCTGCTCCACCCCCCTCTTGCCGTCGAGGAAGTAGGGACGCCGGACCCCTGAGGGAGAAGCCAAGCCTAGAATACTAGGGGGATGCGCCCGGAGTGGGGAGGTTGTTGCAGTTTGTAACACTCCTGCTCAGCTCCCTTCTCAGCAAAAGCCATGGCCTCTACCCCTCTTGTCCAGGACCCTCTCCGGAGCCATTGGGAGCAGGGATCCTACGAGTCGGTTGCCCAAGAGCTGTTGCAGCAGTTGGAGCAGGGATCCCAGCATCCCCTGCTCTACTGGTGGTTGGGAGCCGCCTACCTGCTCCTAGGGCGAGAGCTGGAAGCCCAGCTTACCTGGCAGGAAGGGGTGGCGCTGCTAATGGGAAAAGGCCTGGGCGAGCTAGAAGCTAGCCGCTGCTGGGCAGAAGGGCTGCAGGAGCTGGCGGAGGGGCTGTGGGAAAGAGGCCACTGGCCGCAGGCGGCGGCCTTGTATCGGCAACTGGTGGAGGGATCCCTTCCCGCCGAGCTAGAACCTAGGCAGGCCCTGGCCGCCCATCGCCTTGGCCGAGTCCAGGAGCGCCGTCGGCTGTGGCTAGAAGCAGCAGCGTGGTTTGAGCAGGCTTGCCGCCGGGATCCAACAGCCGCGGAAAGCTTTTGGCGCTGGGGTCTGGCCCTGCTCAAGTTGGGCCGGCTGCGGGAGGCGCTCTCCCCTCTCCAGGAGGCAGCGAGGCTAAGGCCAGACTGGGGGGATCCCTGGGTGCAAATGGGCCTGGCTTGGCTGGATCTGGGGGAGCTGGAGCAGGCGGTGGTCTGCTTTCAGGAGGCAGCGGCGCGGGGCACCCAGACAGCGGAGCTCTACAGCTACTGGGCGGAGGCCCAGGTGCGGCGGGACGACCCCCCGGCAGCTTGGGAGAAGTTCCAGCAGGCGCTGGCTGCCGAGCGGCAGTGGCTGCAGGCTTGGTGTGAAGGCAGCGGCAGAGACAGCTCCCTGCGGCTGGAGCTGGAGCAAGCCCTCCAGGGATCCCCGGGCAAGCTTTGGCAAGAGCGGTATCGCCTCTGGCGGCAGCGCTGGATCCCTGCAGAGGCAGCTCCCCCTTCCCCGGCCTGCCAGAGCCCATCGCCCAGGGCCAGCGACCCCCTGCCCGTGCCCAGCCAGGGCTACCTCACCACCCGGCAGTGGCACCAGGCCACGGGCGAGGGCAGCTACCGGGTGTTGGATCCAGAAGGGGTTCTCTACCTGCAAGCCCCTCCGACGGCTGACCCTGCCCTTGGGCAAAAGCTGCGCTCACAGCGGATCCCCTTGGCCGAGACCTTTGTGGCCCAGATCCCGCAGGGATCCGTGCACGTGGGCCACTATCCCCGCCACCTCTACGCCAGCTTTGCCAGCGCCGTGCTTACCCGTAGGGGGGAGTTGCTGGCCGATGTCTCCCCCGGCTTGCCACCGCCGGAGTTTCTCGACTGGGACTGGAAGTCGGAGCACCTGGAACACCACCCCATTTTGGACTTGCCCCACCTGCCGCCGCCGATTCCGCTGGAGGGCTCTGCTGCCCTCTTACCCTTGGGGGCGGTCAACTACTTCCATTGGATGGTGGACATCCTGCCCGCCCTCGAGCTCCTACGCCGCGCCGGCTTCCTCGAAAAGGACATTCCCATCTTGATCCATGGCTACCAGGGCAAGCCCTTCCAAGTGCAGAGCTTAGCTGCCCTGGGGATCCCCACAGAACGCCTTCTAAGCTTCGAGCAGGTGGGGGGATCCCATCTGCAAGCGCAGAACCTCATTGTGCCCTCGCTAGCTGGGCCGGTGGGGTGTCTAACCCCCAGGGGCTGGAAGGTGCTGCAGCGACTGGTTCCTCTGGGGCAGGCGGCGGATCCCTTGTTGCCGCGGCGGGTTTACATTAGCCGTCGTGCTGCACGCTGGCGGCGGGTCATCAACGAGACGGAGGTTCTGGAGGCCCTGCGCCCCTGGGGCTTTGTGCCTGTGCAACTGGAAGCCCTTTCCCTAGCCGAACAGATAGCCTTGATGCAAAGGGCAGAGGCAGTCATGGGGATCCACGGGGCGGGCCTGACCAACCTTGCCTTTTGTCAGCCTGGCACAATTGCCATCGAGATCTTCCCCAGCAACGCCGTGCTCCCCTACTTCTGGAGCCTTGCCCAGGTGGTGGGGCTAAACTACTTTCCCCTAGTGGCCCCAACCTGCGACCCCGCCCTGGTGGCCCTGCTGGCTAGCCCAGAGCTAGACCGGGAGGATGCCTGGGTGTCGGTTCCGGCTCTACTGGCCTTGCTAGAGCAAACAGGGCTGCAGTAATGGGATCGGAGGGACTCGAACCCTCACGTTCTTGGGGAACAACGGATTTTAAGTCCGTAGCGTCTACCATTCCGCCACGATCCCTGAAGTAGCCGTACTACTCTACCAAAGGGTTTGCTGTGGGGGGGCTAGGAGGCTTCTATAGGGAGAGTATGGCATGCCAGCTTCTGGCAGACAGCCTGGCGCAGGAAATGAGCTAAGGCCGCCACGCAGTCTCGATCCTCAAGAAGCAGGTCGCGCCGCTCTTGGATTTGCTGAGCGATTTGCTGCCGAAATTGGGGATCCGTTCCCAGTTGTACGGCCAGCTCTTCGTAGCGCTGGAGGTCTGGGGCAATTAGAAGCTCAAGGCCCATTCTTTTGAGGATGGCGTAGGTGTGGCGGCCCCGCAGAAACCGGCCAGGGCAGGTGACCACTGGCAAACCGGCAGCAATGGCTTCCAGGGTGGTGATCCCGCCCGACCAGCCGTAGGAGTCCAGCATGATGTCCGCACAGCGATTGAGATCTAGGTAGTCTTGATGATCCAAGGCGGGCAGGATCCTACAGTGGTCTTCCACCGCAAGGCCATAGCTGGAAAAGATGGAGGCAAGCCGCTGCCAGAAGCGCTGACCAATGGCGGCATTGGGCAAGGCCAAGAAGACAAATTGGGCCCTGGGCACTTGCCGAGCAATAGCTGGAAAAAGGTAGTCGTATTGCGGCAGGTACTTGCCCAAATACTGGCAGGTGAGATAGACAACGGCCTCTTGAGGCAGACCAAAGTCCTGGCGGTAACGTCTCTGGGGAGGCAAAACGGGCTTTTCAAAACAGGTACCCAGGCGGGGCAGTCGAACCAAGGTTTCGCTGTAGTGGGCCTGCCCATCTTCAGGCTCCATGAGGTCGCTGGAGAGAAAGTAGTCAATGGTCGACAGTCCCGAAGTAACGGGATGAGCCCAGGTGGAGCATTGGACGGGGGCTAGCCGCAAGGACGCCAGCTGCAACATAAGAGGAGAAAGGCCAATTTCCAAGTACACCAAAACATCCAGCTGATCCTGCAAAATTTGGCGGGCAGCCTCTTCAAAGCCGGTGGGAATGTGGCGGAAGACATCGGCATGCTGACGGTATTGCTCCGTCAGGAAATCAACTCTGGGATCCAAGTGGTAGGCAAAGACCTGGAAAGGCTGCTTGGAGCTGGCCTTTAAGTACTTCACCCACCCCAAAGAAAGGCGGCTGTAAGAGCAAGCGCGCATGGAGGCCGAGACAAACCCAACGCGAATGGGATCCCCTGGCCGGGCTTGCCGGGGAAGATACTCCCAATCGGGGTAGGAGGCTTTCACAATGCGCTGCACAAACTGAGCGTATTTCTTCTGCAGCTCCAAGTCGTCGTAGCCCTGGTACTGCAGAAGGTGAGGCGTTCCCCAACTTGACCCTAAAAAGGCAAGCCGCCGCTGCTCTGGGGTGTCTAGGGGCGTCTCCTGAATGAGGCGATCCAGGTGCTCTACAAAGCGCAAGCGAAAGCGGTGCAGCTCCTGTTCATCCTGATAGATAGCCGGCAGATAGAGATGGTAAAGCCAGCGGGCTTGCACCAAGTTAGGATCCAAAGTCCATGCCTTTTCCAGGTGAGCCAGAGCCGCGCTGTGTTCCCCTTGCTCGCGATGGGCTATCCCCAGATAAAAATGCACCTCAGCCCAAGGGATCCCTGCTAGTGGATCTGGATTTTCTAACAACGATCCCAGCAAGGAGATTGCCTCTTCTTGGCGGCCTAGGTTAACAAGAATCTTGCCCGCTTGAAAGGCAGAAAGGTAAGCCTTGGGATTGAGGCTCAGGCTCTGCCGATAGCAAGATAGAGCCTTTTCCAGTTGCCCCAAAGACTCATAGACAACGCCCAGGTTGTGGTGATAGAGGGCTACGCGGGGATTGAGCTCAATGGCCTCGGCAATCAAAGCAGCCGCCCATTCCTCCTCCCCTTTGGCGTGGGCCACCGTCCCCAGCAGATGGAGAGCGTCGGCTTGATCTGGAAACTCCACCAGAATTTCTGAGTAGATGGCTTCCGCTGTCCGCAGGTCGCCAGCCTGCTGGGCCTGGATCCCGGCTAGAAGCTTCTCTGTAAGGGTGAGATCCGACATCGACAGCCACGGAAGCCGGAGAACTTCCCCCACTATAGGCGCTTCAGCTCGGTCAGAACCCTCCTCACCGCCCCCTGAGGCTCATGTTGCCAAAAGCACAAGAAAACGGTATCCGCAGCTCTGCGAGCAATCCACCAAAACCCCAAAAGGCTGATTCTTTCGTCAGATCCCTCGACGCCTTGCGCCACAAGGCTTTCAGGCCCCAAAGCCCCCTCGCCAAAGCTCTTTTTGCCAACTTTTTCTCGGATCCCTCGCAAATGGGTCTTGCATCCCTTGCCCTGCTTGGGTTTAATGGGGGTAGAGTTCCCCCTTTGTGGGGATCCCTAGAAATTGGAAACCCGATGAGATGTACCGGTCGATCCCAAGCTTTTAGGTATTCGTATAGCAGCGTCACGACTGTCTCCAAACTACAGGGCTCATCCTGGGTTTGGTGATACTCCCAGTAGGCTACACGGAAACATTTTCCCAGGGATCCCAACAGAGGCCGATCGAAAAGCTTTAGACTGGGAGAAACGCCCAAATAAAGTGCTTCAAAAGAAGGCGCAGAAGCGGAACCTAAGCTCATTTTATCCATCCCATTTCGACGGTCGAAAGATTAAAGTTGCTGGCTGACAAAAGCTTCATAAAAAAGGGTTATCGGATCCAGAAGCCGGCAGGCAAAAGGTAGAGCCAGATCTCGACAGAGAGGAGGGGATGAGGATCTCCCCTCCCTGCTTTGAGAAGCCTCAACCCTCCTTTACAGCCCCGGCAAAATCTGGGCTACCACATCGCCGCTGCCCAGGAGCATGTAGGCAAACAGGGCACCGCCAACGCCGCCCACCAGAAACCCTCCGGCCAACTGGCTCCAACCGGCGCGGGTGCGCAAGTTTTCCGGCAAATCCTCAGAGCCTGCCGGCACGCGCACCGGCTGAGGGGATCCCTGCGATTCGGCCATCAGTTGCACGCCCGGCGTCGGATAGGCCACCTCGCCGTAGGGGGTATTGACCACTGCCACCAGCCGCGAGCGAGGAAAGGACACCCGTCCGTAAATGGAGAGACAAACCGTCAGGATCAGCACCAGGCCGATGGTCGCCAGCGTCCCTGCCGTCAGGGCCTCCTCCGAATTCCGCAGCGGACTCAACTTGTAAAACGGCCCCACCAGGAAGTACCCATGAGCCATGCCGATCTCCAAGCCGCGCAAAAAAGGAGAGAGGCCCTCCCGGTAGATGGGCAGGTTTTGCAGCAGCAGCAGGGTGAGATCGCCCCGGTTTACCGGCGTGTCCAAGTTGCCCACCTGCGGATCTGTGGCTCGCACCCAGCCCCCGTGCTGGAAGTCAAAGCCGCTGGCTGCCGCCCGCGCCCGGATGGCATGCCAGATGTGCCCCGCCAAAAACAGGATCCCCAAGACAAAGTGGGCTGTGGCCAACCAGGTGCGGCTGCTCACCACACCCATCTCGTCGGCAGCCAGCCCCAGCGGCCCGTAGAAAGCCACCGGATAGGCGATCTCGTTGACGCTGACAAAATAGGCCGCCAAGATGCCCATGTAGGCCAGGGCCCCCAGGCTGTAGGAGAGGTAGGCTTCGCCCGAGTAGATCAGCACCTGCTTGGCCCAGGCAAAGGGCCGTGTGGCTATGTGCCACCATCCCCCCAGCACACAGAGCAGGCCGACATAGATGTGCCCTCCCACCAGATCTTCCAGATTGTTCACGGCGGCCATGCCCTGCTGGCCCATGAGCGGCGTCAGGTAGGCAAAGATCCGCAGCGGATTGAGGGTGGGATCCGTAACTACGCGCACGCGGCCCAGTTGAGCATCGTACAGCCCTCCCCAGAAGAGCGCTTTGGCCACCAGCAACCAGGCCCCCAGCCCCAGCAGCAGCAGGTGGATCCCCAGGATGGTGGTCATCTTGTCGTCGTCTTCCCAGTCGTAGCCGAAAAACTCGGCAAAGGTTTCTCCCTTGGCCAGCACCTCCGGCCCCAAAAGGGCGTGGAAGATCCCTCCTGCCCCCAGCACCGCCGAGGCAATCAGGTGCAGAACGCCCACCACAAAAAAGGGATAGGGATCCGTGGCCACCCCCTCTGCATTCACGCCGATGCCCAACGTGGCCAAATGGGGCAGCAAGATCAGCCCCTGGCTGCCCATGGGCTGAGCCGGATCCCAGTGGGCCACCTCAAACAAAGTCATGCCGCCGGCCCACAGCATGATCAACCCCGCATGGGCCACGTGGGCCCCCAGCAGCTTTCCGGACAGATTCACCAAGCGAGCATTGCCCGCCAGCCAGCTCACCTGAGGGGATCCCTCAGCAGAGGTAGGCGATGAAGATAGAACTGCGCCAGTCATGACAAACTCCCACAGTATCCACAACAAGCTAAGAAGCCGAGTTTGAGATTACAGATTGAAGAGTGTTTTGAGTTTGGCCGTCCACTCTTTAATTCGTTTTTCCGTCAGCTCCGGCTGATTGTCTTCATCCAGAGCAAGGCCGACAAACTCGCCGTTAACCACTCCCTTGGACTCATTGAACTCGTAGCCTTCTGTAGGCCAGGAGCCGACGTTTTTTCCGCCGCGCTCGGCAATTTTTTGGGCCAGGATCCCCATGGCATCTTGAAAGTTGTCGGGATAGCCCAACTGATCCCCAACTCCAAAATAGGCTACCGTCTTACCGGAAAAATCGATTTCATCCAAATAGGGGAAAAACCCATTCCAATCGGCCTGCAGCTCCCCGATATTCCAAGTTGGACAGCCGATGATTAAGTAGTCGTACCTATCAAAGTCCTCAACCGTGGCCTCGGCAATGTTGATCAAATCTACATTGTCTTCGCCCAGCTCTTTTTGGATCATCTCAGCGGCTCTCTCGGTATTTCCGGTTTGAGTGCCGAAAAATAGACCTACTTTTGCCATTGCTCCTACCTCGAAACTGCAAGTGCAAAGCTCAAAATCAGATGGCTAGATTGCCGTTAGGCCTGCTGCGCTGCAAGTTCTACTCTGCCGGTACGGAAATTGAACCCTCGCGCTTTCAGGGCATGGAACAGGTGGCCCTGAAGGAAGAAAAAGGCCAGCCAAAAATGGGCATTGGCCAGCCAAACCCTAGATGTGAGAGCTCCCCCTTGCTCAAAGAAGGGATAGCGATCCAAGCCCACCTGCAGCAGCGGCCCATAGAAAACTTCGGGATAGACCACTGGGTTAACGGCAACGAAATAGGCGGCAATAAATCCCATCAAGGCCAAAGCTCCCAAGCTGTAGGAAAGATAAGCTTCCCCAGACCAGATAAAAATCCGTTCTGCCCAGGCAAAAGGCTTGGTCGCGATATGCCAAACCCCACCTGCCACCAGGAGCAAGCCCAGCCAGAGGTGGCCGCCCACCACGTCTTCTAAAGTGTCCACCCCGGCGATCCAGTGGCGCCCTTCTATGCCCAACAGGTGGCCAAAGGGGTTCCAGTTGGGAGACACCAGGCGCACCTCTCCTGCCACCGGGTCGAACAAGCCGCCAAACACCACTGCCTTGAGCACCAAAAGCCAGGCTCCCAATCCCAGCAGCACCAGGTGGATCCCTAGGATGGTGGTCATCTTGTTTTTGTCTTGCCAGTCGTAGCTAAACAGGGGAAAGGCTTTGGGATCCAGCACCGCCGGCCCGCGCAGGGCATGAAAAATGCCGCCAAACCCCAAAAAGGCAGAGCTGATGAGGTGGATCGCTCCCACCGCAAAGTAGATATCCGTATCCAGGACTTCCCCGCCGGATCCCACCCCCAGCCCCAAGCTGGCCAGGTGGGGCAAGAGAATCAGCCCCTGCTCATACATCGGTCGGCTGGGGTCAAACTTGGCCAACTCGATCAGGGTCATCGCCCCTGCCCAGAGAACGATCAGCCCGGCATGGGCCACATGCGCCCCCAGCAGCCGGCCAGAAAGATCGGTCAAACGGGCGTTGCCCGCCCACCACGGGATCTGTTGTTGCGAGCCAGATCCCCCTTCTTGCTTGAGTGTCGTCGCTGTCATCTCCGCTCCTCTTGCGTTTCTAAACAAGCTTTTCTAGGAAAAGGCCAGAGACCTTGCCCCAGGCCCGCCTCTGGCCGCACGGACACATCCTTTCGAGACACGTAACCAACTGTTGAGAGTAAATCTCAACAGCGAGCTGTGACCTACTCTAGGCTTCTTGCAAACAAATATCAATGTCTTTAGAGTTAAGTTTTGTTAAGAGTCGGACTTGTATCCGCCCATAGCCCCACCTGGGGAAACTGCAGATGGAAGCTGGCCCGCAGAGGGACGAGCCGGGCGATCCGGTGGCAGCCGGTGATAAAAATCTCTCCCTTCTTAAGATTGAGTCGCAATAGCTGGATTACAATCAAGCCAAAGTTGGCCAAGTCGAGGGCGAAGGAGTCGGAGGAGATGTCGAGGTATCTGAAGCTGTGGACGGGGATAGGGCTTTATGTTCTGGTCAGCGGGGCCGCTTGCGGGGAAACCCAAAAGGATCCCTCGGCTGCGGGCGGCGGGGATCCACCGGCCCTGAGCCAGGCTTCGCCTCAGCAGGCAGCTCAAATGAACCCGGAGTGTCGGCCTATCCCGGTGGATGGCGGCGGCGAGGGTGGGGAAGAAGGGGCAGGCTCTCGCCGGCCAGCCGTTGTGCTCTCTCCTGAGCAGCGGTTTCAGGATCGGCAGATTTTGCTCGACTTTGCCGATCAGGTGGTGATCCCTGCCTATGAGCAGTTGGTCGCCGATACCCAGGCCCTGTCTCAGGCCATCCAGGCCTTCGTGCAAGATCCCAATGCCCAGACTTTGCAAGCGGCTCGCCAGGCTTGGTCTGTTGCCCGCATCACTTGGGAGGAGAGCGAGGCTTTTGCCTTTGGGCCGGCGGCTTATTTGGGGCTGGATGCGGATTTGGACGAATGGCCCCTGAACGAGGTGGAGGTGCTGGAAGTTCTCAACAGCGGCGATCCCCTCACTCCAGAGACCGTGGCCAAGTTGGAAAGCGGGCAAAAGGGATTTCATGCCGTGGCCTTCTTGCTCTTTGGCGTGGATAACAACAAGTCTTTGCAAGACTTTACCGAGCGGGATCGGGAGTACTTGGCTGCCCTTGGCCCAGTTTTGGCGGATACGGCGGCAAAGCTGCTCAAAAGCTGGACAGAGGGAGTGCAAGGGCTGCCTGCTTTTCGCGAAGAATGGGTAAAAGCCGGCGAGGGCAGCAAGAGTTATCTCACGCTGCAAGCTGCTGCTGAAGAAATAGCCCAAGGTATTCTCGGCATGTTGGACGAGCTGGGCAAGGTCAAAATTGGCGAAGCCTTCGCCCAGCAAAATCCTTTTCTGCTGGAAAGTCGCTTTGCCCACCATTCGCTGCCGGAGTTCCAGGCCAATGTGCGCAGCGTTCAGTATGCTTACTTGGGCGGATTTAGAGATAGAAAAGGTCGTGGCCTGAGCCAATTTGTCCGGGACATCAATCCCAATTTGGATAGTCAAATTCAGTCGGAGTTACAAGCAGCGGCGGCGGCTCTCCAGGGGATCCCTGCCCCTATCGAAAAAAGCCTTTGCGATGCCAATGCCCGTGGATCTATTACTGCCGCTATGGAAAAAATTGAAGACGCTTTCGACAGCTTTGCTCAGGAAGTTGTGCCGCTCCTGCAGTAGTAAGAAAGTCCCAAAAGAGCTGAGTTGCCGATATTTTGATAGCCGATGCGTCGTCTTCTCCAGATTTTCATGGTTCCCCCTTTGTGGGGATCCCTAGAAATTGGAAACACCTGATCGCTCTGGACGAAGAGCGAAAGAAACTCCTAGAGTTCCCCCTTTGTGGGGATCCCTAGAAATTGGAAACAACCGCCAGGTGCTCCCAAACTTCACGCGCCTGTGCAGCGTTCCCCCTTCGTGGGGATCCCTGGACAGCCGACGACGAGATCCCCAGCACCCAGGGCGTAGAGCGTCTCTGCCGTCTCCTCCGTCAAGCACACGATGCGCTCTGGCAATCGCGGTCGCGGAACATGTCTGCCAATTATCGGGATTGCTTCGAGCGAGTCCACAAAGTGGTTTGCCAGATTCTGGCAGGCAAAGTTACTACCTACGGTCACCTTGCCGAGGCCCTGGGGGTACGCTCCGCTGCACGCAGGGTCGGTTGAGCGCTCTAGGCTGCCCGCTTCAATGCCTCACCCCGACGCTCATGCAAGAGCTCTCGCAGTCGGAAGGGGTTCAATGCAAGACGACTGCGGGGGGTTCATAGAAATTGGAAACAGCTTTAGGAGAAGTCCGCCGCTACCCGGTGGGCGCAGGCAAAGCCAGAGAAAGCGACGGCGTTGAGTCCCTGGCCGGGGAAGGTGCTATCCCCCACGCAGTAGAGGTTGGGGATGGCCGTGCGGTTGAAGGGCATGCCCAAGAGTCCCCAGGGAGTGCCGCGAGGGATAGGGCCGTAGGTACCATTAACGCGGCCTAAGAAGCGGCGGTGGGTGCGGGGCGTGCCCACTTCCTGAAGTTCAATGTGGGATCCCAGCTCTGGCCAGAGGGCCTCCAGGCGGCGGATAAGGCGCTGGGCTGCCGCTTGTTTTTGCTGCCGGTACTGCTCTGGGCTCAAGCCCTGCCACGTCTGCATCCAACTGGGGGTAAAGGCGTGGACAATGTGGCGGCCTGGTGGGGCCAGCTCCGGATCCAAAAGGGTGGGGATGGAGACGAAGATCGTGCCCTGCTCCGCCTCCATGGCTTGCCAGTCTTCGAGAAGAATGTGGTGGCAGTAGCGCTCACCGGCCAGGGCCTCGGCCCGCACCCCCAAGTGCAGGCTCAAGAAACTGGGGGACTGTTGATAACGGCTTTGCCAGCGCCGCTCCGCTGCCGGAAAGGGTCCTGGCCAGAGGCGGCCAAAGGTATCCCAGCGGGTGGCATTGGAGATGATCTTGCGCGCAAAGAGCTTTTCCCCCGTGGAGAGCTCGACGCCCACGGCCCGGCCCCGTTCTGCCAAAATCCGCCGCACCGACGCTCGGTAGCGGATTTGCCCCCCGCAGGTCTCTAGCCCCTGGGCCAGCTTTTGAGCAATCTGCCCCACCCCTCCCTTGGGGTAGTTGACGCCACCGTAGTGGCGGTCGCAGAACACCATGCCAGCGTTGATCATGGGCGTGCGCTCTGCCGGCACCACCGACCAGCAGTAGCACTCCATATCCACAAAGCGCAGCAGCGCCGGATGGCGGAGGTAGCGCCGCGCTACCTGGCCCACATTCACCGGCAAATAGCGGGCCAAAGTCAGGCAGGCGCGCGGGTGGCCGACAAAAGAGCGCCAGAGATAGCTCCACTCCTCCAAAGAGAGAAGCTCCAGGGCGTTAAGGCTGTTGAAGATAGGCCAGAAGCTGTCGTAGAAACGGCGGATGCTGCCCGCTTCCTGAGGGAAATAGCTAGCTAGCTCCTGCAAAAACTCCTCGTAGTTCCGGTGTACGCGCGGGCTGAGCCCCTGGGGCAGGTGGTAGGCAATCTGCACGGGGTCGGGGATGGATTCCAGAGTTTGGCCCACAGCAGCCAGGGCACGGGTGAGCAGGTTGGTGGTGCCTTGAGTGCCCAGGCCAAAGATCATGGAAGCCCCGACATCAAAGCGATAGATCCCGTTGCCGTTGGGATCTGGGCGCTCGAAGTAGCCAGCGCTGCCACCGGGGATGAGGTATTTTTCCAAAACCAACACCTGGTAGCCCTTGGCCGCCAACTGGGTAGCTGCCACCAGGCCGCCAATCCCAGCGCCAATGACAATGACATCCCAAACAGAAGGGGGGGAAGCGGGAGGTGCCGCAGCTTGAGGTCGAGAAAACAGCGTCTGGGTCAAGGGATCCCTCTAGCGCAACGCCAGTATCCTCAACCTACCAGAGCTTCAGGCAGCATCCGCCATCCCATCTCAGGGCAGCGACTTAGATTAGATCTTCCAGGCCGCGGCTGCCGACGTAGCGGCTGTAGGCGTAGACTAGCCCCAGGCTCAGGCCAGTAACCAGAAAGCTAAGGGCCGCTCCAAAGGGGTAGTCCAGGCTCGCGCCAAACTGCATCTGAATGACATTGCCAATCAAGAGCGTCTTGCTGCCCCCCAGCAAGTCGGGCACCACGAACATGCCCAGGGCCGGGATCCCAACCAAAATCAGCCCCGCTGCCAGCCCCGGCAACGTTTGGGGAAAAAGCACCCACAGGAAAACCTGCCAGCCGTTGGCGTAGAGATCCCGTGCCGCCTCGGCCAGGCGCCAGTCGATGCGCTCCACGGCTGTGTAGAGGGGCAAGACCATGTAGGGCAAGAACGTGTAGATCATGCCCAGATACACCGCCAGCCAACTGGGGTAGAGAGCCGTCTGGGGCGGAATCCAGCCCAGCCAGGCCGCTAGCCGCGCCGGCCACCCCTCCGGGGCCAACACCACCATCCAGGCGTAGGTGCGGATCACCAAGTTGGTCCAGAAGGGCACCACCACCAGCGTCAGCAACAGATCCCGCTGTCGGGGCGGGTGGGCGGCGATAAAAAAGGCCAGGGGATAGGCCAGGAGCACACAGAAGAAGGTGGTAACTGCCGCCACCAGCAGGCTGCGGCCCAGGATCTGCCAGTAGATGGGCGTCCACCCTAGGGGACCGTAGCCAAGAGCGCGCAGGTAGTTGGCCAGCGTCAAGGGCAGGCCCACCTGGCCAAACTCGCCGCGGCTGAGAAAGCTACAGGCCAAGAGCAGCAGCCCCGGCAGCACCAAAAACGTTACCACCCACAGCACCCCCGGCCCGGCAAAGATCAGGCTGTGCAGCAGCTCCTGCCAGGGCGTGAGCAATTCCCCGGCGCGCACTTGGGCAGGCTTCTCCAAGCGCTTCAGCATGGGGAGTCCTCCCGCCGGGGATCCGGCCGCAGGCGCACCAAGTTTTTGGGAGGAAGATGGGCCACCAGGGCCTCCCCAATGGCAAAATCCTGGTCTTCGATGTCGGCGTTGAGGGTGAGGGCCTTGAGCTGCTGGCCGCTAGCTGTGCGCAGGAGGTACTGGTTTTCTGCCCCCGTGTAGATGAGGTTTTCCACCCGCACGGGCACTTGGTTGGGCAGCAGATCCCAGCCGCTCCGAGAAAGCCGAATCTTTTCCGGCCGAATGGCCAACTGCACTGGCTCCAGGGTGGGTTGGATCCCAGGCACCTTGAGCTTGCCCAGGGGCGTCTCGACGCAGTCGGTGCCGCAGGCGATCCCTTCAATGAGGTTGCTGGCCCCCAAAAAGTCCGCCACAAAGGCCGTTGCCGGGCGCTCATACACCTCGTCAATGGGGCCCACTTGCTCAATGCGCCCAGCCCGCATCACCGCCACCCGGTCGCTGGTTACCAAGGCCTCCTCTTGGTCGTGGGTCACGAAAATGAACGTCATGCCCAGGCGGCGCTGCAACTCGCACAACTGCACCTGCAGCTGCTTGCGCAATTTGGCATCCAAAGCCGAGAGCGGCTCGTCCAATAGCAGCACCTCTGGCTCATTGACCAAGGCGCGGGCTAGGGCCACCCGCTGCTGCTGCCCGCCGGAGAGCTCCTGGGGCTTGCGCTTAGCCAGATCCCCAATCTCCACCAACTCCAAAGCGGCGGCCACCCGCTTGCGCAGCGCTTCCCCTCGCACTCCCCGCATGCGCAGGCCAAAGGCGACGTTCTCTTCCACGGTCATAAAGGGAAAGAGGGCATAGCTCTGGAACACGGTGTTGACGTTGCGCTTGTGGGCAGGCAGATGGCCCACCGGCTGCCCCCGGATCACCACCTCTCCGCCATCGGCAACCTCCAGGCCAGCGATGATGCGCAGCAGGGTGGTCTTGCCGCAGCCGGAAGGGCCCAAAAGGCCAAAAAACTCCCCCCGCTGAATCTGCAGGTCAATGCCATCGAGGGCCACAACATCGCCAAAGCGCTTGCGGATTCCTCTAAGCTCGACACTCCATTGGCAAGCCTGGGAGAGGTCAGCAACGACACCGGCCATTGCAGTTAACAGCCCTGCTCAATTCTTAACCCAGTATGCAAGTTGGCGGCGCCAGGGGGATGGGGAGGCCGGCACCCTACCGCCATTCTGCCTCCGGCATCTCTTCCCCTGACGGCTCCTGGGCTGCCCAGACCCAATCCGTGAGATTTTGGTTGGGGATCCCTTGCCCCATTAGCCCGTGGCAGCGGGCGCAAAACAGGCAAGCAGCACAGCGCTCGCCATAGGGTAGGGGAGGGAAGTCCTGGGCCTCCAGTTGCCGCAGGCGGTTCAGGGTAGCTTTGAGGTGGGCCAGATCCCGCTGGTAGGCAGCAGCGCTGTAGCGCCACTGAAAAGGCCGCTGGGGGTGTTGCACATACCAAAGGGTCAGTTGCACCTGCTCCGGCTCAAAAGGGCCTTCCAGGGGCAGTTGGTGGGCCAACCCACACACGAGCAGCGGGTAGAGGCGCACCTGCCAGTCCTGGGCCAACTGTTCGTCGGGCGGGCGCTGCCGCTCCGTCTTCCAATCGACAATGTGCAGGGATCCCGGGGCAATCACCAGCCGATCCAGACGGGCAGTGAGGTTAAACCCCTCAATCCGCTGCCGGAGGGGCAATTCCGCCAACACCCGCCCCTGCGGTTGGGCATGGGGACTGGCCAAGAACACCTGCCACCACTGGCGTACTGTTTCGTCTAGGGCCGACAGGCGCGGCTCCACCTGCTGCCCGCGGCTATACCACTCCACCAGGCGGTGAAACTGCCGTCCCCGCTGCTGCTCCACTTCGTGCTCAAAGGCATCGGCGGCAGGCCAAATCAGCCGCTCTAGGTACACGTAGCAAAACAAGCGGGGGCAGTAGTCGAATAGCGCCAGGGCTGCGGCCGAGAGGTTGACCTCATCAAGACTCCACCTCAGCGGGGAAGGAGCAGCGAACATGGCTCAAGGAGAAGCATTATGGCCATTCTATTGGACTGCTAGGGGGTCGGCTGCCAGGAAAAGAGCGGCCTCTGGATCCCCAAGGGGGGCTAGACAAAGCGATAAAATTAAACTCAGGCTCACGCTAGAGGTCTTGGTTTTTTGCCGCTAGTGGCCGAGCGTCTGCAAACTGTCTTACTTAAGCGAGGAAAACGCCGTGGAGCTAGCTGAGATCGAGGAGTTAATGAGCAAAGCGGTGCAGGCCACCCAGCGTTCCTTTAGCACGGTGCGCACGGGGCGAGCCAACGCCAGCCTACTGGATCGGGTTCAGGTGGAGTACTACGGCGTTCCCACTCCCCTGAAGGCGCTAGCCAGCATTACCACTCCAGATGCCAGCACTCTCCTGATCCAGCCTTTTGATCCCTCGACCCTGGCAGCAATTGAGCGGGCCATCCTCGCCTCCGACCTGGGCCTGACGCCCAGCAACGACGGCAAGGTCATCCGCCTCACCCTCCCCCCCCTGACGGAAGAGCGGCGCAAAGAGCTAACCAAACAGGTGGCCAAGCTGGCAGAGGAGGGGCGGGTTTCCATTCGCAACATCCGCCGCGACGCCATTGACGCCGTGCGCAAGCAGGAGAAAAACGGCGAGATCTCCGAAGACGAGTCCAAGAGTCGGCAAGAAGAGATCCAAAAGTTGACTGATCGCTACATCAAAAAGATTGATGAGCTGCTGGCGGAAAAAGAAAAGGAGCTGACCACAATCTAAACGCCCCTTTCCATTACTTTTTTGGGCCTAGGCCAGCAAGGCGCTGCTGCCAGCATGGATCTCATCCTGTGTCACCAGTCGGCGGACTTCGACACCTTGGGAGCGGCGGTAGGCGCAGCACGGCTGTATCCAGGCGCCCGCATTGCCCTAGCTGGTGGATCCCTGCCGGGAGTGCAGGAGTTCTTGGCCCTCTACCGGGACGAGTTTCCCCTCATCGAGCTGCGCTCGGTGGATCCCCGACAGGTTCAGCGCTGGATCTTGGTGGATTGTTACGATCCGGATCGCCTCGGTAAGGCTGCGGCCTGGCTGAGCGTTCCTGGGGCGAAGATTGAGATTTTCGACCACCACCTGCCTGCCACCTCGCTGGAGGAGGTATGGCCGCAGCAGCAGGTCAGCGCTCACATTGAAGCCGTGGGCTCCACCTGTACCCTTCTCGTGGAGCGGCTGCAGGCGGCCGGGATCTGCCTCAGTCCATTTGAGCGGCTGGCCCTGGCCTTGGGCATTCACGTGGACACGGGATCCCTGACGTTCCCAGAGACCACCGCCCGCGACGGCGCTGCCCTCACCTGGCTGTTGCAGCAGGGGGTGAACCTGGTGCTGTTGCGGCGCTTTTTGGGGGACGGCCTCACCCCGCCGATGCAGGAGCTGCTTGGCCAGGGGCTTGCCCAGATCCAGGTAGAGACGGTGGGGGAGTACCGCTTGGGCACGTGGCTGCTGGATCTGCCGGAGTTTGTGCCTGGCCTGGCCGGCCTGGTGATGCGGCTGATGGAGCTGACGGGGGTGGACGTGCTGCTCTTGGTGGCGCGGCAGGGGGAGCGGCTCAGCCTCATTGGGCGGGCGCGGCAGGAGTTTGCCCAACTGGGCCAGGTGATGGCCCGCTACGGCGGCGGCGGCCACGACTGCGCGGCGGCAGCCACGCTGAAAGCTTCCCCGGGCCGGCCCTTGCCCGATCCAGCCCAGGTGCTGGCCGACCTCAGGCAGGCGGTTAAGGAGCGGATCCCGCCGCCGGTGACCGCTAAGGATCTCATGTCCTCGCCGGTGCGCACCATCCGACCGGAGGTGACCATCCAGGAGGCCCAGCGGGTGCTGCTGCGCTATGGCCACTCCGGCCTGGTGGTGGTGGATGCCCAGGGCTGCCTGGTGGGGGTGATCTCGCGGCGGGACATTGACATTGCCCTGCACCACGGCTTTGGCCATGCCCCCGTTAAGGGCTACATGACCACGGAGGTCAAGACCCTCTCCCCCGATACTCCGCTGGCGGAGATCCAGCGGCTGATGGTGCAGTGGGACATTGGCCGTCTGCCCGTGCTCCAGGATGGCCAGTTGGTGGGCATCGTTACCCGCACCGACGTGTTGCGGCACCTGCACGAGCTGCCGGCTCTCTCGCCCCGGTTGGCCGCTCCTGAGCTTTCCTGCCCCCTGGATCTCTCCTTTCCGGCCCTGTCGCCGCAGCACCGCCGCTTGCTGGAGGTGGCGGCCCGCCTTGCCGACGAAAAGGGTCTGCGGCTGTATCTGGTGGGGGGAGCGGTGCGGGATCTGCTGCTGCACCAGTGGGGTCGGCAGCCTCCCTCTTGCCTGGAACGGCTGGACCTGGACTTGGTGGTGGATGGGCCTTACCCCTCAACCTCCCCCGGGACGGATCCGCCAGGCTGGGGGTTGATCCTGGGGAAAGCCCTCAAGCAGCACTTCCCGGAGGCGCGCTTGGAGATCCACGGCAAGTTCCAAACCGCCGCCCTGATCTGGCCAGGGGGCTTCTGTGTGGATATTGCCAGCGCCCGCACGGAGTTTTACCCCTACCCGGCCTCGCCTCCTGAGGTGGCCATGGGATCCATCCACCAGGATCTCTACCGGCGAGACTTTTCCATCAACGCTCTGGCCCTGCGCCTCAACGGCCCGCAGCGGGGTCAGTTGCTGGATTTTTTCGGCGGGCAAGCTGATTTGCAAAAGGGAATTATCCGCGCCTTGCACCCCAACAGCTTCATCGAGGATCCCACCCGCATCTACCGGGCAGTGCGCTTTGCCGTGCACCTGGGCTTTAGGCTAGACCCGGCGACGGAAGAGTGGATCCGCGCCGCGGTAGCTAGCGGCCTTCACGACGCTGTCGGCGGGGAGCGCCTCAAGCAGGAGCTGGCCTACATCCTCCGCTCTCGTGACTGGCCCTTGGCCTTTGAGCGGCTCTCAGCGTGGGGAGCCCTGCGCTGCATCCACCCTGATTTAAGCTGGGAGCCCTCCCTGTACCGGCGGCTACAGCGGGTGGGCCGCTGGGCCTCTCACTTCCGCCGCCGCTACCCCGAGCTGGGATCCCAGGAAATCTGGCAACTGCGCCTGGAAGCCCTGCTTCTGGCGCTGCCCCAGGCGCCCCAGGTGGCCAGCCAGCTCCACCTCACCCAGGCAGGCATCGAACGCCTCCGCCATTTCCCCTCCTACCAGACTCTGCTGGCGCAACTGGAGAGCGGATCCCTCTCCCCAGCTCAGGTGGTGCAGCTACTGCAGAGGCTGCGCATCCCGGCGCTAATCCTGTTGGCTGGGCTTGCCGACAAGCCAGCGCGGCGGCTGATCTGGCGCTACCTGCAGGAGTGGCACTGGGTAAAGCCGCCTCTTAACGGCCACGATTTGCGTCGCCTGGGCTACGGGCCAGGCCCTCTGTTTCAGGAGATTCTGGATGGCCTGCGCTACCTTACCCTCAATGGCAAGCTCTCCACCCGCGCCGAGGCAGAAGCCTGGCTACGGGAACACTACCCTCTCAATCCCAAAGCCTCCAGAGAAGGGCCAGCCCCACCCCTAGACCGCTCCACACTCCCAAAACCTGTCGCAGCAACTGCAAACTTTCCCGCACCACCTGGGGGCTCAAGGGGCGAGCCGGGATCCCCAACTTCGGCTTAACCTTGGGAACGCCGCGGTAGAAGTTGGTGCCTCCCAACTGAATTTGCAGCCGCCAAGCAAAGGCCGCCTCGCTCCAGCCCGAATTGGGGCTGGGGTCTGCCTGACCGTCGCGGCGACAGCGCTGCCAAAACTCCCAGGGATCCCCGCCGAGCAGCGCCAGCGTCAGTACCGTCAGCCGGCAGGGTAGCCAGGTCAGGACGTCCTCGCAGCGGGCTGGCACTGTGCCCAGGTAGGTAAAGGGGGCATGGCGATAGCCCACCATGGAGTCCAGCGTGCTGCTGGCCTTGTAGGCCAAAGCCAGCGGCGCTCCCCCCAGAAAGGCGTAGAACAAAGGGGCCGTTGCCCCGTCAGGGGTATTCTCTGCCACGGTCTCGATCACCGCCCGCAAAATCTCTGGCTCCGTCAGGTGCTCCGTATCCCGGCCTACGTAGCGGCTAAGGCGTTGGCGGGCCTGGGGCAGATCCCCCTTTTCCAGGGAATCCAACACTTCCAAGGCGGCAAAGCGCAGGCTGCGCCCCCCTAGGCAACTGGCCATTAGGACGGTCTGCATCAGGATCCCTGCCCAGGGGTGGAGTGCCTGGGCGATGGCAATCAGACTCCAGCCCGCCGCGTAGGAGCCCGCCACCAACGCCAAGGTGAGCATTGCCCCGCCCCAGCGCTGGGCTGAGGGAGTTAGGCAGTGCTGGAGGATATAGCCTTGGCCCCAGGCAATCACCGCCCCCATGACCCGCACTGGGTGAGGCCACCCCCAGGGATCTGCCAGCAGGTAGTCCAGGGCCAAAGCCATCGCCAGCACCAGCGGGGCCGTTGGCTGAGCGGGGAAAAACAGCCAAGCTTCAGACCACAAACTTTCCCTCCTGGCTTTGGGCTGCCTGCCAACTGCGGGCGTCAAAATACAAATCTTCCAGGGTCGTTTCCTCCAACACCTGCCGCACTCGCTGGGCAATCCGTGCCCAGAGGGCCGCCGTTACCCAGTCCGCTCCCGCGCCGGCGCTTTCTTGAGGAGCTCTTGCCCCCTCTGAGCTGTTGGTGCGGAGATCCAAGGACTCCCCCACCGCCGCCAAAATGGCGCTAATGGGGATTCGCTGCGGCGGCCGTGCCAGCCGATAGCCCCCCTGCGCCCCTCGCTGGGAGCAGACCAAGCCAGCTTGGCGTAGCTCTATCAGCAGCTTTTCCAAGTAGGGGGCCGGGATCTGCTGTCGCTCGGCAATCGCCCGCACCGACGCCCTCTGGCCCTTGCTAAGCATCGCCAGATCCAGCAAAGCCTTGATGCTGTAGGTGGCTCGCGTCGTCAGGCGCACCGGCAGTCTCTTCTCCCTTTTCCCCTCGATCCTGTCACAGGCAGCTAGCCTGGAGATCTCAGGATCCCCTTAGCCTTAAGGCTTGGCCATGGAGCGCCCCAGCGCCGCCCTTTACTTAGTGGCCACTCCCATTGGCAACCGCGAAGATATCACCCTGCGGGCCCTGCGAGTTTTGCAGGAGGTGGACTGGGTGGCGGCAGAAGACACCCGCCACTCCGGCCAGCTGCTTAGCCACTTTCAAATCTCCGCTCGCCTCATGAGCTACCACGAGCACAATGCAAGCCGGCGGATCCCGCAAATCCTCAAGTACCTGGCAGCAGGGCAGTCGGTGGCCCTCATCAGCGATGCCGGCACACCTGCTCTTTCCGATCCAGGCCAGGAGCTGGTGCGCGCCTGTATCCAAGCTGGGATACCGGTGATCCCAATACCTGGCCCTGTGGCGGCGGTGGCCGCGTTGACAGCTTCGGGCTTGCCCACCGACCGATTTGTCTTCGAGGGCTTTTTGCCCCTCAAGCCCCGTCAGCGCCAAGCACGCCTGCAGCAACTGGCCCAGGAAGAGCGCACCATCGTCCTCTACGAAGCCCCCCACCGCCTGCAGCGGACTTTGCAGGATCTCCTCGTGCACTGCGGCCCTCAGCGGCAGATCGTGCTGGCCCGCGAGCTCACCAAATGGCACGAGTCCTTTTGGCGGGGATCCCTGGCCGCTGCTCTGGAGCACTGCCTAGCCCAGCCGCCGCGAGGAGAATTTACCCTGGTTTTGGAGGGACGGCCTTGCTCAGAAAAAGCCGAGGAGCTCTCCCCTTCCGAAGCAGAAGTGCGCCAGGAGCTGGCTCGCCTGCTGGCTAAGGGCCTGTCCCGCTCCGCTGCCAGCCGGCAACTGGCCCAGCGTCTGCAGGGATCCCCCCTCTGGACGCGGCGCCGCCTTTACCAGCTTTCCTTGCAGTTGGAGCCCCTTCCCAGCGGGGATCCCGACGACGAGGCGGAATCCCTGGGGTAGGGGATTACCTGGACTTGAGCTTCTCGGCCTTCTCGATGGCCTCCTCGATGGTGCCCACCAGGTAGAAGGCCTGCTCTGGCAGATGGTCCAGCTCTCCCGACAGGATGCGCTGGAAGCCCTTGATGGTATCCTCCAACTTCACATACTTGCCAGGCGAGCCGGTGAACACTTCCGCCACGAAGAAGGGCTGCGACAGGAAGCGCTCGATGCGGCGGGCACGGGCCACCACCAGCTTGTCTTCTTCAGAGAGCTCGTCCAGGCCCAAAATGGCGATGATGTCCTGCAGCTCCTTGTAGCGCTGCAGCGTCTGCTTCACGGCCCGGGCGGTGTTGTAGTGCTCTTCCCCCACAATGTCCGCCTGCAGGATGGTGGACGAAGACTCCAGGGGATCCACGGCTGGGTAGATGCCCTTGGCCGCCAAGCTGCGCGACAGCACCACGGTCGAGTCCAGGTGGGCAAACGTCGTCGCCGGTGCCGGATCGGTCAGGTCGTCGGCAGGTACATACACTGCCTGCACGGAAGTGATGGATCCCTGTTTGGTGGAAGTAATCCGCTCCTGCAGGTTGCCCATTTCCGTAGCCAAGGTGGGCTGGTAGCCCACCGCCGAGGGCATGCGGCCTAGGAGCGCCGACACTTCCGAGCCGGCCTGCACAAAGCGGAAGATGTTGTCGATAAACAACAGGACGTCTTGCTTGTTGACGTCGCGGAAGTACTCGGCCATCGTCAGAGCAGTGAGGCCTACCCGCATGCGGGCACCTGGCGGCTCGTTCATCTGGCCGTAGACCAGCGCCACCTTACTCAGCACCCCGGACTCCTTCATTTCGTTGTAGAGGTCGTTCCCCTCGCGGGTGCGCTCTCCCACCCCAGCAAACACCGACAGGCCGGAGTGCTCCTCGGCAATGTTGTGGATGAGCTCCTGGATCAGCACCGTCTTGCCTACGCCGGCACCCCCAAACAGACCCACCTTGCCGCCCTTTTTGAAGGGAGCCAGCAGGTCAATTACCTTAATGCCAGTTTCCAAGGGCTCCGGCTTGACCGTCAGCTCCACCAGGGGCGGGGCACTGCGGTGGATGGGGGCGAACTCCTTAGCTTGTACCGGCCCCTTCTGATCCACCGGCTCTCCCAGCACGTTGAAGATGCGGCCCAGGGTGGCCTCGCCCACTGGCACGGTAATTGGGGCGCCTGTATCCACCACCGGCATACCCCGCACCAGCCCATCGGTGGAGGACATGGCCACGGCCCGCACGCGGTTATCCCCCAAAAGCTGCTGGACTTCGCAGGTAACTTTGACCTTCAAGCCACTTTCGGTTGTGGCCTCCACCTTGAGGGCATTGTAGATTTGAGGGAGTTTGCCGCTGGGAAACTCAACGTCAACAACCGGTCCAATGACTTGGGTAATGTAGCCAACGTTAGCTGCAGTGGCAGTAACCATGTTGGGGTTTAGCTCCTTGTTTGCTCAGGTGTCAAAACGTCAGCGGATCCCGGTAGGGAAAGCCGGGGACGGCTTCGTTGTAGGACTTGGTTTCACTGCTAGGATCAGCCTACCACTCTATAACCAAAGTTTGGCCCCGCGGCTCTTGCCCACCCGCTGGCAAACTGGCTCAGTACTCAAAGGTCATGGATAGAAAGCGCGAGGGAGAAAAGCCGAAAGAGCTGGGCTTTGGGGAAGAAACGGGATTTCGAAAAGCCTCTGCTGCCTGCTGAAAATGCTGCAGCGCTTGTTCAATTTCCTGAAGCCGTGCCTGAATTTGCTCTTGCCGTTCCTGGAGAAACTCCAGTTCCTGATTAAGCCGCTGCTTTTCCGCTGAGAGCTGCTGCATCTCGGCATAGAGGGCAGATTCAGCTTTGCGGCGAGGGATCGAGCGCAACTTGGGCCGAGGTCGGGAGCGAGGCAGGCGAGGCAAGCTCATCGCAAGAGGTCTCAAGGGCATGTGCCTATCCTAGCGCGGTTTTGAAAAGAAGAAGGAGCTGTGTTCTTGGCAGCAACTGTCTCCCCCAGTAGGATCCGACTTGTCTAGTGGAGGAAAGGCAATGGTTGAGAGCGCAACAGAACTGCTGCAGCGCTACGGCAAGGGTGAGCGCGATTTCAGCAACAGCCAACTGCCAGGAGCTGACTTGGCTGGCGCGGATCTAGCCGGGATTGATCTGGGGGGAGCCCTCCTCCAGCAGGCCAAGCTAGCTGGGGCTAACCTGGAGCGGGCCTACCTCAGCGGCGCCGATCTCAGCCAAGCTGACCTCCAGGGATCCAACCTGCGCCTAGCCAACCTGGAGAAAGCCAAGTTGCCGGGAGCCCAACTTCAAAAAGCCAACTTGCGCGGCGCTAACCTCAGCCAAGCCGACCTCAGTGGCGCCGACCTCAGCCAGGCCGATCTAGCAGGGGCCAACCTCAGCGATGCCAACCTCAAAGGGGCCAAGCTCAGCGGCTGCAAACTCAAACTGGCCAACCTGCGCGGAGCCTGCTATGACGCCGCCACCCAACTGGAAGCAGCTACTGAGGAACTGGGCATGGTTTTTGCCTAGTCCTCCTGCGGCTCCAACTCCAAAATCTCCTCGATCTCAGCGTCCGTGTAGCCCACTGCCCGCAGCTTCTCCGCCACTACCTCAATTTCCTGGGCTGCCAAATTGTGCTGGCGCACCCGCTCCCAAAGATTGGCCGCAGTCTGGAGCAACAAGCGACGGCTTTCTACCTCGAACAGTTCAAAAGCCGTTGCCAGCTCGATAGCCTGCAACACCTCCTCAGCGCTGTCAATGGGCTGATCCAGGGACTGTTCCTCCAGCTCCACCAGCAGCTGGCGCAGCCGCTCTAGGCCATCCCCAAGGGCAGACATCCTCTTGGCTCCCTCTCCCCTCCCCTGCTGCCTAAGTACCCACCCTAGCAGGCTTGTCTCTCCCAACGAAAGGGATGCGACCCATCCTGTTCCAGCTAGGGCTATCCTGAGTGGAGTAACCCTAGACCAGCAAGCGCTAGGATTATTGCACAGCTAGCAAAGGGATCCCGGCGCTCGACAGCCCATCAAGGAGATGCACGAGTATGGCCCCAGCAAACGTTTCCCTCCCAGCCAATGCCAGCGACACCACCCTAGACTACAGCAGCCCCGCGTATCGGCAGGCCTACTCTCGCATCAACGGCATTGTTATTGAAGGCGAACAGGAAGCCCACGACAATTACCTCCGCTTGGCCGAAATGTTGCCGGCAGCAGCAGAGGAGCTGCGCAAGCTGGCCAAGATGGAACTGCGCCACATGAAGGGCTTCCAAGCCTGCGGCAAAAACCTGAAGGTAGAACCGGACAGGGAGTTTGCCCGTGCCTTCTTTGCCCCCTTGCGGGACAATTTCCAAAAAGCGGCAGTAGCTGCAGACCTGGTGACTTGCTTGGTCATTCAGTCGCTAATCATCGAGTGCTTTGCCATTGCCGCCTACAACATCTACATCCCGGTTGCCGATGAGTTTGCCCGCAAGATTACCGAAGGGGTAGTTAAGGACGAGTATCTCCACCTCAACTTTGGGGAGCGCTGGCTGGGCGAGCACTTTGCCGAGGTCAAAACCCAAATTGAAACGGCCAACGCCCAAAACCTGCCCCTGGTCTGGAAGATGCTGCAGCAGGTGAATGAAGACATAGAAGCTATCTACATGGATCGCGAGGCCATTGTGGAAGACTTCCTCATTGCCTATGGCGAAGCGCTGGCCAACATTGGCTTTAACACGCGCGAGGTGATGCGCTTGTCAGCCCAGGGGCTGCGGGCTGCCTAACCTCCTTCCGCTTTGTGGGGATTCCTGACTGAGCTGCGGCACTTCCTATCCTCCTTGAGGGGATCCGGAGAGGATCCGCAAGCTACGTGAGTGAGCCTCTATGTTTGGCCTGATTGGGCACTTGACCAGCCTGGCCCATGCAAAGCAAGTGGCAGACAAGCTGGGGTATGCCGAATATGCAGAAAGTGACCTGGACTTTTGGTGCATGGCTCCACCTCAGGTGGTGGACGAGATTGTAGTTACCAGCATCACTGGCCAGAAAATTTATGGTCAGTACGTCGAATCCTGTTTCCTGCCGGAAATGCTGGCCAGCGGTCGGGTCAAAGCCGCCTGTCGCAAGGTTTTAAACGCGATGGCTTTAGCCCAGCGGCGAGGCCTTGATATCACTGCCCTGGGCGGGTTTAGTAGCATTATCTTTGAGAATTTTCGCCTCGAAACCCTCAAGCGGGTGCGCAACGTCAACCTGGAGATCCGACGCTTCACCACTGGCAACACCCACACCGCTTACATCATTTGTCAACAATTACAGGCGGCAGCCCAGCGCTACGCTATGGACTTGGCCGCTGCCACCGTTGCCGTGGTGGGAGCTACCGGCGATATTGGCAGTGCTGTTTGCCAGTGGCTGGTGAACCGCACTTCAGTGGCCAAGCTGTTGCTTATAGCCCGCGAGCGGCGACGCCTAGAAGAGCTGCAGGCCAAGCTTAAAAAGGGAGAGATCTGTTCCCTGGAAGAGGCCTTGCCCCGTGCCGATTTCATCGTCTGGGTGGCCAGCCTGAGCCAGGGGGTAACCCTTGATCCACAGGTGTTGCCGGATCCCTGCGTCATCATCGACGGTGGCTATCCAAAAAACATTGCCTCCCAGTTGCAGCGCAAGGGGCTATATGTCATTGACGGCGGCATGGTGGAGCACTCGCTGGATATTGAGTGGACTATCATGCAGTTCTTGAATGTGGCCAACCCTGCCCGTCACCTCTTTGCCTGCTTTGCCGAGTCAATGCTGCTGGAGTTTGAGGGCCTGCACACCAATTTCAGTTGGGGCCGCAACCTGATTACCCTGGAGAAACTAGATCTCATCGGGGAATTGTCTCGCAAGCACGGCTTCCGTCCCCTCATGCCGGCAGCTTAGGTTCAAAGACAGCTGCGGGAGCGCTTCTATACAGCGATGCAGGAGAAGGTAAACTCCCCCGCCGGTTAGAGGTTGGCAAACCAACCACCCTCCTGCGCCAGTTTACAGAAGCTCCAAGCAAGGCAATTATCTTGGCTGCGTTGCAGCCCACATCCGCTCTGAAAGACTCATACAACCCCGGACAAAAGCGGACTTTTGCTCCAGGTTGAGGCTTTCTTCCTGCTTCCATGACATATAGCTAGCAGCAGAGTTCACCTCCACTACCCCACTAGAGGGATCTCCCCAGGCGTCACTTCCCGTCGAGCTGACGGTAGCTGCTCCTTGCTCTTGTTCGAGCACACAGGCTCAAGACAGAGCCAACTTTAGCCTAGGCAAAAGGCCTACTAGAGGAAATGTACCTGCCAGCCTAGCTAATCCACGTGAAGGCAGAAGGTGCGTTGGCAAGGTTGCCCATTGTGCCACAAAGCGGCATTTTTGACTGCCTCTCGCCTGGATGGCTATTTCCTCCCAGGAAGAGAAGGGAGTCAGCTGACGGGGCAGCAACTGCTACTGGCATTGGCTCTGGCAGCAGCTGTAGGGGGTGTTTTACTGCCGCCAGCTTGCCAGTGCTGGGCCGGATCCCCAAACTCAGGCAAGCGCGGCTTACTCTTCTTCCTCCTCCTCCGGCTCGTCGACAGGGGTGGAGTCGTCGATGAGTTGGTCGTCCTCCAGGACCACGCGGCGTGGCACCGTCGGCAGCACGGCTGGAGGTTCTTCCTCCTCAGGAGGCTCCGGCTCTGGAGCCATCTCCTGGTAGGTGCTAAAGCCTGTGCCTGCCGGGATCAGGCGGCCAATGATGACGTTCTCCTTCAGACCCCGCAGCCAGTCGGATCTGCCCTCGATGGCTGCCTCGGTGAGCACCCGCGTGGTTTCCTGGAAGCTAGCTGCCGAGATGAAGCTGTCGGTATTCAAGCTGGCCTTGGTGATCCCCAGGAGGACAGGTGTGTACTTGGCCGGCGCCCCGCCACTGACGGCTAGGGAGGCATTCTCTTGCTGGATTTGCCGCAGCTCTACCAGCTCACCCGGCAGCAAGACGGTGTCACCGCTGTCGTCCACCCGCACCTTGGAGGTCATCTGGCGTACCACAATCTCAATGTGCTTGTCCGCAATCTCCACCCCCTGCGAGCGGTAGACGTTCTGGACCTCGTTGACGAGGAAGCGCTGCACCTCCCGTAGGGCTAGCCGCGCCGCTTGGTCATCTCCCAGGGTCTGGCGGTAGTACTCGAAGTAGATCTCCAAAAGGTCATGGGGGTTGGCAGGGCCGTCAGTCAGGGGATCCCCTACCCCCACCGACTGGCCGTCCACCACCATCAAGCTCTGCCCTGGCAGCACGGCATAGGGAGTAACCGTGCCATCAGCTTCAATGACCTTGAGATCCGGCTCCTCTCCTTGCCAGCTTAGCTGCACGGTGCCGGGTCGCTTGGCCAAGACACACATTTCCTTGGGTTTGCGAGCCTCCAGCAGCTCCTCCACCCGCGGCAGCCCCTGGATGATGTCGCCGGTCTTGGCCCGCTCGAAGATTAGGATAGCTAGGGCATCCCCCCGCTGAACCAGATCTCCATCTCGCACCTGGAGGATGGCACCTGCCGAAACCAGGTAGGGCCGCGCCCGCCGCAGCACCAGGTGATCCTCCGCAATTTGCATCACTTGTCCCGACTCGGGAGCAGGGATCCCCGGCGCCAGTTCTTCTCCAGCTCGCACTAGCGCTCCCACCTCGACGCTGGCTGGCCCGTTTAAGGGCACCGTCAGCAGATCGTCGTCGGTAATCACCAGCACCCGCCGCACCACCTCGGTGCCCTCGCGGATCCCTTGCACAATCCCAGCTTTTTTGGCCTGGATCTCGGTGCGGGCGATAACCCCCCCTCTGCCGACGGTGTCTCCTTGGTTAACCAACAGCCGGGTGTGGGTACTCCCCTGAGCTAGATCTGCCTCTACATCGCGGCGCAGCAGCAAGGTTTCCAGAACCACCAGTTGCAGGCGGCGGATACTGGGATCCTTCTCATCCTGGATGAGCTCAATATCGGCCTTGAGCTGCGGCGCGTCAGTATCGATCTCCAGCACCAGTTGCGTGCGCAGCAATTCCACCGGGCCCACCGACTTGACCCGCTCCCCATCCTTGAAGGGAACCCGCTGGACAGCCCGCAGACGAATGGAGCGACCGGACTCGCTCGTAGACTCCTGGGTGGGCACCACCGGTCGGTCGGGGATTTCATACTCATACACCGGCCGCAGCAGGATGCCGGGTCCTTCGGGAGTTTCCACCTGCTCCAGATAGACCAGTCGGTCAGGGACAATGCTGCTGAGCAGCTTTTGACCCGGCTGGATGAAGGTGCCGGTGGGGATTTCCAGATCAGCGGGATCCTCCACCAGATGCAGGGATCCAGGCTTGATGACGATTTCCCGGAGGATGTCGTTTTTCTGGATAACCTCGACAACACCGGCATTTTGGCAGAAGATGTCCTTCACTACCTCGGTGCCGGCTTCCACGTACTGGCCATCTTCCACATTGAGGAGGGAGATGTCCTTGTTCACCTCATGGGTCTCCTCCGGGATCCACAGCAGGGTGCCGCCGCGGATGACTTCGTAGCCCTGCTTTGCTCTGCCCCGCCGGGCTACCTCAACGCCAGCAAACTTTGCCAAGCCTCCCGTGTGGCTGCGGAAGTGGTTGTCGATGAGCTCCGCCACCACCTCGTCGTTGCCCACCTTGGTACCTGGTGTAGCCTTGAGAACAAAAGTCTGGCCGCTGGGCGTGTCCAGCAAAAATTGCTCCCGGCCTTGGTGAGATTCCACCCGCACCCGCGCCTCGTGGAGCACCACCGCCGCATTGATGATCTCCACCTCCCGTCCGCCTTTGATGTCGCTGCGCTCTGGCAGGCGCACGATGCCACCGTGCTCGGTGACCAGCGAGGTTTGGGCAATGACATCCCCCGGCTGCACCCGATCCCCGTTTTTTACCACTGGCTCAGCGCCGGGAGGCAGGTTGTACACCTGGCCAGACAGGACCCAGATCAGCCCTTGCCGCTGGGCAGTAGAGGTGGTGTTGCCCTGGCGGTCGGCTTTCTCCTCGATGAGCAGGTCGGTAAAGCGAATTTCCCCCGCCAGATCGGCCACCACTTCCTTCTGGGCTTTCTCGGTGCTCTTGCGCACCGCTTTGGCTACGGCCACTTCCGCAATTAACTGATCCCGCTGCACCAGGGCCCCATCTCGCACCAGCAGGGTGGATCCCTGGGTCAGGTCGAAGACTTCTCGCTGTCCCTCTGGCCCTTCCAGAACGATTTGGTTGTTGACCTCCACCTGGAGGGCATCGTCGCCGTGGCGGGTGCGGAAGGGGCGGGTGCGCAGGTTTTTCGGGAAGCGCACTACCCCGGCAAAGGGGGCGCGGATTTGGCGAGCCACCTCCCCTGTAAACACCCCTCCCGTGTGGAAGGTGCGCATGGTCAACTGCGTGCCCGGCTCTCCAATCGATTGGGCGGCAATGATCCCAACCGCCTCCCCCAGATCCACCAAGCGAGAGTGGGCCAGGCTCCAGCCGTAGCACATGCGGCACACTGAGCGGTTGGCTTCACAGGTAAGGGGAGAACGCACCATTACCTGCTGGATGCCCGCCTCCACAATGGTTTTGGCCAAGTCGTGATCTACCTCTTGGTTGCGGCGGGCCAGGATCTCCTGGGTTTGCGGATGCACCACATCTTGGGCCAGCACCCGCCCTACCAGGCGCTCCTCCAGCGGCACAACGACTTTATCGCCATCCATCAAGGCCTGGAGCGGGATCCCTTGATCCGTGCCGCAGTCGGCCTCTCGCACAATCACGTCCTGGCAGACATCCACCAGGCGGCGGGTGAGGTAGCCGGAGTCGGCAGTCCGCAGCGCCGTGTCCACCAAGCCCTTGCGCGCGCCGTAGGAGGAGATGATGTATTCGGTCACGGTTAAGCCCTCGCGGAAATTGGCCTTGATGGGCAGGTCGATGATCTCCCCCTGCGGATTGGCCATCAGGCCGCGCATGCCCACCAACTGCCGCACTTGCGAGACGTTCCCCCTTGCCCCCGAGTGGGCCATCATGTAGACGGAGTTGAGGGGATCGTTCTGGCGGAAGTTGTTGAGCATTTCCTCTTTAATTTGCTCATTGACTTGGTTCCAAGTGTCGATGACCTTTTGGTAGCGCTCCACCTCGGTAATCTCGCCGCGGATAAAGCGCTCTGTGGCCGCCTCGATCTCCGCCTCTGCCTGGGCCAAGAGCTGCCGCTTGCTGGGCGGAATGCGCAGGTCTTCAATGCTGATGGAGACGGCAGCTTGGGTGGCGTACCTGAAGCCCAATGTCTTCAGGGCATCCGCCATCTGCGCTGTGCGGGCAGTGCCGTAGCGGGCAAAAGCCCAGGCAATGAGGTTGTGCAGCTCTTTTTTGCCGATTTGATAGTTGCGAAAGGGAATAGGAGGCGGCGGGGTCTCGGCCCTAGAGCTAGAGGCAGGCTGCCACCGCAGGCTGGGGGAAATTTGTCCTTTTTCGCTCATGGCTATGCCAACAGAATGTCCTGCACCGTCTTGTTAAAGATGATCCGGCCTGGCGTAGTGCGAATGTATTGACTGATAACGTTGCCCTCTTGATCCTCGCGGATGCGGCGGTAGTTGGTGATCTTGAGGCGGGTACCGCCTGGCTCCTCGACAATCTGGGGCTCTGACTCTTTTTCTCCTTTGCCTAACTCCATCGGGCCGCTGTAGCGCACCCAGATTTTGCTGTGCAGGCCAATGATGCCGCGGTCGTAGGCAACAAGAGCATCCTCCAGGCTAGCAAAATAGCGGTCGTTAACCTCGGGTGCCTCGGGGTTGTCCACCGTCAGGTAGTAGCAGCCCAAAACCATGTCTTGGGTAGGGGTAATGATGGGGGCACCAGTGGCTGGGGAGAGGATGTTGTTGGTGGCCAACATCAGCAGGCGCGCTTCCGCCTGGGCTTCCAAGGACAGAGGCACATGGACAGCCATCTGGTCGCCGTCAAAGTCAGCGTTAAAGGCGGGGCAGACCAAGGGATGGAGCTGAATTGCCCTCCCCTCCACCAGAACCGGCTCAAAGGCTTGGATCCCGAGGCGGTGCAACGTGGGAGCGCGGTTGAGCAAAACTGGGTGGCCGTCGATGACCTCCTCCAGCACGTCCCAAACCTGCGGGTCATTGCTTTGGATGAGCTTTTTGGCGGCTTTGATGTTGTTGACGATATTTCGCTTGATCAACTTATGGATGACGAAGGGCTGAAATAGCTCAATGGCCATCTCTTTGGGCAAGCCGCACTGGTGCATGCGCAGGTTGGGCCCCACCACAATCACCGAGCGCCCTGAATAGTCCACCCGCTTGCCCAGCAGGTTTTGCCGAAAACGGCCCTGTTTGCCCTCGATGATGTCCGACAGGGACTTGAGGGGACGATTGTTGGCTCCCACCACCATGCGCCCGCGCCGCCCGTTGTCAATGAGGGCATCTACCGCCTCCTGCAGCATGCGCTTTTCGTTGCGCACAATGATCTCCGGCGCCATGATCTCCTGCAGGCGCGCCAGGCGGTTGTTGCGATTAATCACGCGGCGATAGAGGTCGTTGAGGTCACTGGTGGCAAAACGGCCCCCATCCAACTGCACCATCGGGCGCAGATCGGGGGGGATGACCGGCAGCACCCGCAACACCATCCACTCAGGCCGAGCTCCCGTGGCAATGAAGTTGTTGATGACCCGCAGCCGCTTGATCAGGCGGGCTCGCTTTTGGCCGCGGGCACTGGCGATTTCCTCGCGCAACTTCTCCGCCTCTTTTTCTAGGTCAATGTCTTTGAGCAGGCGTTCGATGGCCTCGGCCCCAATCATGGCCCAGTTTTCCGGCAGCTGCAGGTTGGATCCCTCCTCGTACATCTGATCTTCGATCTCAAGGTATTGATCCTCCGTCAGCAGCTGCTTGTAGGAGAGGTTGGGGGCATTGCCCGGATCCACCACGACGTAGGCGTTAAAGTACACCACCTGCTCCACGTCGCGCAGCGGCATGTCCAGCAGGGTGGCAATGTAGCTAGGGATCCCTTTTAGATACCAAACGTGGGTAACCGGGGCAGCCAGCTTGATGTAGCCCATGCGATAGCGGCGCACCCGCGACTCCGTCACTTCCACCCCACAGCGTTCGCAAACAATGCCGCGGTGCCGCACGCGCTTGTACTTGCCACAGTGGCACTCCCAGTCCTTAACCGGCCCGAAGATGCGCTCACAGAAGAGACCATCCATCTCCGGCTTGAGGGTGCGGTAGTTGATGGTCTCTGGCTTGGTAACCTCTCCCACGACTTGGCCGTTGGGCAGCGTGCGCTGGCACCACTCCATAATCCGCTGGGGAGAAGCCAACCCAATCTTGATGTAGTCAAAGCGCTGCTCTGGTCTGGCCATAGCCATTTCTCCTGACTTGCTGCCTTAGCACCTAGATAGGAAGGAGAGAGGGATCCTCCCCCCTTTCCTCCCTTAGCTGAAACCTGCCTGGCGCCACCTAAAAATCGTCCTCGTCTTCTTCCTCGTCCCGGCTGCGGCTAGCTACGAAGCCTTCCCTGGCTGCTGGGGAGAGATCCTCAGCCGTAATTGACTGGTAAGTGGGCCGAGAAGGGACATGGCGGGTCGAGACATCGGCCATTAGGTCTACCTCCACATGCTGGGGCTGGCCTTTGCTGTCCACCTCCACCTTGTACACGGAGACGTCCAGGCACAGGGACTGCAGCTCCCGCACCAACACCTTGAAAGATTCCGGCGTGCCTGGCCGAGGAATGGGCTTGCCCTTGACGATGGCGTTGAGGGCCTCGTTGCGCCCCACCATGTCGTCCGACTTGACAGTCAGCAGTTCCTGCAAGATGTAGGCCGCCCCAAACGCCTCCAAAGCCCACACCTCCATCTCCCCAAAGCGCTGGCCACCCTGCTGGGCTTTACCCCCCAGCGGTTGCTGGGTTACCAGCGAGTAGGGGCCGGTGGAGCGGGCGTGGATCTTGTCGTCCACCAAGTGCACGAGCTTCAGCATGTAGGCCCGGCCCACCGTAACCGGCTGGTCGAAGGGCTCGCCTGTGCGGCCATCAAACACCTGCACCTTGCCGCAGTATTTGCCCTCAGGGTTGAAGATCCAGTCCTTGCCGGTCTTCTCGCGCGCCTCCCGCAACTTGGCTTCCACGGTCAGTCGGGAAGCCTCCAGGCCGTGCATTTCATCGAAGGGCATTAGCTTAAAGCGCACCCCCAAGTGCTCCGCGGCCCAGCCCAGCAGGCACTCGTACACTTGGCCCACGTTCATGCGGGAGGGCACTCCCAGGGGGTTGAGCACCACGTCCACCGGCGTGCCATCAGGCAGATAGGGCATGTCCTCAACCGGCAAAATGCGGGAGATGATGCCTTTGTTGCCGTGGCGGCCAGCAATCTTATCTCCCACCTGGATTTTGCGCTTGAGGGCAATGTAGACTCGCACCACCATGTTGGCCCCCGGCGGCAGCTCATCCCCCTGCTCGCGGGTAAAGATGCGCACATCCACCACCCGCCCGCGCTCACCGTTGGGCACGCGCAGGGAGTTGTCCCGCACATCGCGAGCTTTCTCCCCAAAAATGGCCCGCAGCAGCCGCTCTTCCGGAGGCTGATCCGACTCCCCTTTGGGCGTAACCTTGCCCACCAGAATGTCGCCGGCTTCCACCCAAGCCCCAATGCGCACGATGCCGTTTTCGTCCAGGTTGCGCAGGGCATCTTCCCCCACGTTGGGGATCTCGCGGGTAATCTCCTCTGGCCCCAGCTTGGTCTGCCGGGCCTCAATTTCGTATTTCTCGATGTGCACGGAGGTGAAGACATCATCGTAGACCAGCCGCTCGCTGATCAAGATGGCGTCTTCGTAGTTGTAGCCCTCCCAGGGCATGTAGGCCACCAGCACGTTCTGGCCTAAGGCCAGCTCGCCGCCCTCGGTTGCTGGACCGTCAGCCAGCACCTGGCCGGCCACTACCCGATCCCCCACGTAGACCAGAGGACGCTGGTTGAGGCAGGTGTCTTGGTTGGAGCGCTGATATTTTTGCAGGCGGTAGACAATGGGATCTCCCCCATCCTCGGGCCGCACCACGATTTCATCGGCGGAAACATAGGTCACCACCCCGTTGGTGCGCGACACCACCACCATGCCGGAGTCCCGCGCCGCCTGGGCTTCCAGGCCTGTGCCCACGTAGGGCCGCTCTGGCTTGAGCAGGGGCACCGCCTGGCGCTGCATGTTGGCTCCCATCAAGGCGCGGTTGGCGTCGTCATGCTCCAGGAAGGGGATCAACGAGGTGGCCACCGAGATCACCTGCACCGGCGACACCTGTACGTAGTGCACCTCACTGGGGTGAGCAGTGGTGAATTCTTGGCGGTAGCGCACGGGCACCACCTCGGCAGTGATGCGGCCTTCGGCGTCGACCGGAACGTCCCCTGGCGCCACGCGGTACTCGTCCTCTTCGTCGGCGGTGAGGTAGACCATCCCCAGGTCTTTGCGCACCACGCCGTTCTCGACGCGGTAGTAGGGGCTTTCAATAAAGCCGTATTGGTTGACGCGGGCGTGGGTAGCAAGAGACCCAATCAACCCGGCGTTGGGCCCTTCGGGGGTTTCGATGGGACAGATGCGCCCGTAGTGGCTGGGGTGGATGTCCCGCACGGCAAAGCCAGCCCGCTCCCGCGTCAGCCCCCCAGGGCCCAGAGCCGACAGCCGCCGCTTGTGGGTCAGCTCTGCCAGGGGGTTGGTCTGATCCAGGAATTGGGAGAGCTGGCTGGAGCCAAAGAACTCCTTAATAGCTGCCACTAGGGGCTTGGGGTTAACCAGCGAGGCAGGGGTAAGGTTTTCCGACTCGGAAACCGTCATGCGCTCGCGAATAATCCGCTCCAGGCGGTTGAGGCCCACCCGCACCTGGTTTTGCAGCAGCTCGCCCACCGAGCGCACCCGCCGATTGCCCAGGTGGTCAATGTCATCCACCTGGCCAATGTCGTATTCCAAGTTGATGAGATAGTCGATAACGGCCAGAATGTCGGTAACGGTAAGCACCCGAACATTTTCGGGCACCGTCAGGTTGAGCTTTTTGTTGAGCTTGTAGCGCCCTACCCGCCCCAGGTCGTAGCGCTTGGGATCAAAAAAGCGCGATTCCAGCAGTTGCTGGCCGCCAGAGACTGTAGGAGGCTCCCCGGGCCGCAGCTTGCGGTAGAGCTCCATCAGCGCCTCTTCTTCGCTGTATTGCCCCTCCTCTTCCATGGTCCTTTGGAAAAATTCGGGGTGGCGCAGGCTGTCGTAGATCTCCGAGTCACTTAGGCCCAAAGCTTTGAGCAAAACTGCTGCCGAGAGCTTGCGGGTTTTGTCGATGCGCACCCACACCAGCCCCTTTTTGTCCGTCTCAAACTTCAGCCAGGCACCACGGTTGGGAATGAGGCTAGCGCTATAGGTGCGGCGGCCACTTTTGTCCAGCTCCGCCTTGTAGTAAACGCCGGGGCTGCGCACAATCTGGTTGACGATCACCCGCTCCGCGCCGTTGATGATGAAGGTGCCTCGATCCGTCATCAAGGGCAGCTCGCCCATGAAGACGTCCATGTCTTTGATTTCGCCCGTCTCCTTGTTGATTAAGCGCGTCGGCACCCGGATTTGGGCTTGATAGGTGGCATCCCGCCGCTTGGCCTCCTCTGGGTCGTAGCGCGGCTTGTTGATCTTGTACCCCTTGGAGGGATCCCCAGGCCGGTAGTCTGGCAGAAAGTGCAGCTCCAGCTTGCCGGTGTAATCGACGATGGGAGAAAAACTCAGGAGCTCCTCTTCAAACCCTTCCCGTAAAAACCAGAGGAAACTTTCCCGCTGAATCTCTACCAGGTCAGGTAAGGTAAGAACAGGGGAGGGAACAGCTAACGAGCTCATGCGTTGCTTAGCAGGGCTTGCGCTGCAGTCAGGCCTCCAATTATAGAAGCCCCGCCAACGATCGTCAACGAACTTTACAAGGGTTGGCGGCAACTCCTGCCTTTAGCCTGGGAGCTAGCAAGCTCTGCTTCCTCTCCAACCTGCCTTAAGGATTGTTCACATCCATTCACACTCGGGCGGATTATTCTAAGCTTAAGCCATTGACCGCCAGTCGAGTGCTGCTTAGATAGGGATGGCGGGGAAAAAGAAGCATCGAGCCCCGGAGAAGGGCGTTTAGCTGCCGCAGCGAGCGGTCTGCGTTGCCTTTGCCGGGTCTGCTGCTGAGGCATCCCTCGCTGCCTCCATAAGCCGGTCAATGGCCGGAGCCAAGCAACTTTTTACAAGGAGGGTTTTGTGAGTAAAGGTTTGCCCAGCCAAGAAAATCAAAACGCTGGCCTGTCAACCCAGTTGCGGGAGGGCACCAAGCAGTCCCACACCATGGCCGAGAATATGACCTTTATCAAATGTTTCCTCAAGGGAGTGGTTGATAGGCGTACCTACAGCCGCTACGTGGGCAATTTCTACTTTGTCTACAGTGCGCTGGAAGAGGGGTTTGCGCGGTTGCGAGAGCACCCGATAGTGGGTCAGCTCTACTACCCCGAATTGTGGCGCAAGGCCAGCCTAGAGAAAGATTTGAACTATTTCATCGGTCCCCATTGGCCCTCTGTGGTCAAGCCCTCTCCCGCTTGCCAAGTCTATGTCAACCGCATTCAAGAAGTGGTGGAAAAAGATCCGGTTCTGCTGATTGCCCACGCCTACACCCGCTACATTGGCGACCTGTCGGGCGGCCAGATCCTGAAAAACATTGCCCGCCGGGCCCTGCGCCTGCCACCAGGGGAAGGCACCGCCTTCTACGACTTTGAACAGATCCCGCACGAGGGCAAGTTTAAGCAGCGCTACCGCGCTCAACTGGATGCGCTGGGGCTGGACCAGGCTACTATCGAGCGCATTGTGGCAGAAGCCAACTACGCCTTCAAGCTCAACATGGACTTGTTTAGAGAGCTGGAGGGCAACTGGCTGCTGTCCATGGCACGCATAGCCTGGAACTCGCTCCTGGGTCAGTTTCAGCGCAAGCCTGCCCCCTCAGAGGCGGCTGCCCCCAGCTCGTAAGCTAGGGCTATTTCCAAAGTTTCGCCCCTCTCTCCCAGGGAGGGGGGCTGGGGGTGAGGGCTAGTTGCACCCCAGGGTGTCGCGGGTGGCCCGGCCGGTAACCGGGTTAACGCCGCTAGCCCGCTCGCAGAGGATGGCGAGGGCATCCTTGCGGATTAGGGCATTGGTAAAATCTGCTCCCTCGATCTCGATCCCTTCCACCCGCACCAGCCACATCATGCTGTCTTGCAGTTGGGCTTCCCGCAGATCAGCACCCTGCAAATTGGCCATGTCCAGGGTGGCGCCGCGCAGATCCGCCCCGCGTAGGTTAGCTTTGCTGAGGTTGGCTCCGAAAAAATTGGCTCCTGCCGCCTTCACGTGGCTGAGATTGCTCTGTCGCAGGTTGGCTTTGAGAAATTTCCAGCCGCTCAGGTCTTGTCCGGCAAAGTCTGCCCCCTGCAGCTCCCGCTTGCTGTAGTCTTCCGCCCAGGCCGGGGATCCCAGCAGGAATAACCCCAAGGCCAGCAGAGGGAGAACCGCCAGCACGGCCCGTAAACAGCGGGCCCACCTAGGCCCTCTTTTCTCCGTCGAAGCTGGACCTGTAGCGGACACTGCAGTGGACATGGCGGATCTCTCCCTTCTAGGGCTTTATATCCTATCCTACTGGCTGCGGATCTGGGCTAACTTGGGCTCCTATAGGTCGGCCTCAACTGTCCATGTCCACAACCGAGGTGTTCAATGCCCAGGAGATGGCTAGGCAAATGGCGGCTTTGGCGGCGGCCATTGGCAGGGATCACCCCCACCTGGACAGGCTGGTGTTGATCGGCATCCGCACCCGCGGGGTGCCTTTGGCCTACCGGCTCCGGGATGGCATAGCCGAGCTGTTTGGGATACCGCCCCAGGTAGGGGAGTTGGACATCACCTTCTTCCGCGACGATCTGGGCTCTGGCCGGCTGCGCACTCCTGATCGCAGTGAAATGCCCCGGGATCTCACTGGCCAAGAGGTGGTGCTAGTGGACGACGTTATCTTTCACGGCCGCACTGTTCGGGCGGCTTTGGAGGCCCTGAACCACTTTGGGCGCCCAGAACGGGTGCGCTTGGCCGTGCTGATTGACCGCGGCCATCGGCACTTCCCCATTCAGCCGGATTACTGCGGCCATAGGCTGACCACAACTCCCGAGCAAATGGTCAAGGTGCACCTGCGCGAAACCGACGGCGAGGAGCGGGTGCTGCTGATCAACCCTGATTCTGAGTGAGCTCTCCAGAGTGCGCTAGGGTGGGGATATCGGCTCAAGGTTTTGCGATGTCCCAGTTGCCGGAAAGCCGCCGCTATGCGGTTTTGGGCAGTGGCGCCGTGGGAGGATTCTACGGGGCCAAGCTACAGCAGGCCGGCTTTGAGGTGCATTTCCTGCTCCATAGCGACTACGAGCAGGTGCGCCAAAACGGCTTGTGGGTGGAATCCTGCTGGGGAGACTTTCACCTGCCCCAGGTCAATGCCTACGCCTCCGTGGAGGCAATGCCCCCTTGTGAGGGAGTAATCGTGGCCCTGAAAGCCACCCAAAATCACCTTCTGCCCCGGCTGCTGCCGCCTGTGCTGGCTGAAAAGGGCGTGGTGATCCTGCTGCAAAACGGCTTGGGCGCAGAGCCGGAGATTGCCAACTGCGTCGGCCCTGAGCGCGTCGTGGGTGGCCTCTGTTTCATCAGCTCCAATAAAGTTGGCCCTGGCCATATCCGCCACCTCGACTATGGCTCGGTACTGCTGGCCGAATATGGCCCTGGCTATGCCCCCCAGGGGATCACGCCCCGTCTGCAACAGATCCAGGCCGATTTTCAACGGGCTGGGATCCCTACCTCCCTCTCGCCGGATCTGATGGAGGCCCGCTGGCAGAAGTTGGTCTGGAACATTCCCTTCAATGGCCTCTCGGTTGTTTTCAATGCCGACACCCAGCAGATAATCCGGGATCCGGAAGCCCGCGCCCTGGCAGAAGCCCTGATGCAAGAGGTGGTGGAGGGAGCTGCGGCCTGTGGTCGCCGGCTTCCCCCTTCCCTAATTCCCGAGATGCTGGCTAACACCGAGAAGATGGTCCCCTACCGCACCAGCATGAAGATCGACTACGAGCGCAAGCGTCCCCTGGAGCTGGAGGCTATTTTTGCCAACCCTCTCCGCTATGCCCAGCAGGGTGGAGTCCAAATGCCGCGGGTGGAGATGCTCTACCGGCAGTTGCAGGTGTTGGATCGCCTCAATCGAGGGATCCCTGCCTTTTCCCCCACTTGCGGCTAGACTCAGCCCCAGGGGAGGGCTGCGCTCTTTATGCCCTGGGGATCCACCCACGATCGCCTCATCCTCTGGACAGCTCCCGGCATTACCCTGGCAGTGGCTTTGCTGGGCAACAGTGCCGCTGTGGCTTTGGCGGTGGGGTCGGCCTATCTCTTCAGCGGCCTGATGTTTTCCGGGGATCTGGACACTGACTCTCGCCAGTATCGCCGCTGGCTGTTCCTGCGCTGGATTTGGCTTCCCTACCGCCGCTGGCTGCGGCACCGCTCCTTCTGGTCCCACGGGCCGCTGGTGGGCACTGCTCTGCGGCTGCTCTACCTGGGCTTGTGGGTGACAGGGGTGGGCCTGACCGTCGCCTGGCTGGGATCCCACCTGGGCTGGTGGCCGTGGCAGCCGGGGATCTGGCGGGACAACCTCTGGCAGTGGCTGCAAGCCCACGCCGAGACCCTGGGGTGGGTGGGCCTAGGGCTGGAGCTGGGATCCGTTAACCACAGCCTCAGCGATTGCCTGGTCTCCCGCTGGCGCCGTTGGCGCAAAAGATGGCAGGGGGAGGCCAAAGGAGAGCCAGTTTCCCTCAGATCCCGCAAAAAAGCTGCTAGGAGGGGATCCCGGCAGCCGTTGAGGAGCTAATCTCCGCTAAGCTGATCGGGGCAGAAGCCTTTTGGATGGCCCTTGGTGCAGCCGCTGCGTAGCTATCGCCGTCTCTTTCCCTTCATTCGGCCCCATCTATGGATGTTGCTGCTGGGGCTAGTCTGTACCCTCGGCTTTGTCCTCACCATGCCTGCCCTTGCCTACTTGATCGAGTGGGTGGCTCGCTCCATTGGCGCTGGGGATCTCAGGCAACTGCGGACGTTGGCCTTGATTGGGGTGGTGTTCTTCTTAGTGCGTGGCGCCTTCCAGTACGGCCAGGACACCCTCATGGCCAGGGCCTCCCTGCAGATGGTGTTGGAGCTGCGGCAGCGAGTCTACGCCCACTTGCAAGGATTGGACGTGGACTATTTTTCCGGGAGCCGCACGGGTGACCTTGTCTATCGCCTCACCAGCGACCTGGATCGGGTGGGGGAGGTGGTACAGCGGTTTTTCCACCGCTTTATCCCCAGCGTGCTCACCATCCTAGCCGTGGTGGCCTACTTGTTCTACCTCAACGGCATCCTCACCCTAACCACCCTGGCGATTGCTCCCCTGATGGGCGCCTTGATCAGTTGGTTTGGAGAGCGGCTGCTGCAGCGCTCCCGCCGCAACCAGGAGAGCATGGCCGACCTGTCTTCTCTGTTAACGGAAGTCTTTGCCGCCGTCAGCCTCACCCGCGCCTTTGCTGCCGAGGACTACGAGATCCGCCGCTTCAGCGCCCTGGCCGAAAGCAACCGCCTGGCTCGCTTTCAAACCGAACAGGTCAAAGCCATCCAAGACCCGGTGGTGGGCTTTCTCTACGCCATGAGCGTCCTGGGGGTATTCTGGGTAGGGGGCTGGCAGATTAGCGAGGGCAACCTGACCGGCAGCCAGTTCCTCGGCTTCATTGCGGGGGTGGCTCTGCTCATCGATCCCATTGTCCACATCACCAATAACTACAGCGACCTAAAGCAAGGGGAGGCTTCCGTGGAGCGGATCTTTGAGCTCCTGGATACCCGACCCCGCGTGCGCGAGCTGCCTGGCGCCCGCCCCCTGCCGCCGATTCAGGGCTGGGTGGAGTTCGATCGGGTCTCCTTTGCCTACAAGCCGGGCCAGCCGGTGCTTAAAGACATCAGCTTCCAGGTGGCCCCCGGCGAGATTGTTGCTCTAGTGGGATCCTCCGGGGCCGGCAAGTCGACTTTGGTGAATTTGATCCCTCGCTTCTACGATCCGCAGCAGGGGTGTATTCGCATCGACGGCATCGATATCCGCACCGTCACCCTCAAAAGTTTGCGTCGCCAAATTGGCATCGTCCCCCAGGAGATTACTCTCTTTTCCGGCACCATTGCCAGCAATATCGCCTATGGCCAGGAGCACGTTGACCTGGAGGCAGTGCGCCAGGCGGCCCGGGTGGCCAATATTGATAGCTTCATTGAGAGCCTGCCTGAGGGCTACGCCACCCGAATCGGCGAGCGTGGGATCACCCTCTCCGGCGGTCAGCGGCAGCGGCTAGCTATTGCCCGCGCTGTGCTGCTCAACCCCAAGATTCTGATCCTGGACGAGGCGACCTCCGCCTTGGATAACGAGTCAGAGGCCTTGGTGCAGGAGGCCCTGCAGCGGCTCATGCAGCGCTGTACCGTTTTTGTTATTGCCCACCGCCTCTCCACGGTGCGCAGCGCCCATCGCGTTTTTGTCCTCGAAGAGGGGCAACTTCTAGAGCAGGGCAACCCCCGCGAGCTCCTGGTTAAAGGAGGACGCTACGCCCAGCTCCACTGGCGCCAGTTTCAGTAGCTCCTAGAGCCCCCACCGCTGGCGGAAAGGGCAATAGAACTCTGGGTCTTGGGGTGCACCCCCTGCAACCTCACAGATGGCTGCGGCAAACTCCACTGCCCGCTGCAGCAGTACTGCTTCTGGCCACCTTCGCAGCAGGCCTAGGATGGCCACAGCGCTAAACCCATCCCCTGCCCCTACTGTATCCACCAGCCGTAGCGCTGGCACCGCCTCCGCCCGATACACCCTCTCAGCCGTAAACAAGAACGCGCCTGCAGCCCCCAAAGTTAGGAACAAGCCCTTGAGGCCCAACTGCGCCCGCAAGAGCTGCCCCTGCTCCACCACCTCCCCGCCAGGGATCCCTTCCAGCTGAACCACTTGCTCTAGCTCCGCCTGGTTGAGCTTCAGCCAAGTGCAGGTGCGCAGCATCTCCCGGATGGGGCCTGGGTGCCACCAGGGATCCCGCAAGTTGAGGTCCAAAAACACCGGACAGCCTAAAGCCAGGATGGCCTCCTGGAAATGGCGGTGGGCTGACTCTTGCCGTGCGGCCAGACTACCCCGGTAGAGGAGGCTGGGCTGGAAGGCCCTAAGGACAGCCGGATCCAGCTCGATGAAGTCATAGGCCTGCTCCGGCAGGATGGCAAAGGTTGGGATTCCCTCTCTGTCGAGGGCGACCTGGACTTGACCGGTGGGGTGAGCTGGATCCCGCTGCAGCCCCTCTAGACGTAGCCCCTGCCGCCGCAGCGCCCTCAACACCTGTTCCGCTGCCTCATCCTGGCCAATGCGGCTAATCAGGAGGGGATCCAACCCCAGTCCCTTGAGGTTCCAGGCCACATTCAAAGCGGCTCCTCCCAGCACCACCCTGTCAGGGAAGCAATCCAGAAGAACCTCTCCCAAGATCAGAGGCGGGCCAAGCGGCGCTTCGAGAAGAGCCATCCTGGTTTCTAGAACGCGGGGACGCCGTGCCGCTCGAGAATTTGCTGATAAGTGTTACTGCGGAACCAGCGCTCGATCTCTCGGGCTCGCAGCACCGGCAACGGATGGGTACGGCCAAGGGTTTGGAGTTGCTTGAGCTCCAGTTGCCAGAGATCGCTATCCAGCTCCTCGTAGGTGCGGGCCTGTTCCAGAAAGGCATCCACGTTGAGCTTGGCGGCCAACTGCGGCGAGCCGCCGCACAGCTTCATCAGCACTGAGATTACGGTTCTGGCGTCCTGGGTAACCAGCAGCGCTGCCCGGTCGCAGGTAAACTCAGCACAGCGCAGCCAGTGCAGCAGTTGATCCTGCAGGGCGCGGTAGAACAGGCCGCCAAAGGGGAGCAAGCTGGTGGAGAGCACGAGAAGGTTGGCCATTGTCAGATAGACGCCGTGGTTGCATTTGAGATGGCCCAGTTCATGGGCAATGACAGCTTGCAGTTCCTTTGGCTCCAGCAAATCCAGCAGGGAGCTGTGCAAGACAATGAAAGGCTTTTTCCCCTGCATGGCAAAAGTGTAGGCGTTGGGCACAGGGTTTTGCCGCACATAGAGCTGGGGCACCTCCAGATCCAAAATGCGGCAGGCTTGAACCAAAAGCTGGTAAACTTCCGGCAACTGCTGCTCGTTGATTTGGATACTGGAGGCAATGTTATCCAGGTAAAACATCTCCCCCGCCGTGGAGCCAAGCAAGTTTTGAATTAGCAGGCCTAGGCCCGGCAGTTGCTGCAGAGAGCGGGTGGCTTGCAGATCCACTGGATGGCGAAACTCGTCGGCCCGCAGGCCCAAGAGGAGGCGAGGCTCGCTGGAAGCAGTTGGCATAGAGGGCGCGGAAGACATAGGAGGCTGCAGGAAAACGGTAAGCTTGAGAGGCAAAAAGCAGTAGCGACGCTCCTCCCATTCTGCCTCAACTGGTAGGGGGTAAGGCGGAGCAAGCTATCATGGCTGAGGACAAAGGTGGGAGAAAACCGCGTGGAGGCAAAATCGATCTTGGTGGCGGTTGCCCTGATCCTCTCTTTGGCAAGCTTCTACTTTGGCACCCGCAACGGCTTCTACGACACTGACAAGTATCATGGCAACGGCTCTGCCCACTAGGCGCAAGCACACCGCCCCTCAAGAGGCTGGCAGGGCCGGGGAGGCCTGCGTGCAGCGGTACCTGGAAGAGCAAGGCTGGCAGATCCTGGCCCGGCGGTGGCGTTGTCAGTGGGGGGAGGTGGATCTGGTGGCCTACAAGGCAGGGCTGCTGGTTTTTGTGGAAGTTAAAACCCGCCGCGGCCAGGGCTGGGATCAGGGCGGACTTTTGGCAGTTGGGATGCGAAAACAGCAGTGCTTGATCCGAGCTGCCCAGGCGTTCCTAAGCCAGCATCCCCAGGTAGCGGAAGCAGCCTGCCGCTTCGATGTGGCCCTGGTGGAATATCGGCCTGGTGGTGGCTACGCTTTGGCCGACTATCGGCAGGGAGCTTTTGAGGTGGAGCGGTAGCGCCGCTCATCCAGCCAAGTTTGTAAAATTACGGCCGCCGACTGCTGATCGATTAAACCCTTCTGGGCTTTGGCGGGTATCCCTGCCTGGCGCAGATCCCACTCCGCCTGCACGGTACTTAGGTACTCGTTAACTGTCTCTATGGGTAAATCCACAGCCGCCTGGAGAGCCCGCACAAAGCGCTGCACCTTGCGGGCTTGGGATCCCACTGAGCCATCGGCCAAAAGAGGGATCCCAACCACCACCACGGTGGCCTGGCGGCGGCGAATCCACGCCTGCACTTGGGCGATATCTTCTGCAAGGGAACGGCGCTGGATCACCCCCAGGCCAGTGGCCAACAGCCCCAGCCCATCGGAGCCGGCGACACCAATGCGGCGATCGCCCACATCCAGACCCAGCGCCGAAAAGGGCTCCCTTGTGGGAGAATAGTTCAGGCTTGTCGACATGCGGGTCTCCATCTTGGCGACATTGGAACGGCCTCTCCCTGTCTGGAGTCCTCGTTGGGAGTCTTCTCATGAGCAGTGCTACTCTGTCTCTACCTAAGCATGAAGTCAAGGATCTGAGCCTTGCTCCCTTGGGCAAGCAGCGGATTCAGTGGGCGGCGCGGGAGATGCCGGTGCTGGCCCAGATCCGGGAGCGCTTTGCCCAAGAAAAGCCCTTGGCTGGCCTGCGTCTAGTAGCCTGCTGTCATGTCACCACCGAAACTGCCAATCTGGCCTTGACCCTGCAGGCGGGTGGAGCCGAGAGCGTCCTCATTGCCAGCAACCCTCTTTCCACCCAAGACGATGTGGCCGCTAGCCTGGTGGCCGACTACGGCATTTCAGTCTTCGCCATCAAGGGGGAGGATGTGGAAACCTACCGCCGCCATGTCCAGATTGCCCTGGATCACCGCCCCAACCTCATCATCGACGACGGCGGCGATGTAACGGCGGAGCTGGTGCAGCATCGGCAGGAGCAGATCTCCGAGATCATCGGCACCACGGAGGAGACCACCACCGGCTTGGTGCGTCTGCGGGCCATGCTTAAAGCAGGGGTGCTCAGCTTCCCGGTGATGACCGTTAACGACGCTGCAACCAAACACCTGTTTGACAACCGCTACGGCACTGGCCAATCCACCCTAGACGGGATTCTGCGCTGTACCAACCTTCTCCTGGCCGGGAAGACGGTGGTGGTGGCCGGATATGGCTGGTGCGGCAGGGGAGTGGCGATGCGAGCCCGCGGCATGGGATCCCAGGTCATCGTGACCGAGGTCAACCCGGTGCGGGCCCTGGAAGCGGTCATGGACGGCTTTCGCGTTCTGCCCATGGCCGAGGCTGCCCCCCTGGGGGATCTGTTCATCACAGTCACGGGCAACAAGCATGTCCTCCGCGGCGAGCACTTCGACGCCATGAAGGATGGGGCAATGGTCTGTAACGCCGGCCACTTCGATATCGAGATTGACCTAGGGGCCCTGCAGGAGCGAGCCGTTTCCCGACAGACAGTACGCCCCTTCGTGGAAGAGTACCGTCTTCAATCGGGCAAATCGGTATTCGTGCTGGGAGAGGGCCGGCTCATCAACCTAGCTGCTGCCGAAGGCCACCCGGCTAGCGTTATGGACATGAGCTTTGCTAACCAAGCGCTGGCCTGCGAGTACCTGGTGAAAAACCGGGGTCGGCTGGCTCCAGGGCTGCACCCCATCCCCCCTGAGGTGGACGAGGCCATTGCCCGCCTTAAGCTCAAGGCCATGGGGGTCCAGATCGACAGCCTCACCCCGGAGCAGATTGAGTACAGCAACACCTGGACTGTAGGAACCTAGAAATACACACCGCTGCTGCCCAACTTCCCAACTTGAAATGCAGGGGTGCTTCTGATAAGCTCTGGGCGAGGTTCTCCCTAGCTGCACGTTGGAAGGAGAGGGGGATGGCAGCGCGGGTAGGCATCAATGGTTTTGGCCGCATTGGACGCTTGGTGCTGCGGGCAGCTTGGGGTTGGCCGGAGCTGGAGTTTGCCCACATCAACGAGATCAAGGGCGGGCCTGCTGCCGCAGCTCACCTACTTAAGTTCGACTCGGTGCAGGGCCGCTGGAACCTCGACATCGAGGGATCCGACCAGAAGTTGCGCATCCAGGACAAAATCCTGACCTTTAGCGAGTGCAAATCTCCTGGCGAAGTGCCCTGGGCTGAGTTGGGGATCGACCTGGTGCTGGAGTGTTCAGGGAAGTTTGTGAAAGCCGCAGAGCTAGAGGCCTACTTCAAGGCTGGGGTGCGCAAGGTCATTGTGGCTGCTCCCGTCCAGGACAAAGAGGCCCTCAACATCGTCATGGGCGTCAACGACCACCTCTACGACCCGTCCCGCCACCACCTGCTTACCGCCGCCTCCTGCACCACCAACTGCTTGGCCCCCTTGGTGAAAGTCATCCACGAGGGGATCGGCATCCTGCACGGGGTGATCACCACCGTCCACGCTGTTACCAACACTCAAACGCTGGTGGATGCTCCCCACAAGGATCTGCGGCGAGCCCGCTCGGCTTTGCTCTCCTTGGTGCCTACCACCACCGGTTCTGCCACAGCCATTGGCCTTATCTACCCCGAGTTAAATGGCAAGCTCAACGGCATTGCGGTGCGCGTGCCCCTGCTGAATGCCTCTTTGACCGACGCCGTGTTTGAGGTGAGGCGGCCTACCACCGTGGAAGAGGTTAATCGTCTCTTAAAAACGGCAGCCGAGGGCGAACTCAAGGGCATCCTGGGCTATGAGGAGTTGCCCTTGGTTTCCGTGGATTTCAAGGGAGATCCCCGCTCCAGCATTGTGGATGCCCTCTCAACCCTGGTGGTGGACGGCACCCAGGTAAAGGTTCTGGCCTGGTACGACAACGAATGGGGCTACGCCAACCGCATGGCGGAATTGGCCCGCAAGGTGGCCCTTAGTCTGTAAGTCCTTTGGAGACCTGCCCATGACTGCTGCCTCAAGCGCCCAGGCTGCTGCTGTGCGCAACTACGCCCTGGTAACCGCTGCCTACTGGGGTTTTACCATCACCGACGGCGCCATCCGCATGTTGGTGCTACTTCACTTCCACAAGTTGGGCTTCACCCCGATTCAGATTGCCATGCTGTTTCTCTTCTACGAGATCTTCGGGGTGATCACCAACTTCCTGGGCGGCTGGATTGGATCCCTCTTTGGTCTGCGGCTGACCCTCTACGGCGGCATTGCCATTCAGATCTTTGGCCTGGTGATGCTGGGGGTGATCAACCTGCAGTGGCCGGTCTGGGGCCAGGTGGCCTATGTAATGACGGCCCAAGCCCTAGCCGGGATCGCCAAAGATCTCACCAAGATGAGCTCCAAGAGCGCCATCCGCCTGGTGGTGCCCAGGGAGGCTGAATCCCGCCTCTTCCGCTGGGTGGCCATGCTGACGGGATCCAAAAACGCCCTCAAGGGGGTGGGGTTCTTTGTGGGAGCGGCCCTGCTGCAGATCTTCACCGAGATCTACGGCGATCCCATGGGCTTCCGCATGGCCAACTTCGTGCAGGCGGGGGCGCTGGCGTTGATCTTCTGTTCGGGGGCGCTGCTGCCAGCAGACATGGGCAAGGTTAAGGCGAAGATCCCCTTCAAACGCCTGTTTTCCAAAAGCCGCGAGATCAACCTTCTCTCAGCAGCCCGCTTCTTCCTGTTCGGGTCGCGGGATGTGTGGTTTGTGGTGGCCCTGCCCGTGTTTCTCTACGACAGCCTGGGCTGGACCTTCATGCAGGTGGGTAGCTACATGGCCATCTGGGTCATCGGCTATGGGATCATCCAGTTTCTGGCGCCGCAGCTGTTGGGAGGGGGTCGCCCAAGCCGCGCGCCCAAGGCCCGCACTCTCCAAATCTGGACGTTTACCTTGACCGCAGTGCCGGCCATCATTGCCACCGCCTTCATGGCCGACCTCCCGCCGGAGTGGGTGGTCACTGGCGGCCTCATCCTCTTTGGGATGGTTTTTGCCTTTAACTCGGCGGTGCACTCTTATCTAGTGCTGGCCTACACCGAAGACGACGAGGTGGCCCTCAATGTGGGCTTCTACTACATGGCCAATTCTGGCGGGCGGCTGCTGGGAACGGTAACTTCGGGGCTTGTCTTCCAGTTCTACGGTTTGGAGGGCTGCCTCTGGTTTTCCACCCTGTTGATTTTGATGGCGGGGCTGTTTTCGCTGAAATTGCCGGATCCCACCAAAACCCCTGTGGAGTGGGTGGTCAAGCCCGGCGACTGAGGGTCACTCCAGCAGGACCAGGTTATCCCGATGGACAGCGGTATCGACTCCCTCGTAGCCCAAGATGTAGGGGATTTCAGCAGTTTTCTTGCCTTTGATCCGCCGCAGTTCCTCGGCGCTGTAGTTGACTAGGCCCCGCCCCACCTCTCGCCCGCTGGGATCGCACAGGCGCACGGCAGCCCCCGCCTCAAAGTCGCCAGAAACGTCGGTAATCCCCGCTGGCAGCAGCGAGCGCCCCTGCTCACAGATTGCCCGCACGGCTCCCTCATCCAAGGTCAGGGATCCCTCGGGGATAAGGCCGTAGGCAATCCACCGCTTGCGGGCGCTAACCGGCTGAGGAGCGGGCTCAAAGCGGGTGCCAATGGGCTCGCCGGCTAAGATGGCTGGGATCTGGTCGGGCCGTTTGCCGTTGGTGATCACGACCGTCACGCCGGCAGCGGTGGCGATTTGAGCCGCAGCGAGCTTGGTTGCCATGCCGCCGGTGCCCCAGCCACTGTTGCCGTGGGCTTCCGCCTTCACCCGCAAAGGCATGCCGTGCTCCACCCGCTCGATGGGCTCGGCGGAGGGATCGCGGTGGGGATCAGCGGAGTAGAGCCTGTCCACATCGGTGAGGAGGATCAGCCACTTGGCCTGCACCATGCTCGCCACCAGGGCAGAGAGGGAGTCGTTGTCGCCAAACTTCAGCTCTTCCACCGCCACCGTGTCGTTTTCGTTGACGATGGGGATAACCCCCATCTGCAGCAGTTGGGTGAAGGTGCGATTGGCATTGACGTAGCGGCTGCGCTCCACGAAGTCGCCTCGGGTGAGCAGCACCTGGGCAATGGGTTGGTTGAGAGCAGAGAAGAGATCGTCGTACAGGCGAATCAGCCGTCCCTGACCCACCGCCGCCACCGCCTGCTTTTCCGCAATTGCCGTCGGCCGTTGGCGCAAGCCCAGGCGGGCACAGCCTATCCCCACCGCCCCCGAGGAGACCAGGATTACCGCATAGCCCTGGTTGCGCAGCCGTGTCAGCACCTCCACCAGGGGCCCCAACACCGAAAGGCGCAGGGAGCCCGTCTGCGGATCCGTCAAGCTGGAGGTGCCGATTTTGACGACAATGGTTCCCTCTGCAGCTGCCATATCGCTAACCCTCCCACTCCACTGAACCCTAGAGCCCGGCTTGCCCGCGGGGTCGCTCCGAGGGAGAATATTATAAGTTTGCCTCCCGCTCTCTTTCTTTGCCTGTGAATCCTGTCCGCACCTTTTCGGCCACCAAAGCGGCTTTTTTGAGCGCCTATCCTCGCCCTATTCACCCCGCCTATCGCCGGGTGGTGGAAGAGTTGCTGGTGGAGCTGCACCTAGCCACGGTCAACAGCGCCTTTGTCTACGATCCCTTTTTTGCCCTGGGGCTGGTTACCCTCTACAACGGGCTGATGGAGACTTACCCTTCTCCTGAGCAGCGCGAGGTCATCTTCAACGCCCTCTGTAAGGCTCTCCACCTCAAGCCGGAGGTGGTGCGCAGGAATGCCCGTGACCTGCTGGAGCTCCTGCGCAGTGGGGATCCCCAGCAGCGCTACAACCTGCTCTGCCTCAAACCAGAGGCGGAGGATGTGGGGGGGCTAAAGGCCATTTTGCAGCGCATGACCCAGCCTCCCTATGCCTACAGCCGAGTTTTGGCCGTTGGCCTCTACACGGCCTACGAGGCAGTAGCTGCCTCCCTCTATAAGGATCCCGAAGAGCGCAGCCGCCGCTTTCTGGAGGAGGTGATTAGGAAGCTGCCTTTCTCGCCAGAGAGGGTGAAAAAAGACCTGGAGCTCTACCGCAGCAGCTTGGACCGCCTGAAGCAGGCGCGCGCTGCTCTCGAGGAGATGGTAAAAGCGGCCCGGCGTCAACAGGAACGTCGCCAGTCGGCGGCTTCCCTGCCCGGCGGCTCCACCGCCGATCCCCCAAGATCCAGCAGCTAGGCCAAGTAAGCAATCCAACTCTCGACTACCTCTGGCGAACCATACCAGCATCGCGCGCCGCGGCCCGAGTGGTAGCAATTGGGAAGGGTGAGGTTGATAGCTCCCGGCAGATGGGCCGCCTCGATGGGAGTGATGCCATCTCCCCAGAGTTCTCCCTGGCCGGCAGTGAGCCGGTAGCTGTTGTAGGCTAGCCAGCTGAGGTAGTGCTCTCGCCGCCACAGGGATCCCCAGCCCACGCGCCGTCCTTGGATGGCCTTGCCAGCCACGCACACGTACTTGACCTGAGGCCAGAAGGCGCCTGGGTAGTGGGTGTTCACAAAGTCCAGGTTGCGCCTTGTCCAGCGCTCCCGGCTGGTGTGAGGGGATCCCAGGCTAATCAGGGTGGCCACGTGATCCCGCCCTTGCCAGACCTGACCTCCGTAGGGCACCGATCCCAGGTAGATGCGAGCAATCCAGCCGCCAGCGGAGTGGGCCACCAAGTTCACCTGCTCAGCTCCAAACTCGGCCTGGGTACGTCGGACAGTGGCCTGGAGAGCCCGCAAGATAGGCGTGACCGGCCTTCCTCCCAGCGTGGGCAGCCAACTGGCTACCCGCAGCGGTACCACTCGCGCTGGATAGCCACGCTTCTCCAGCTCCTGGCGCAAAGGCTCGTACTCCGAGGCGCCTGCTAGATAACCGGGCAAGATCACTGTGGGCAGGGGAGCCATGGGCTAGCGCGGGTACCAAAACATGCCCTTGATCCCCTCGGGGTCGGCCGTAAAGCCAAGCCGCTCGTAGAAGCTGACCACTTCCCGGTCGGCAAAGAGGGTGATGTTGCTGATGTCCTGAGCGCGCAGCTCCTGAATGACCTTTTCCATCAGCCGCCTGCCCAGCCCCCGGCCCTGAAACTCAGGATGGACCACTACATCCCAAATGGTGGCGTTGAAGGCATGGTCCGAGGTGGCGCGGGCAAAGCCAATGAGACGTCGGTAGCTGCCCCGCTGCTGCCACATCGAGACCACCAAAAAACTGTGCTGCAGAGCTTTCCTAACTTTGTGGATGGGGCGACGCGACCACCCTACTGCATCGCAAAGCTCTTCCAGCTCGTACACATCTACGTTGGGATCCAGGCTAAAGACAATAGTCTCCCCCCCCACCGCCACCGTCTCCTGGCGAGGGGCAGGTGTAGCCGTTTGCGTTGACGCTTTGGCGGTGGCAGCCCCTGCTGACCCAAACAGGCCTTTCCAAAAACCCATGAGTGGAGTAAAAGCCCACCTCTGTGAGCATGTCCCCAGTATAGCCAGGATTGGCAGCAGAAACGGCCAGTCTGCCCGGGTGCTTCCCTGTCGGCTTGGAGAAGATTTTGAGGGAGACTTATAATTCAGGCTGGCCGGCGAGAAGTTTTATGGCTCCCCCTGGCACTGGCACCCTCGTCAATGCCCTCGCCATCCTCTTGGGCAGCGGCCTTGGCTGGGCACTAGGCCGTCGTTTGCCAGAGCGCATCAGCCAAACCCTGCTCCAAGCTATGGGCTTGCTGGTGTTGGTTCTGGGGATGCAAATGGCCCTTACCCTCAGCAGCGCCGCCCAGGCAGTCACGGTCTTGCTGGCCTTGATCGGGGGAGCTTGGCTGGGGGAATGGAGCGATCTCGAGGCTACCTTTGAGCGGCTGGGACAAGCCCTAGAAAAGCAGGTAAGCCGCTGGCTGGGCCCTAGCCCCATTGCTTGCGCCTTCGTGGCCCCCAGCATTCTCTTTTTGGTTGGGCCCATGACGCTGCTGGGATCCATCCAGGATGGCCTGGGGGATCCCTCGCTGCTCCTGGTCAAAGCTGCCCTGGATGGCATAGCCACCCTGGCTTTTACCGCCAGCCTGGGCTGGGGTACGCTGTTTTCCGCCCTGCCGGTGCTCCTGGTTCAGGGAGGAGTGGCCCTGCTGGCGCGACAACTGCAGCCCCTGCTGCGTCCAGACCTGCTTGCAGCCCTGGAGGCCACCGGTGGGATCCTCATCCTAGGTATTGGCATTAACCTGCTTGGCCTAGCGCGCCTGCGGGTGGCCAACCTGTTGCCGGCTTTGCTGATTGTGGAGCTGCTGGTGGGATTCTTCCCGCTGTGGGATCTTGACCTCTAGTCTGTCCAGAGCAAGGAGCAACTCCCCTCAGCTTGGCGGCAAGTGACGCTGGGAGATCCCGCTAGTGGGGTAGGAGAAGCCTCTATGGCCACCTTCCTCCGCGACTGGAGCTACCGCTTTCCCTGGCTTTACCGCAGCATTAGCCGCGCGGCGGCCCTGGCAGTGGGGGGGTATGCTCGGCTGCGGCGCTTGCCCCTGCAAGGGATCCCCATCCAACCTCAGGATCGGGTGTTGGATCTCTGTTGTGGGCCGGCGGAAGTGACACCGCTTCTGGCCAAGCTATGTCAAAACGTGGTCGGCGTGGATGCCTCACCCAAAGCCCTAGCAGCAGCCCGCCAGCGCCTACCCAACGTTGAATTTGTGGAAGCCTTTGCCCAGGATCTGCCCTTTCCCGCCAGCAGCTTTGACTGGGTACACACCAGCTTGGCCCTGCACGAGTTGACCTTCCCCGACCTCGAACAAGCGCTGCGCGAAGTCTGGCGGGTGCTCAAGCCAGGGGGAAGGCTTTTACTTCTCGATTTGCACGCGCCCCACCAGCCCCTACTTTGGCCCGGACTGGCCCTGTTTCTAGCCCTGTTTGAGACCGAGACTGCCTGGCACTTCCTCAAGCTGGACTTGCCCCAGTACCTGCAGCACCAGGGCTGGCAGTCCGTCCGGCAAACCCTGCACGCTGGAGGAGCCCTGCAGGTCATCCAGGCGCAAAAGCCTGTCGCTTGACAGTTAACCCTGGTGCCAGAAGGGGGTGCCCAGAACAGGCGTGCTGGGCTGGGGTGTTTCCTGCGGAGCCATTGCCCCCGCTAGGTAGGCTTGGCGGCCTGCACGCACCGCTGCCGCGAAAGCCTCGGCCATCGCCACCGGATCCCGGGCTAGGGCCACTGCTGTATTGAGCAGGACCCCATCGAAGCCCCACTCCATGACCTGGCAAGCGTGGGAGGGCAAGCCTAGGCCGGCATCCACAATTAGCGGCGCCTCGATCCGCTCCCGCAGCAGACGCAGGTTGTAGGGGTTGAGGGGGCCTTTGCCCGTGCCGATGGGAGCAGCCCAGGGCATGACCACCTCGCAGCCGGCATCCAAGAGCCGCTGGCAGAGCACTAGGTCGTCGGTGCTATACGGCAAGACCTTAAACCCCCGCCGAACCAGCTCGGCAGCGGCAACGGGCAGTTGCACCGGATCCGGCTGCAGGGTGTAGTCATCGCCAATCAGCTCCAGCTTGATCCAGTCGGTGCCAAACACCTCTCGGGCCATCTCCGCCGTCGTGACCACCTCCTGCACGCTGTGGCAGCCGGCGGTGTTGGGCAACAGTGGGATCCCCAGCTTCTGCAGCAGGGCCCAAAACCCCTGAGAGGCCTCTGGCCCTAGGGCACCCTGGCGCCGCAGGGAAACCGTCAACAGGCAGGGCTGCGCCCGCGCCACCGCCTGTTCCAAAATAGCCGGCGAAGGGTAGCGGGCTGTCCCCAGCATCAGCCGGCTGGGCAGAGCCTGGCCGTAGAGCACCAAGGGATCCTCATCGGCCTGGATTGAAGGGGAAAGCTGAAGAAGAGTGGACATCGCTGGGACAGAGTTAGGACAAAGAGGAAGGCGCCTATGCCCTAGCCCCCGGCAGCCGGCACGAGGATCTCGACCTGGTCGCCCTCTTGCAGACGGGTTTGCTCGTAGCGGGCGCGCGGCACAAACTCCAGGTTAACCGCCACTGCAAAGGGGCCACAGACCTCCACCTGGGCGATGGCCTCGGCCAAAGTTGCGCCCTCCGGCAAATCGTAAGGCTTCTGGTTGATCAAGACCCGCATGGCGACAGAGACTCCTGGGGAAACGAGGCAGCCTGCACCTGAAAGGGGATCCCCAACTGCTGGGCTAGGCGGCAACTGCCGTGGCGAAGGTACTCCAGGACGGCGTCGTGAAGGGCCGGAGCAATGAGAAAACCGTGGCGATAGAGGCCGTTGATCTGCAGCAGGCGTGGGGATGGCTCCACCACTGCCGGCAAGTTGTCTGCTAGGGTGGGACGGCATTGGCTGCCTAATTCTAGGATACGCGCTTCGGCAAAGGCAGGGTGAACCGTGTAGGCGGCGCTGAGCAACTCTAAAGCCGAGCGGACGCTCACGGGCGAGCGATCCTCGGATTCAATTTCAGTGGCTCCCACCACGAATAGGTGCCCTGGCTTAGGAGCAATGTAGATGGGATAGCGAGGGTGTAATAGCCGCGTTGGGCGCCGCAGCGAAACTTCTGGAGCATACAAACGCACCACCTCCCCCCGCACTCCCCGCAGCGGTTTCTGCCCGCCCCATTCTTTTTGGGCTCCCAGACCACGGCAGTCCAAAACCCAGCCGCCGGTTTGCTGCTGCCAAGCCCGCGCCCGCTCGAGATCCCAAGAGGATCCCCACTCCACCTCCACCCCGTGCTGCCGCAGCTTGGCCAGCGTAGCCGACAGCAGTTGGCGATTGTCTAGTTGACCCTCCTGGGGAAGATAGAGACCCTGGCTAAATCGGCCGGCCAGCGAGGGCTCCAGTTCAGCCAGGGCCTGGGCATCAAGCGGCTGGGGGCGGGGAAGATGGGGGAGGCGTTCTCTCACCGCGGCCAGCAAGTTGGAGAAGCGCTTGGCTTCCCCGGCATCTTGACGGTGCCAGAGGATCAAGGTGCCCTCCTGCTGAAAGAAAACGGGCTCTGGCAGGCTGGCTAGCAGCGCGGGCCAGCGGGAGAGGGCGTAGTACCCCTGGGCCACCACGCTGGCTTCGGTGATGACCGACTCAGCCAAAGGAGCGAGCATGGCCGCGGCAAAATGGGCGGCGCTGCTTTCTGGGGCGGTGGCCGGGGCTGCTTCCACCAGGTGCACCCGATGGCCGTCTTCAAGCAGACTGGCAGCCAACAGGCGCCCCATGAGGCCGGCCCCGAGGATGAGGACGGGATCCGGCTGGGCCGTCCGGGGCGTGGGCGAGGGCTTGGTCTGAGGAGAACCGATGGGAAGGGTCATTGGCGGTCAGTGGAGTCAGAAGCTGCAGGTAGGACTCCGCAGCAGGCCAGCAGCCTGGGCCTACCTAGAAAGATCCCGCAGGACATCCACGAAGTGATAAGGGGGCAAGGGAGGACTCCAGTCCAATTGCCAGTGGGGGTGCTCCGCCAGCCAGGTTTGGGTGAGCTGGGCGGCAACTTCCCGTTCGGCGGGAGTGAGTAAAAAGTATAGCCGCAGCACTTCTCCTGACTGGGGATCCCCCCTCTGCACAGGCCAGTTAGGGGGCCAGAGCTGCTGCAGCACGGCTAGCTCCTGCTGTTGTTGCTCCTGGGCCTGGCGCTGTTGCAGGTAGGCCTGCTTGCGGGCTAGCAGGTAGGCCGTTCCACTGGGGGCGGGCGGGGGATCCCCAGGAAGCGGGGTGTGAACCCTGCCTTTGAGGCAATACTCGGCTCTTTTCCCGAGAGCAGCTAGCGCCTGTTCGTACTCCGCCTGCTGGGTTAACAAGTGGGCTCCCAGCTTTTCGGCCGAGAGAAAACATGTGCCAAAGCGAAGAGGCAGAAGGGGTGTCTGGGCAAACAGCCGGCAGATCACCTCGTCATGGCGCAGAGCCGAACGCAGGAGTACCTCGTCCGAAGCTTGGAGTGCCGCTGGGTCGGGTAGCGGCTCAATAGCGGCGGCAATGCGGCCCCCCGGCGGGGAGAACACCTGCAGTGGCCGCTGGATGCCGGGGGTTTGCTGGATGAATTGGCACAGGGATGCCCCCGGCATTGGCAAAAACGCATAGGCGTAAAGGATCCCTGCCGGCGGCTCTGGCTGAGCTGACCACGGCATGGTTCAATCCAGGCTGGGCTTTTCTTCTCAGCTTAAAGCCGCAGGAGCCAGAACGTTCGCTTGCCAAGCCTCACGCCACCCCTGCTGCCGCTAGGCTAGAGAGGGGGTTCAAGAATCAGCACACGTAAGTATGACTAGTGACCCAGACTTCCAGTCCTTGGAAACCTTTCAAAAAGAAGAAATTGAACGCTTGCGGGATCTGCTCCCCGCTTCCTTCCGAGCTTGGATCAAAGTTGTTCCTCACTCGGGAGGCGAGAGGCTGCTGGTTTCTCGCCGCCAGGCTCCCTGGCAGCCCCAGGGCACCATTGCCATCGACTTTCGCCGGTGGCAAGGGATCCCGCAGCCGCACCGAGATCTCCTGTTTCTGCGGGAGGTGGGCTGGCTTAGCCATCGCAACTGGCTGCAGCCAGGGTTTTACCAATTGCTGGCGCTGTTTGGGGGCATCACCACCCTGGTGGAGCTCTCTCTGCAACACCCCTTTTCTGCTCTTCTAGCGGGGGGCATTACGGCCCTCTCCGTTCGACAGATCTGGCAAAGCCTCAATCGCGAGAGCGCCCCTTTCGATGCCGATGAATTTGCCCTGCGCCGCGCCCAGTTCCGCGGCTATACCCGTCAGGAGGCAGCCCAACACTTGGCAGAGGCTCTGGAACAAACCCTGAAGCTGGATCCCTCTGACATCCTGACGGCGCTGCGGCTGCAGCGGCTGAGAACCATCGCCCGCAACCTCACTCCCTCACCGGGGAGCTCCTGAGGTCAGGTGCACCTGGGTGATGGCTACCCGACCGGAGAAGCAGACATCGGTGTCGGTTTGGGGATCGCGAGCGCGCTCTGCGTAGCGCCCCTGGTAGCGGAACCACAGCAACTCCAAGCCTTCTCCCTCTGCTTCCACGGCGTAATCAAGCGGCAGCGGCTGCGTGCAGAGGGGACAGTAAACTCGCTCCGGCAAAGGGGATCCAGGCGGCAGGTGGGGCAAGTTCACGTTCCAAAAGGCGCCTCTAGGTAAGGGTTGCTCCATCAGCTCTGCCAAGATCTCCCGCGTCCACCGCTGCGCTTGCTCCCAATCGATGGGTTGGCTTCCTGCCCGATACTGGGAGATGGCAATTCCCCGGATCCCCCGCAGCGCCGCTTCCCGCACCGCTGCCACCGTGCCGGACAGGTACACATCCGTTCCCAGATTCCCTCCCTCGTTGATGCCAGAAAGCACCCAATCCACGGAAGGGGCAAGCTTAAACAAGGCCACCCGCACACAGTCGGCAGGGGATCCCTCTACAGCAAAGGTGCGCGTGCCACGGGCCCAGGCGCGGAAGGGCCGCCCCGTCGTGACTTGGTGGCTACAGCCGGAAATCGGCTGGTGGGGGCCACAATCCAGCAGTTTTCCTCGGCAACGAGAGCGCTGAGAGCTAGCCTGAGGTGCGCCAGCCCTGCTGCCTCGATGCCATCGTCGTTGGTTAGCAGTACCTTCATCTAAATTCCTCTGCCGGCAGCTTCTCGGGTTAGCCTAATCGCAAGTCCCTGTTGCAGATGGGTTTGAGGTCAAGGGCAAGGCGGAGCCCGTCTCTCTTTATAAGGCAGATCCCCGGCGTTCCCTTCCCCCAACTGAGGCTTGGCAAGACTCAATGGCGTGGAACTCTGCACCGCTAGCAGGCGTCTATGGGCCTAGGTGTTCTAGACTCTTTTTTGGCAAGTCTCCTCTCCCCCTATGCCTTCTTCCCCTTCCGAAAAACCTGACCGGCAGAGCGTGATTTGGCTGGTGGCTGCTGCAGGGCTGACGGTTTTGCTCTGGCGGTTTCCCTGGGGCAATTACCTCCTCTATCCCTTTACCCTGTTGGCCACCTGGTTTCATGAGATGGGCCACGGGCTGACGGCGCTGCTGTTGGGGGGAGAGTTTCATCGTCTGGAGATCTATCCCAATGGCTCGGGGCTAGCTATCTACAGTGGCGAGCTGTTTTTAGGACGGGTGGGGCGGGCTTTGGTGGCCGCTGCTGGGCCAATGGGCCCGCCGCTGGCTGGGGCTCTGTTCATCCTCGCTTCCCGCCGCCGCAGCACAGCTTGGCTGGGGTTGGTGTTTTTGGGATCCCTGCTGTTGCTCTCGACGCTGCTCTGGGTGCGTTCTCCCTTTGGCCTCTTGCTCCTCCCCGCCATGGGTTTGGGCATCCTGGCGGTAGCTTGCTGGGCTGCCCCTTGGTTGCGGGGCTTTGTCCTGCAATTTCTGGGGGTGCAGGCCTGTGTGAGCACCTATCACCAGGTTGACTATCTCTTTATGGAGGGTGCTGTCATCAACGGGCGGCTGATCCTCTCCGACTCCAGCCAGATAGCCCAAAATTTGTTTTTGCCCTACTGGTTCTGGGGAGGGGTGATGGCGGTGTTTTCTTTGGTTGTGCTGATAAGCAGCTTGCAACTGGCCTTCCGCGACTAGCCAAAAGGGGCAAAGCCGCAATTTTGGCAGTGATTGCTATCACCCAAAAATCCGTTGCCCATCACTGCCCGGCCGCAAAAGCCGCCGCTACAGTAAGGGGCGTGAGGAGTGTGGGAGCGGACAATGTGGAGAGATGTCATTGGTCTGGCTTTGGCGGCCATGCTGCTATCTGTGAGCAAAACGTTGGCAGATACTCTGGGCCAAGACCCAGCCCTGGGCCAGATCCAGCCAGCCAGCCCTGCTGCTAGCCTGTCCCGCTAGAGGGGGTGCCCAAGCCGTTGTTGCGTCGCCATTTTGTGCAACACTCATCCTAAGAGTCGTTGAAGACACCGTCCGACGGGTGGGAGCAGTAGGCTTGGGATCCCCGATGCGCATAGCTCTGTTTACAGAGACGTTCTTGCCCAAGGTAGATGGCATTGTTACCCGGCTTTGCCATACAGTGCGCCACCTAACGGCCCGCGGCAACTCGGTGCTGATTGTTGCCCCTCAGGGAGCACCCAGGCGGTTTGCGCGGGCACGGGTTTACGGGATCCCAGGCTTCCCCTTGCCCTTGTACCCAGAGTTGAAGCTGGCTGCTCCCGGCCCGGCCATTGGCAGGCTGCTTAGCCGTTTTCGACCGGATGTCATCCACGTGGTCAACCCAGCGGTTTTGGGTCTGGGGGGCCTCTACTACAGTCAGACCATGAGGATCCCCCTGGTGGCCTCCTACCACACCCATTTGCCAAAGTACCTGAAGCACTATGGGCTGGGCTTTCTGGAGGGGGTTTTGTGGAACCTCCTCAGGCTGGGGCACAATCTGGCGCGGCTCAACCTCTGTACCTCGACGGCCATGATGCAGGAGCTCACTGCCCACGGCATCGAGCGGGTTCAGCTGTGGCAGCGAGGAGTGGATACGGAGCTCTTCCATCCCCAGGCCGCCAGTCCAGAGATGCGGGCCCGCCTCAGCGCAGGGCAGCCAGAGCGGCCGCTGTTGCTCTACGTGGGTCGGCTCTCCGCAGAAAAAGAGGTGGGGCGGATCCGGGTGCTCCTGGAGCAGATCCCGCAGGCGCGTCTGGCTATTGTCGGGGATGGACCGGAGCGGCGATCCCTGGAACAGCATTTTGCTGGCTATGACGTGGTGTTTACGGGCTACTTGCAGGGGCAAGAGCTGGCGGCGGCCTTTGCTTCTGCCGATCTATTTGTGTTTCCCTCCCGCACCGAGACGTTGGGGCTGGTTTTGTTGGAGGCCATGGCTGCCGGCTGTCCGGTGATCGCCCCCCGCTGCGGCGGCATTACCGATGTGGTGGACAGCGGCCGCAACGGCTTTCTCTTTGATCCCGACTCCGACAGTGACTTTGTTCAGGCCACACGGCAACTGCTGGAGAGGGCCGACCAGCGGCAACTTTTCCGGCAACAGGCCCGCCAGGAGGCCGAGCGCTGGAGCTGGTCTGCAGCCACGCAGCAGCTAGAGGAGTACTACCGCGCTGTCATCGCTGAGACAAGACGTAGTCTGCAGAAATGACGTTCCAAAACACCTGGGCCAGATCAGGCAGAGAGTGGCCGATCCCCTTCAATGGCCCGCACTTGCTCGACAAAGAACTCCTCTAGGGACTGCCGTTGCCAATGCACATCGGTTACCACCGCCCCCGCCTGGTTTAGGAGATTGAGCAGCTCCGGCAGGGATCCGCTCCATTCTCCCGACCAATGGGATCCTTGGATGGAGAAGTGCTCAAGGCAATCGCGGAACTGCTCTACGGCGCCGCCGTGCCCTTGCACGCGGTAGCTCTTACTCTGGCCCAGCAGCTCGTCCAATGTTCCCTGCTGCACCAACTTGCCGCCGACCATGAGGCCAATGCGGTTGCAGATCACCTCCACATCCCCCAGGATGTGGCTGTTGAAGAATACCGTTTTGCCCTGCTGCTTGAGAGACAGGATGATCTCCCGCATCTGGTAGCGGCCCATGGGATCCAGGCCCGACATCGGCTCATCCAGAAACACCAGCTCCGGGTCGTTGATCAGGGCTTGGGCCATGCCCGTGCGCTGCAGCATGCCCTTGGAGTAGGTGCGCATTGGCTTCTTGCGGGCTGTATCCATAGAAAGCCCCACCAGCTCCAGCAGCTGCGGGATCCGCTCCTTGAGGAGGCTGTCCGAGAGGCGAAACACCTTGCCAGCAAAATGGAGAAACTCCCAAGCGGTCAGGTAGTCGTAAAAATAGGGGTTCTCCGGCAGGTAGCCCACCCGCTGCTTGATGGAGCGATCCCCCAGGGGTTTGCCCAAGAGCGTGCCCCTGCCGCTGGTGGGCTCGACAATGCCCAGCAGACACTTGATCGTGGTGGTTTTGCCAGCTCCGTTGGGCCCTAGTAGCCCAAAGGTTTCACCGCGGGCCACGGTTAGCGAAAAATCCTTAAGAGGGGTGACCACCTTGGTTAGCCAAAAGCCGGTGCGGTAGGTTTTGCTTAGGCCGGCAACGGCAATGGCTGGCTCGGGCTGGGCGACAGCTGCTCCTGGGGAGGTGACAACCGTCTCGCTCATCGGGAAAAGCTGGAGTTGAGAAAAAGGCTAGCTCGCTATCCAGTTTACGCTCTACTCCCGCCTCGGCTGCAGTTTCCCCTAGAAAGGCGTCTTGACCTTCTTGGGTTGTTTAACCTTCAGCTCGCGAATCCGTTTCAACATCCTCTGGAAGTAGTCTGCGAGGAAGTCCTCAAGGGAGGTCAGGGAAGCCAGTTCAATGCCTAGGGCTTCGCACACAGGTGTCATGTCAGCGTGCATTGGCTCTCCGGCGGCAATCACCTCCACAAACGCCAGCCGGTCGGCAATGTTCCAGCTCCACTGAAAGAACTGGGCTACCTTGCGCGCTCCCCGCAACAGGCCCAGGGGTATGGTCCTGACCTTGGCCTTTTTGCCAGAAAGCTGCTCGCACAGGGCAATGACCTCTTGGGAAGTCCAAGCCCTGGGCCCCACCAAGGGAAAGATCTGTCGCTTGGCTGCTTCGAGGCTGAGGGCCCGCACCGCAAACCGGGCCGCGTCTAGGGTGTCGAGGTAGGCCGTGGGGACGCTCTCGCTGGTTACCCAAACGATTTGCTCTTCCAAAATGGGGATGGCGTACTGGCCAATCAGCCCCTGCATGAAGCCCGCCAGGCGAAAAATGGTGTAGGGCATCTGGGATCCGACCAGATACTTCTCAATGTGGTGCTTAAAGTTCATCAGGGGCACATTGGGGTATTCGTGCTGAGCGCCCATGATGGAGAAAAAGATAAAGTGCCCCACTTGGGCGGCCCGAGCGGCGTTGATTAAAGCGACCTTGCCATCCCAATCCACCTGGCGGGTGGTGAGCGTGTCGGTTGGTCGCACGCTGGCACAGTCAATCACCGCCTCAACACCCTCCATGGCCTCTCGGAGCGTGCTTGGCTGCAGCAGGTTCCCCACTTTGAGGTGGGCCCCCCATTCGCTTAGGAAAGCAGCCTTAGCCGGGTTTCGCACCAGACAGGTGACCTGATGGCCCTCCTCAATAGCCCGCCGCACTACCTGACGGCCCAGGGTTCCCGTTGCCCCGACAACCAGCACGTTCATAAAGTTATCATTTCTTAACCTCGGCCTTAGTTTATCAGACTGAGATAGCTCCCAACACACCCCCTCTCAGTCTGGGAGCAGACCCAAAAAGGGGGATCCCTGCTTGCTTGCCAAGGCCTACGGCCCGCTAACGCGATTGGCCTACGGCCCGCTAACGCGATCAGCTCAGCCATTGGCTGCCGAGGAGCCGGCTAGCTCGTTCATGCGTTGTGCCAAGGCAAAGTCCAGCTCCGTAATGCCCCCGGCGTCGTGGGTGGTGAGATCCACCCGCACACGGTTGTACACATTGGTCCATTCGGGATGGTGGCCCATGCTCTCAGCCACCAAGGCCACACTGCTCATCCAGCCAAAGGCTTCGACGAAAGAGCGAAACTGAAATTGGCGGTGCAGCTTTCCCTCCCGCAAGGACCAGCCCGGCAGGCTTTCCAGCTTGGCTTGGATCTCCGCTTCGCTCAGCTTGACAGGTCTGGACATGGGCGTTCCCCCCAATTGTTGCCACCGCTTTCATCAAAAAGGGAACTGAGAACAAGGCCTGGCTTACTTACAAAACTTCATAACCTTCTGGATCAGCTGTGCTGGCGCCGCCGAGGGGCTTATACAGCCAGTAGCCTTGCACGCTAAAGTGGGCCTGCTTGTAAAAGTTGAGGGCAGCCTGGTTGTGGCGATAAACCTGCAGGGTGATGGCTGCCAACTGCTGCTGGGATCCCCAGCGTTCCACCTGTTGCATCAAGGCCCTGCCCAGCCCTCGCCGGCGGTGAGCAGGATCCACCCAGAGCAAGAAGACGTAGGCTACCCGCCGATAGGTGGCTTGATCGGTAGAGATGCCGGCCCAAACACCGCCCACTGGCTCCCCTGTCTCTTCCTTCAAGATCCACCAGCAGGGGGTACGCGGGGGGTCAAAGAGGCGATCTAGCGTCTTCTCCAGGTGATCCCAGTGCTTCTGCTCGGGGAAAGATTCCTGCAAAGTGGCCTGCAGTCCCCGCCGCACCCAGGGTCGATCCCAGGCAGAGCCAATGCGCCAACGGTAGCCGGCAGGCAAAGGGATCCCAGTTTCAGACATAGGCAGGCATCCAGCAACCAGAAAGAGCTACAGGAGGGGCTTCCTCTATCGGTGCAGGCTGGGCCATATCTTGGGGTAGAAACGAGCGGATGCTCACCACCACCAGAGTAAACAGGAATACCAGTAGGATCAGGGCGGGAAGGACGTACTGCCGCAAGAGATCCATAGGCTGAGGGTGCTAGACTACAGACTATTTTGCAGCGCCTGGCCCCTGTCTTTCAGGACCAAATCCCCCCAGCCTACTTTGCAAGACTGGCGCGCCTGCAGAAGAAGCGATCCCCTATCCTCGCACCTGCAACAGCTCGCGGCGATGGCTGGGTAGTCGCCAGCACATCTCCAGCCAGCTCTTCAGCTCCTCCGGTTGGCTGGCAAGGCTCATTTCCACCAACAAAATGGCAGCTCGATCGCTAGCTCCTCTGGCTCCCAGCTGAATGAGAGCAGACAGGCTGTCTTCCCGCCAGTAGACGGATACCCCCTGCCGGATTAGAGCCTGGGCTGCCAGCGCGATACAGGAGGGTGGCACCTGGATCTCTCGCCGCTCGTAATCGAGAGGAGGCAGCATGAACGGCAACCCAAATCTTTATCATGTTTTAATCTTCTTCTCTTCTCGCCGGCTTATCCTGAGTCTTTGCAAACTGTGAAGTGAACTTTTGCGAACTTTTCGAGATTCAGGGACGTTGGCGCTCCCGCTTTCTCGTCCTTCTGCAACTTGCCCGAGGCTAGGAAAGCCGGGCAGAAAGCTTAAAAGATGGCGAAAGCTCCTGCCTCCCTCTGAAGGCGGTGGCAACAATACTGGCAAGGGCAGGAGGGAGGCAGCTGCCGATGGAAAGGTGGCCAAGGCAGGTAAGCCGCTGGCTGCCCCAGCTTACTCTGGCGGGAGCGGTGTTGATCCTGGTGGCAGCGGGGAGGCCGCTGCGCTTGGTGGGCAACGGCGAGAACATGGTGCTGTTTACCTGGGGAGGGGGAGTGAGCCCAACGCCCCTACAGCCAGGCCTGCACTGGGTACCGCCCTTTGTCTCGCGCACGGTTACCTTCGATGTGAAAACCCAAGCTCTGACCTGGAGGGACGAGGATCCCGACGCCTACGCGCCGCGGCTGCTGGCCCTTTCTCAGGATGGACAGCTGATTGCCGCTGAGGCAACACTGCAATTTCGCATTGTGGACGCTCCCAAGGTTTATACCCAACTGGGGGAGAACTACCTCGATCGCATCGCTCCCATTGTCCGCTCGGTCATCCTCAACGAGACCAGCGGCTTTTCCGCCCAGGCTTTGTATTCCACCGAGCGCCCAGTGCTCCAGGGGCAAATCCGGGAACGGGTGGCCTTTTTGCTCAAGGAATATGGCATCGAGGTTTTGGACTTTCTGCTGCGAGACATAGACTTCGACCCCGATTTTGTAGCGGCTATCGAAGCAAAGACCATCGCCGAAAACGAACTGGTGAAAAAACAATATGAGATCGAGCAGGCGCGCCAGGAGGCCCGCGCCATCATTTCTCAAGCCGAGGCAGAAGCCGGTCAACTGCAAGCCAAAGCCGAGGCCCTCACCCGAAATCCCCAGTACCTGGAGGTAGTGAAGGCCGCAGTGCTGGGATCCCGCCTAGAGACGCTGGTTACCAAGTAGCCGTGCCGTCAGCCCCAATCTTGGAACAGGAGCAACTGCCGTGTATCCGACAGAGGAAGTGCCGCCGCGCCAGAGGCGTTGGTTAGCCGGAGCAGCAATTGCTTTCCTAGCAGCCCTGGGATTGGTTCGCGCCTGCCTGTACGTCACCCCGCCTGGCCACGCCACCGTGGTGTTCAATACCTTTTCCGGGTTGCAAAAGGGGCGGGTGGAGCTGCCGGGGGTGATGTTCCGGATCCCGGGGATCGAGACGCCGATTACCTACACCGTGCTCACCCGCGTTTGGGAGTTTACCAACGACCCCAACTCCCCCAATGCCATCAGCAACGCTATTGCAGTTAACACTGCCGATGGGCAAGCCTTTACCGTCGACGTGGCTATTGCCCTCCGGCCCAACATCGCCACCCTGGACGAGCTGCACGCCACCATCGGCGAGAACTATCTTTCAACAGTGGTGGTGCCGTTGGTGCGCTCCAAAATCCGCGATATCTCCGCCTCTTTCGAGTCTGAGGATTTTTACCGCAAAAGCCAGCGCATGGCCATCGAGCAGCAGGCCCTGGACTTGATCCGCCAAGAGATGCCCACCGTCAACCGCAACGGCCAAACCTTGCCCTTGATAGAGGTAGAAGGCCTCTTCCTGGGGCATGCCGATTTCCCCCAGGCCCTGCGGGATTCCATTGAGCGCAAACAGGTGGCCTCGATTACTGCGCAGACGGCAGCGGTGCGGGCGCAGATCCAAGAAAAAGAAACGGAGCGGCTATTAATCCTGGCGGCAGCGAACCAACGGGCCATTGAGCTGAAAGGGAAGGCGGCAGCGAAAAACGCCCAACTAGCGGATCTGCTGTTTTACGAGAAGCTGCAAGAGCGCATCCAAAACCCAACAGACTCCCTTCCCCCCTTGCGCATCATCCGCGTTGAGGGGGAGGCCACTGTGTTCCTCAATGTGGATCCTTACCAGGCAGCCCTGCAACAGAACGTGGATCCCCACCAGGCAGACTCGCACCAGGCGCAGTAGTCAAGCTTGGCCCCTTCGTCGGAGCTGCCAGGGCAGGTTGGAGCAATCGGCAGCTTGCTGTGCCTTGGCCACCACAATCACCCCCGCCACAGGGATCCCGGCAGCAGCCAAAGCTTGGTGCGCTGCCTCTACCGTAGAGCCGGTGGTGTGGATGTCATCCAGCAGCAACACCGGCGTAGCCGGAGGGCACTTGAGGGCAAAGGCTCCAGCTAGATTTTGCCGACGCTGCTGGGGGTTAAGCTCGTGTTGGGGCGCCGTGGCCCGCACCCGCACCAGGGCAGTGGGCAGGTGGCGAAGACCCGTGCGCTCGCAGAAAGCCTGGCTGATCAAGGCTGCCTGATTGTAGCCCCGCTGTTGCAGCCGCTCCGCATGAAGCGGAATGGGCACCACTGTATAGTCCTGACGAAGCAGGTCAGAACGCCGCTGCCGGCTCTCCAGCCAGCGGGATCCCAGCCATTCCCCCAAGACCGCGCCAATCCGCCGCTGTCCCTGGTATTTCAGGGAATAGAGGGCTCTCCGCAGCGCTCCCCGGTGGATCCCCCAAGCATAAAGCGGCCAGGGCGAGGTGGTGACCGGCCAGGAGTCGAGCCGCTCCGCCTGCAATTGCCTCTGGCAGTCTTGACAAAACACTCCCCTAGCTGGCCGCTGGCAGAGCGGGCAAGGAAGTGCAATCCACCAATCCAGCCAGCCCATGGCTGCTGCAAGGTGCTCCTGTCGGTTTCAGTCTAGAAGAGGAGCTGGAGACCCGACGGTTGACGGCGGGATCCCTGCTTGCTAGGATTAGGTACTGCCAAATAAAGACTAGCCGTCCTGGCCAACCCATGCCCACCATTCAACAGCTAATTCGCAAAGAGCGAAGCATTGCTGTCCGCAAGAGCAAGTCACCCGCTCTGAAAGGATGTCCGCAGCGGCGGGGGGTTTGCACGCGAGTGTACACAACAACGCCCAAAAAGCCCAACTCAGCCCTGCGGAAGGTGGCACGGGTTCGCCTGACCTCTGGCTTTGAAATTACAGCTTACATTCCCGGTATTGGCCATAATCTGCAAGAGCACTCAGTGGTTCTAGTGCGCGGCGGACGGGTAAAAGACTTACCTGGCGTGCGCTACCACATCATTCGCGGCACCCTTGACGCTGCAGGAGTCAAAGACCGCAAGCAAGGCCGCTCCAAGTATGGCGCAAAACGACCCAAGCCTGGTCAAGCGCCAGCCGCTACAGGCAAGAAGAAATAGTCTTCTTCCGAGACCAGTTTCCTATCTCTAGACAGTCCCACTATGTCTCGCCGTAGCCGTGCCCCTCGTCGTGAAGTGCCCCCCGATCCCAAATACGGGAGCCGTTTGGTGACCATGCTCATGCGCAAGATAATGATGAGGGGCAAGGCGTCTCTAGCTGCCAGGATTCTCTACGAGGCTCTTGACCTTGTAAGGGAGCGCACTGGCCAGGAGCCGCTGGCCGTTCTGGAAAATGCCGTGCGCAACGTCACCCCTCTGGTGGAGGTCAAAGCGCGGCGCGTGGGTGGGGCCACCTATCAAGTACCCGTGGAGGTGAGGCCAGAGCGAGGTACCTCGCTGGCGCTGCGTTGGCTAGTCACCTTTGCCCGCACTCGCTCGGGCCGTACTATGTCAGCCAAGTTGGCCAACGAGATCATCGATGCAGCTAACGAAACCGGCGGTGCCATCCGTCGGCGAGAGGAAGTCCATCGTATGGCTGAGGCCAACAAAGCATTTGCTCACTACCGCTACTGAGCTTGTCTGGCCAAGTAAGGAGGCAGTGGCTGCTATCCCTCTCCATGGCTTAGGAGAGGCGTAGGATCTGGAGAAAAGTCGGCAAAAGAGATTAAAATTGTAAAGGTTTTTTAGTTTGCCTAGGTCGCAGGGCGACGAGGATTGGGAGGTTAACGTGGCGCGCACAGTTCCCCTAGAGCGAGTCCGCAATATCGGCATCGCAGCTCACATCGATGCCGGCAAGACCACGACGACGGAGCGGATTCTTTTTTATTCGGGCCTGGTGCATAAGATGGGCGAGGTTCACGAGGGAACCACGGTAACCGACTGGATGGAACAGGAACGGGAACGGGGTATCACCATCACGGCTGCAGCCATCACCACCCGCTGGACAAAGCGGGATCCGGAAAACCCCTCCCAGCCTCTTGCCGGTGCGCCAGTGTACACCATCAACATCATCGATACACCCGGCCACGTGGACTTCACCATTGAGGTGGAGCGCTCCATGCGGGTGCTGGACGGCGTGATTGCTGTCTTTGACTCCGTAGCAGGCGTGCAGCCGCAGTCAGAGACGGTCTGGCGCCAAGCCAATCGCTACAACGTGCCCCGCATTGCTTTTGTTAACAAAATGGATCGCATGGGGGCCAATTTCCTCAAGGTTTGCAACCAGATCCGGGAGCGCCTTAAAGCCAATGCCGTTCCCATTCAATTGCCTGTTGGGGCAGAGGAAGAATTCCGCGGCATCGTTGATCTGGTGCGCAGGCGGGCCTACATCTACATGGATGAGCTTGGCAAGGACATTCGCTCCGAGCCGATCCCAGAGGGAATGAAGGATCTGGCAGCAGAGTACCGGGCCAAGCTGGTGGAAGCGGTAGCTGAAGTCGATGAAACCCTGATGGAAAAGTATTTTGCCGAGGAGGACTTGAGCGAAGCAGATTTAATACTAGGTCTGCGCAAGGGCACCATCAGCGGTCAAATTGTGCCGATGCTCTGCGGCTCTGCCTTTAAGAACAAGGGCATCCAGATGCTTCTGGATGCAGTGGTGGATTACCTCCCCTCTCCCATCGACATTCCAGCCATCAAGGGCATACTGCCGGATGGCACAGAGGTGTCACGCAAGGCCAGTGACGAGGAGCCTTTCTCCGCCCTTGCCTTTAAGCTGATGAGCGACAAGTATGGAGATCTCACCTTTATTCGCGTCTACTCCGGCGTTCTGACCAAGGGCACTTACGTGCTCAACTCTACCAAAAACAAGAAAGAGCGCATCTCGCGACTGGTGGTGCTCAAGGCAGATGAGCGTCTGGATGTAGATGAGCTGCGGGCAGGGGATCTGGGAGCGGTGCTGGGCCTGAAGGACACCACCACCGGCGACACCCTCTGCGACGAAAATGCTCCGGTGATCCTAGAATCCCTCTACATCCCCGAGCCGGTCATCTCCGTGGCCATTGAGCCCAAAACCAAGGCGGATGTTGACAAGCTCTCGAGGGCGCTGCAGGCCCTGGCCAAGGAAGATCCCACCTTCCGCGTCTCGGTGGATCCAGAAACCAACCAAACCATTATCTCCGGCATGGGCGAGCTCCACCTGGAGATTCTGGTAGACCGAATGCTGCGGGAGTTCAACGTGGAGGCCAACGTCGGCAACCCGCAGGTGGCCTACCGCGAAACCATCCGCAAGGCCGTCAGCCGTGTGGAAGGGAAGTTTATCCGCCAAACTGGTGGCCGCGGCCAGTATGGCCACGTGGTGATTGATTTGGAGCCGGCAGAGCCAGGTACAGGCTTCGAGTTTATCTCAAAAATTGTGGGTGGGGCCATTCCTAAGGAATACATTCCACCGGCTGAGCAAGGGATCCGCGAAGCCTGCGAGTCTGGCGTACTGGCTGGCTATCCGCTGATTGATATCCGCGTCACCCTGGTGGACGGCTCCTTCCACGAGGTGGACTCTAGCGAGATGGCCTTTAAGATTGCCGGTTCACTGGCTCTCAAGGAAGCCGCTCGCAGAGCCAACCCCGTACTCTTGGAGCCCGTGATGAAGGTGGAGGTGGAAGTGCCCGAAGCCTTTGTCGGGGATGTCATTGGGGATATCAACGCCCGCCGCGGCCAGCTGGAGGGGATGACTACCGAAGGTGGCACTTCCAAGGTCACCGCCAAGGTTCCCTTGGCAGAGATGTTTGGCTATGCCACCGACATCCGCTCCAAGACGCAAGGGCGGGGTATCTTTACGATGGAGTTTAGCCACTACGAGGAAGTTCCTCGCAATATCGCGGAAGCCATCATTGCCAAAAGCAAAGGAAACGTAGCTAACTGAAAAAGGAAGTGAGGATTCATGGCACGCCCTAAGTTCGAACGCACCAAACCCCACGTTAATGTTGGCACCATTGGCCACGTGGACCATGGTAAGACGACGTTGACCGCCGCCATTACCATGACCTTGGCTGCCCTCGGCCAAGCGACGCCCAAGCGCTACGACGAGATTGACGCGGCGCCCGAGGAGAGAGCCCGCGGTATCACCATCAACACGGCCCACGTGGAGTACCAGACAGAGAAGCGTCACTACGCCCACGTGGACTGCCCTGGCCACGCTGACTACGTAAAAAACATGATCACAGGGGCAGCCCAGATGGACGGGGCCATCCTGGTGGTGTCGGCGGCAGATGGACCCATGCCGCAGACGCGGGAGCACATCCTGCTGGCCCGCCAGGTAGGAGTGCCCAACATCGTCGTCTTCCTCAACAAGGTAGATATGGTGGACGACGAGGAGCTGCTGGAGCTGGTAGAGCTGGAGGTGCGGGAGCTCCTGTCCAAGTACGATTTCCCCGGCGACGAAATCCCGATTGTCAGGGGATCGGCTCTTAAGGCTTTGGAGAAAATGCAAGCCAACCCCAAAACCCAGCGGGGTGAGGATCCGTGGGTGGACAAGATCCATGAGTTGATGGATGCGGTCGACTCCTACATCCCGACGCCAGTGCGGGAAGTAGACAAGCCCTTCCTGATGGCAATAGAAGATGTCTTCTCGATTACAGGTCGTGGCACGGTGGCAACCGGCCGAATTGAGCGCGGCCGCATCAAGGTGGGGGATACGGTAGAGATCGTGGGGCTGCGCGAGACCCGCTCCACCACGGTGACGGGTCTGGAGATGTTCCAGAAGACGCTGGACGAGGGGATTGCAGGCGACAACGTCGGCGTTTTGCTGCGGGGTATTCAGAAAAACGAAGTGGAGCGGGGCATGGTCCTAGCCCAGCCCAAAACCATCACCCCCCACACCCAGTTCGAGTCGGAGGTTTATGTCCTCACCAAAGAAGAGGGGGGCCGCCACACACCCTTCTTTGCGGGCTATCGTCCCCAGTTCTACGTGCGTACCACCGACGTCACGGGCACCATTTCCTCCTTTACGGCTGACGATGGCTCGAAGCCGGAGATGGTGATGCCGGGCGACCGCGTTAGGATGACGGTGGAGCTCATCCGACCCATTGCCATTGAGCAGGGGATGCGCTTTGCCATCCGCGAAGGCGGTCGGACAGTTGGAGCTGGGGTAGTCTCCAAGATCCTGAAGTAAGCTACTGGCTCGCAGCAGGGATTGGGCGCTGGTTACTCCAGAGGACTCGATCCCTGTTGCCTTTTAAGTACACCCTACTCTCTCTTCAAGTATGGCTACTTTAACCCAACAAAAAATTCGCATCCGCTTGCAGGCCTACGACCATCGGCTGCTGGATACTTCCTGCGCCAAAATTGTGGATACAGCCCGCCGAACAGAGGCAGTGCCAGTGGGGCCAATTCCGCTGCCGACGCGGCGGCGCCTTTACTGTGTGCTGCGTTCCCCTCATATAGACAAGGACTCGCGGGAACATTTTGAAATCCGCACCCACCGGCGCATTATCGATATCTATTCCCCCTCCTCCAAGACTATCGATGCTTTGATGAAGCTAGATCTGCCGGCAGGGGTAGACATTGAGGTGAAGTTGTGATGGCCTGGGCAGGGATCTCTAGCGCTCCAAGGCAAGGGGGCAGGCGGTGGCGACGGCAGTCGAGCAAGAAGGACAAAATTCTGAGCCCATCCCCGTCTTAGTGGTAGGAGCCCTGGGCAGGATGGGGAGGGAGGTGGTGCGAGCAGTGGCCCAAACCCCCGACATGAGGTTGGTGGGAGCAGTGGCTCGTTCGCACCTAGGCGCAGATATTGGCGAGGTGCTAGGGCTAGGAGCGTTGGGAGTGGCCATTAGCGACGACCTGGCAGGGCAGCTGCTGCGGCTGTCGCAGCGGAGTACCCGAGGCGTCATGGTGGACTTCACCCATCCTAGCTCTGTGTACGAAAACGTCCGCTCGGCAATTGCCTTTGGGGTGCGGCCAGTGGTGGGGACAACCGGCCTAACGCCGGAGCAACTGGAGCGGCTGCGGGATCTAGCGGACAAGGCTGGCGTGGGCTGCCTCATTGCGCCTAACTTTGCCATCGGCATGATCCTGCTGCAGCAGATGGCGCTGCAGGCGGCTCAATATTTCGATCACGTGGAGATCGTCGAGCTGCACCACAACCGCAAGGCCGATGCCCCCAGTGGCACAGCTCTGCAGACGGCCCAGCGGCTGGGACAACTGGGCAAGGCGTTCAACCCCCCCGAGGTGGAAGAAAGGGAGCTGATCCCCGGCTCGCGGGGTGGGATCCCTGGCCCCAACATCCCCATCCACAGCGTTCGCCTGCCGGGGTTGGTCGCCCACCAGGAAGTAATCTTCGGCGGCATGGGGCAGACGCTCACCCTAAGACACGACATCACCGACCGCGTGGCCTTTATGCCGGGGGTGATCCTGGGCATCCGTAAGGTGTTGCAGCTCAAGGGATTGGTCTACGGGCTGGAGCAGGTGTTGAGCTAGTTGCTAAGAGGTGGGATCCCGGCCTCGTCAAGGATGCGGGGGATGAGATGTTCGGTCTTGACGGCCATCAGGTGCACGCCGTTGCAGATCTGGCGGGCCTGGCGCACTTGTTCGGCGGCAATGCGAATCCCTTCTTCCAGGGGGTCGGGAGCCTTGGCCAGCCGCTGGATGATGGCCTCCGGAATCTGCACCCCCGGCAAGTTGCGGTTGATGAACAGGGCGTTTTTGGCAGACTTGAGCAGAAAGATACCGGCCAGGATGGGCTTGCCGGCAGGGCGCCCCAGCTTGTCCATGAAGCGCTCCAGTTGGTCGAAGTCGGTCACCATCTGGCTCTGGAAAAACTGGGCCCCGTGCTCCAGCTTGCGGTAGAAGCGCCGCTCCAGGCCCGAAAAGCTAGGGGATTGTGGCTCCACCGCTGCCCCCGGAAACAGGCAGGTGCCGCCGTCAGGAAGGGGTTTGCCGTTGCAGTCAAGGCCGCTGTTGAGGCGCTGGATAAGCTGCAGCAGGCGCACCGACTCCAGGTCAAAGACGGCTCGAGCATCGGGGCAATCCCCGACGTGGATGGGATCCCCCGTCAGGGCAAGAACATTGCGCAGTCCAAGAGCCGAAGCTCCTAGCAGATCCCCCTGGAGAGCCAAGCGGTTGCGATCCCGGCAGGCCAGTTGCAGGATGGGCTCAATGCCCGCTTGATGCAGCAGCAGGGAGGCGGCCAAGGGGCTCATGCGGGCAACAGCCCGGTTGGAGTCAGTTATGTTGATGGCGTGCACCCGCTGTTTGAGCTGCTGGGCCAAAGCCAGCATGGCAGTGGTGTCGGATCCCTTGGGTGGGGTGATCTCGGCGGTGAGCAGAAATTCTCCCCGCTGAATGGCTTGAGCAAAGCGCGATGGCGGTGAGCAAGTCAAGGCCACAGTTTTAAGAAGAGAAAGCAGTGCGCTGGCCTATTATCGATCGTTTGAGAGAGTTTTTCTAGCTAAGGCATTGCTTTTTCTCAGAGCAGGGGTAAAAGCTGGGGGCTGTAAGGACTCCGTCCCGCTGGCGCGAACATAGCCCTACAGTTGGCAAGCCACCCGCGAGCCTCTAGCGGGCTGGTTTACAGCAGCCCCCAAAAGCGCAGTCTCATTTCTTCCCAGCCACAATGCCCACACCCTAACCTCTTCCTGCGCTGCTGGATAGGCAGATCCTTGGAGCAGGCTTGACTAGTGTATCTGGGATTCACCAGCACTACGCTAACCTCTTCTTGGGATGGCTCAGGCGTGATTTGAACACGCGACCCAGGGCTTATGAGTCCCCTGCTCTACCGCTGAGCTACTGAGCCAGGGAGGTGCTTAGCCTAGAATAGCATCTCTGCATTGAAATTGCTCCCTAAAAATTGCTCTCCCCGGCTATCTGTGTCAACTCCTTCTCCCCAGGGATCCCTACGGCGATTTTGGCTAGCCCTGCTGCTACAGGTGGGCCTGGTTGCACTGGTACCAGCCCGGAAAGCGCTTACCCTCGCCACCGGCACCCCCATCTACTTGCAGATTGCTCCTGTGGATCCCTATGACCTCTTGCGGGGCCGCTACGTAGCTTTGAGCTACACCGTTGCCCAGTTTTCCACTTTGGAGAAGCTACCTGGCTGGTCACCTGAGCTGAGTAGGCCAGGGATCCTCTACCTGCGCTTGGCCCCTCCCAATGGGGATCCCGCTCAACCCTGGCAGGCCATCGGCATCAGCCGCGACCGACCCAGGGAGCTGCAACCTAAAGAGGTTGTCCTACAAGGGTGGTTTGATGGTGGGCAGCTTAGGTTTGGGATCGAAGAGTTTTTCATTTCGGAAGCGCTGGGAGATGTTCTGGAACTAGAGATCCGCCGCCACCCAGAAACACTGCGAGCAGAGGTGAAGGTGGATCCCTGGGGCCAAGCAGCGCTGGTGGGCCTTTGGGTAGGAGAACAGCGGTACTAAGAGAAGAGTAAAGCTGGTCTTGCTCTGCCGCCCTTCTAGCCCTCTTTCTTTTTCCGAGAGCGAGTTGCGCTTGTTCTCTTGGCACTGGTAGATGCCGTGGATTTTTTAGACGACTTCTTCTGGCTAGGAGGTGGCGCTGTAGGAGCTAGAAAAAATACTTCTTTCAGGGCCTCCAACTTTTTGCCTCGTGTAATTTTGCACCCCAGCTTGGTTATGGGGGTTAAGTCCTGCCACCAGCTCCTATCTGCCTCCGCAATTCGCGCGGCTGCAATGGTTATATCAACTCCCTTAAGGGGGGTGCCGGGCTGCTCGGCCAGGTATCTCAACGCGGCCAAGATAGTTTCTCTCGGGGCCTCTGTCAGATTCACCTTTGGGACAATTTCTCTGGTGAGGATTTGGGCCTGCTTAACCTGCTCTGGATCAGGATCAACAACAATGCACCAGAGCCTCTCCAGCCCTGCCTCTCGAGCAACTGCATAGACAAAATGGTTACCAATGGCCTTGTACTGATAGTTGCCAGCCTCGGCCACCAGCAGAGGAACCCAGTTGTGTCCTCCTGTTGCCCTTAGCTGATCTGCGGCTGCGGCAACAAGAAAGGAGGGGGCAGAAAACCCATCGGCGGGCGTAATGCTCTCAAGGGGTAAGTTAACCAACCTACCTAGATCTGAAAACTCACTCATCGATAAAGTACTCACGGGCAAGACTCTGGTAGTATTCTAAAACTTTCCTGTGCCTAAAGACGGCAGGAACTCGTTCATACTTTGCAGAGGATATCACTGCAGAGTCAGGCATCCTAAAAATGCTTTTGTTTTCATTACCTTTCTTAAAATGCGGCCAGAAATGAAGTAGATCTACACTTTTCTCCTGGTTGATAAGCTTCCATATCTCTTTGTTAGCTAGTTGAATAGTGTGTTCACTTCTCGAAGAGACGCCGTTGAAAAAGGCAGGCAAAGCAATAGGGCCACCATCCTGTCGTGACCTAGCAGTTTCTGGAATAAACTGGGTGATTACTCTAGCAGCATTATTCAGGGAAGACAGATCGTCGGGGCGAGTAGGTATCAAAATAACATCGGCAGCAAAAACACCACTTTGGCTGAAGTAAAGCCATTGAGTTGGGCAGTCGATTAGGATGTAATCATACTCATTGCGAAGAGGGGCAATGAGATCGCGAAGGCGCCGAGTTCCCTTTGGGATATATGCTACTGCCCGGCTATCAGTCAACGTCTCTAGTTCAGGGTCTCTTGGGATAATGTCGAAGATGGGAAGGGTACTCTGCTTGCCTTTGAGTCTGTCAAAGATTTCGAAGATGGAAAATATAATCCGTTTACCCTCGAGTCTATATGTTTGGACAATGGCATGGACGTCTATTTTGGGATCCTTTAAACATTGCGTCAGTGTAATTTTTCCAGGAGTGACTCCCAAACTTCCTGTCAGATCACCCTGAGAATCAAAGTCAACAACTAAGACCTTTTTTCCCTTGGTTGCTAGTGCTGCCGCAAGGTTAATGACCGTCGTTGTTTTGCCTACGCCCCCTTTATTGTTATACACGCATACAGTCAGAGCGCGCTCATAGTTTTCTATCTTGTCTCGCAAGTTACGCACTATGCTCTCAATGTTATCTGAGCTAATATCAAGGTTTGCTGTAGCAGGGTGAACGACTTTTCCATGCTTCCTCCAAAGCTGGATGTTATTTGCATTGGTGATAATTCCCCATTTTGCAGATTTGCAGTTCTTGGCAAGCAAGTAACTTTCTATCTGACAAACTGCATCTCTATAGTAAGATCCTTCTCTGAGATTAACTGCTCTAGATTTTGCCTCCAAAAGCAAGTAGGGATTCTTCGGGGATCTAAGGAAAGTATCTTCAGGATCTCCGTTCTTTCTTGCTGCGAGATCGACCTGGCCGCAACCTGTCTCAAATTCATATCTAATTTCCGACTCGTCAAAGCCAAGCGCCTTCAGGAGAGGAACAGCAAAGTGTTGGACAACAACTCGCTCTACCCTCTCGGTGGGAGATATACTCTCAAGCTTCTCTCGGAGATAGCTAGCCTCAGTCATAGGAAAAAATAAGGTGGACAATGCTGACCAAGCTAAAAGCTCGCCCTCAGCATAGCAGTTGCTTGGCTCGTTCTGCTAGTGCCTGAGCTGTCAGGCCGTTGTAGTCCATGAGCTCAGTAGGGGTGGCGGTGGTTTCGCCGCGTTTCCAGGCAAAGATGTCGCGCGGGCCAGTGTAGCGCAGCAACAGGGGCTCCAACATCAGGCTGGATCCGCCGGTTACGCCAATAAGGGCCTCGCCGGCAAACCAGGCAGCAAACTCCTGGTCAGACATGAACTCCCCATCAGCTTGGGCACAGGTGGACCAGGCCACGTCGACGGGGCGATAGAGGCGGCGGGGGTTGACCACAGAGACAATTTTGCTGCCGATCCCCTGGGCCTTGAGCTGTTCAGCGGCGGCAAAGACGGGCAGGAGGATCATATCTCCCACCACGGCAAAGACCACGGTGCGGGAGCCAGGCAGTTCCTGCAGCACAGTGCAACCCTGCTCCACTGCTTGGCGGGCTTGTTCTAGGGTGGTGCGGATGGGCAAGGGGGTTTTGCTGGCAAAGATCGGGATCCCTTTGTTGAAGGTCGATAAGGCCCACTCGTAGGCAGCTTGGGCGCAGTTGGCGTCGGGGGGAAAGAGGGGGAAAATGTTGCCGTTGCGCATCATGGCCGCTAGGTAGGCCTCAATTTCCGGCCGCTGGTGGGTCCAGCCGTTGCGTCCCTGCTCCAACGCTCCAGCCGTGAAGAGAGCAATAGCGGAAGGAGTGGGGCGGCGCAGCTCCGCCATCGCCTGGGTTACCGTCTGCCAGATGGGCAAGCCGTTGACGGCAAAGGCTTCGTAGGAGCACCAGAGGGAGCGCCCGCCAAAGAGTGCCAGGCCCCCTGTCAAGCCAGCGCAGGCATCTTCGCTCAGGGGTTCGTAGACCTGCCCTTGGGGCTGTTGGTTGTAGAGAGGATCCACTGTGGGGTGGATGACTTTCAGGCCCTGGTTGACATTGGCAAGACCAGAGGCCTCGTTGCCATCGGCATTGGCTACCAGAAAGTCAGGGTCTTTCTGCCCCACCTGCACCACCAAGGCGCCGATGGCAGTGGTGGAGACTTGCTTATCGCCGAGGGGGAACTCGGTTAAGTTCAGGGATCCCAAAGGCGGCAAGGGCCGGACGGACTCCGTGACAGCTACCTTGGCGGCTGGTCCACCGGCTGCCCGCTCGCAGTTTTGGCGCACCAAAGCCCAAGCGGCTGGGTGGAGGGCCCGTGCCTGCAGAGCGGCCACGATGTCGGGGTGATCCAAGGTGTGGTGGGCATAGAGGTTGTGGGATTTGGATCCCTTGGCGTGTACGCCCGCTCCTTTGAGTTGTTTGAGGATGAAAACCGTCAGATGTCCGCTCAGCGCTGACTGGATGGCCCGCTCCATCTCGGTCAGTACCCTCTGGGCAAAGGCCAGACGGGCTTCCAGAGAAAATTGGGTGCTATCCACATAGGGGCCGGGCTGCTGGGCATCGTCGAAGTCCTTGGCGTCGACTAGCACCACTTCCTCAAAGCCATTGCCCCGCCAGTACTCGACCATTTGAGCGTTGGTGAAGGTCGAGATCATGCTGTGGTGCTCTTGGCTATAGCCGTTCCAGACCAGCACCGGCAGGAAGTTGGTGCGCTGCGGGAAGGCGGTGTGAAAGTGGATCATGGAGCTCATCACGTAGGGCTCCCCCAAGCCCCCATCGCCGATGGTGACGGGGAAGAGCCGATCCGGGTAGAGCAAGGCGGCGGCCATGGCAAAATGCTGCCCCTGCCCGAGGGGCCCTGCTGGCGCTAGCAGGCCGGGGATGTAGCCAGAGAGGTGACCCAGCAGCCCTTCCCGTTCCCGGAAGCGAGCCTGGAGGTCGGAGACGGTGTGGATGCCCATCTCCGCCAGCGATCCATCCAAGAACATGGCGGCATAGAAGCCGGGCGCGTGGTGGCCCACCTCGGTAGGGATGTTCTTTTGGCCCAGGTACACCAAAGCGGCATAGGCTTCCGCTTGGCTGGCAAATCCGCCCGGGTGGCCCGAGGCTTTGCTGGCGGTCATCTGCAGGGTGAGGTAGCGCAGCGCATCGGCATAGAGCAAGGTCTGGTAGGCGGCCATACGGCTGCCGGGATCCCGCAGCTTGCCTGTGGCAGCATCCACTGCAGGTTCCTGGCCCAGGCGGTCGAATTCCGGCCAGGGATCGCCAAAGTAGCGGATCCCTTGGCAGAAGGCGGGAATTGGGGCAGTTGTCATCGGCCAAGCCTCACTCTTGTCAGGTCAATCCTCACTTTAAACCGGATGAGGCTTTTCGGAGGTTTTAAGCCGAACTCTTCTAGCCGCCACTCTCCCTTGCGCCTCTGGCTTGGGCAGGCAAAAGGTTGCGCGGTCTATCTTCCTCATCGACGACAGAGACTGGGGCAGAGATGGGCTGCTCTTGCTGTTGCCTACAACATCTAGTGTCTCAAACTCCTTGGCTGCTTATTTTTCCACAATATGTAGATCAAAGACGGCAGATGCTCAACCAGTTTGCTTGACCTTTATCGTGGAGACATCTTGAAAGCGAAGACCCATGTCCCTTTTGGAAAAGCTGTGATACATTCAAGGGAGGCTAGAGCGGGATCTTTAAGGAGCCTGCAGCCCTTGGCAAAGAAAGGGAGAGGTCATCCTGTGGTAGCTTGAGTTTCGCAAAGTCTTTGGATTTTCTTTGCCCTAATTGAGGATTCAACACAACTTCCCGACCCACCTACTTTGTGCCTCAAGACTAGCTGCCCTATGACCGAGAGTCGTCCTTGTGCTCCCTGCATTGTCGACAGCGGAATTTTGGTTAACAAGCGGGATATTTACCGTCTTTTGGCGGATTTGGGGCGGGTTCGCTACTTCGATATCGTCGAAGGTCAGGTGCAAAGGCAGGGGGAGGGCTATGTGATGGAGGTATTTCTGGATGCAACGGCGGCCACCTTGGTGGCCAATCGCAGCCTCTACCTAAACCTAAACAGCTTCGACTACGCCTGCTTGCGGGATCCCTCCCCCGCTGAGGTGGCAGAGGTGGGCACGGAACGGCCTAGCGTGGTGATCGATCTGGTGCAGGAGCACCGCATCTTGCGCTTGGTTCCCCTGTCGGATCCGCTGTCGGATCCCGCGCAACTGTGGGCAGATACTCGCGCGCTGCGGGCGGCAATGGCGGACGCCTTGGCAGCAAGCTGGAGCCTAGAAGAGGAGGACGGATCTTTCGAGCCCGATTGAAGGGGGGGATCCTCGCGCAGCGTTTCGGCAGGCTGGAGAGAAAAGGGCACCGGAGCCTGCTGGGCTTCAGTCAGGAAGCTGGCGAAGCGGCCCTCAGGAGTTCCGGCGACTGGCGCACCGTCTCGAAGAAGTAGTGGACATTGGCCTCAGGGGTGGCAGGGTGAACCCCATGCCCCAGGTTCATGATGTGCCCCCGCGAGCCCGCCTTCTGAATCACCTCCAGGGTGCGCTGGCGGATCAACTCCCGCGATCCCAGCAAGACCATTGGATCGAGGTTGCCCTGGACAGCCAGGGATCCCAGACGGGCCCTAGCTTCTGCCATGTCACTCATCCAGTCAAGGCTGAACACGTCGATACCAGCTTTACCCACCCGCTCTAGCAAGCCAGCGCTGCCGTTGATGTAGAGGATCAGCGGCACTTGGGGATACCGAGCCTTGACCTGATCCACAATCTGCTTTTGGTAGGGCAAAGCCCAGGTCTCGTAGTCGCTGGGGCTGAGCTGGCCAGCCCACGTATCAAACAACTGCACCGCTTGGGCACCGCTCTCAATTTGGTAGATCACGTAGCGGGCAATGCTATCGGCCAGCTTGCCCAGCAGCTGGTGCAAGAGCTGCGGCTGGGTGAAAGCCAAACTCTTGATGTAGGCATAGTCTTTGGAGCTGCGCCCCTCGACAGCGTAACAGGCCAAAGTCCAAGGTGAGCCAACAAAGCCCAGCAGGGTCGCCTTCCCTTCCACCTCACGGCGCAAGGTCGTAAGAATGGTTTTGATGAAGGGCAAGCTTTCTTCTGGCTCTAACAGTCGGATTTGCTCAATCTGGGCTTGGGAGCGAATTGGCGGGTCGATAATCGGCCCCTGGTTCTCCACCAGCTCAAAGGTAATGCCCATGCCCTCGAGAGGAGTGAGGATGTCGCTGAACAGGATCACGGCGTCGGGGGCAAAGGCGCGAAAGGGTTGCAAGGAGATCTCGATGGCTAGCTCCGGGATCTCGCAGCGCTGCTTGAAGGTGTACTTGCTCTGCAACTCGCGGTAGGCCGCCATGTAGCGGCCCGCCTGGCGCATCATCCAAACTGGGGGGCGATCCACCACTTCCCCGCGGGCTGCCCGTAGCAGGCGGTTGCCATCGCTATCGGGAGGAGGAGAAGCGCTGAGGTAGGCAGGTGAGTGGGACATGAAAAACTCAGCCAGTGAAGACCCTTAGTGCATCCTGACATCGAGATGACAAACAGCGCAAGCTTGCACTCCAAAGATCCCAGTACTTGCAATCCTCGCCATAAGCCAAAGCAAGCCTTGGCAGGAGGGATCCGGAGCTCGGGCGAACATGCGATAATGTCAGCCTGTGGGCCTTGTTGTAGAGCTGCCCGCCAGGGATCCTCTGAGGCTGAGTTGAGAGGAAAACCAGCTTGGTTGCCCAAACTTTCGACCTAGAAACCTACCTAAGCCAGCGGCAGCAACAGGTGGAGGAGGCCCTCTCTGCCGCGGTTAGGCCTGCTTATCCAGAACGCCTCTATGAGGCAATGCGCTATAGCCTCCTGGCAGGGGGGAAGCGCCTCAGGCCCATCCTCTGTCTAGCAGCCTGTGAGTTGGCCGGCGGCTCGGTGGAGCAGGCCATGCCTACGGCCTGTGCGCTGGAGATGATCCACACCATGTCGTTGATCCACGACGATCTGCCAGCCATGGACAACGATGATTTTCGCCGCGGCAAGCCCACCAATCATAAGGTGTTTGGTGAGGATATCGCCATTTTGGCAGGCGATGCCCTGCTGGCCTACGCTTTTGAGCATATCGCCAGCCAAACGCGGGGGGTGCCGCCGCAGCGGATCCTGGAGGTGATTGCCCGCATTGGCCATGCGGCTGCGGCAACTGGCTTGGTGGGAGGCCAGGTGGTGGATCTGGAGTCGGAGGGCAAGGCCATTTCCCTGGAAACCCTGGAGTACATCCACCGCCACAAAACCGGCGCCCTGCTAGAGGCCTCAGTGGTCTCAGGAGCGATCCTGGCCGGGGCCGATGAGGAGCTGCTGGGGCGGTTGAGCCACTATGCCCAGGATATTGGCCTAGCCTTCCAGATTGTCGACGATATTTTGGATGTCACTGCCACTAGCGAACAGTTGGGCAAAACAGCAGGCAAAGATCAAGTGGTTGCCAAAGCCACATACCCCAGCCTGCTGGGTCTAGAGGCCTCTCGGCAGAAGGCCGAAGAGCTGATCCAATCGGCTAAGCAGGCGCTGCGCCCCTATGGATCCCAGGCTGAGCCCCTGTTGGCCCTGGCAGATTTCATCGCCCGCCGCCAGCATTAACCTGCCCCCCTTGGAGGCCTTGCTCCCCTTCCTCTGCCGGAGAGCCCTATGCTGCAGCAGTTGATGGCTAACCACGTTCTCTGGGTTGCCCTGCTGGCCAGCGGGTTAGCCCAGGCCATCAAGCTCATCCTGGCCTATGTGCGCTCGGGCAAGCTCAACCTGCGGGTCTTGCTGGAGATGGGGGGGATGCCCAGCTCCCATGCGGCCCTGGTGACTGCTTTGGCCGTGGGCGTGGGGTTAGAGGAAGGTTGGGATAGCCTCCTGTTTGCAGCAACGGTGGTCTTTGCCCTGGTGGTGATGTATGATGCTGCCGGGATCCGCCAGGCTGCTGGCAAGCAGGCGCAGGTGTTGAACCGCCTCCTAGACGAATGGTTGGAAGAGAAAGGCGCCGATCGCTTCCAGGAGCCCTACCTGCGAGAGCTGCTGGGCCATACGCCCATCCAGGTGCTCGCCGGGGCAGCCCTAGGGGCGGCCTGTATTACCCTCTCGTTTGCTTTGGGCATTAGCTAAAGCTTGAGGCATCCTGGAGCCGCTGCATCAGGGATAACCATGGCCTCCAATTCCCAACCTCGTCCCCTCCAACGCTGCCCGGCCTGTGGTAAGCCCATCCCAGCCTACCGGTACAAGTCTCCCTACTGTGACTACTGCGGTTGGCGAGCTGGGGCAAAGCCGATCCCTCGAGAAGGCGGATCTGGGGGCAAGAGAGTTGAAGCCCGGGGGAGTATTCAGAGCCTCAACCTACCCCTCCTGCTGCGGCCACTGCTGAACTTCAACTTTTACCTCTATCTGGGCTGGGGGATCAGCCCTCTGTTTCCCCTGGTGGTGGATCGGCCGCTGCTGGCCGAGTCCAACTATCTGCTGCTGATCCCACTTCTATTGAGCTGGGGGCTGCTCTACCTGGCGGTGCGGGATCGGCCGCTACCCCAGGATCTGCGGCTGCCGCGTCTATTGCTGGATGTGGCATTTATCCTGCTGCCTTTCTTTCAAAGAATTAACGTCTCCAAAGCCCCTAACCGACCCTACTGGAATGCCCTGCTCATCTGGGTCATCGGGATCCTACTGCTTGCTGCGGTGTGGCTGTGGAGCTTTAGCCTGCTTCTGACGGCATTGACACTGCTGTTGACCAGCTTCTGCACGCTGCTGTTCTAGCTACGTCCCGTGGGCATAGCGCTTCATCATCGATTAGCTCACAAGCCCAGAATACAACAAATGCTTGGCATAACCACACGTATTTTGGCCAAAGTCCAGGGCCGTTCGCGCTAACTTTGCCCCGGGAAATTACTAGTGGTACTTTCACAAGGCCTCGCCAAGGCTTTCCTAGGAAGGCTTGTCCAGTTTGCCCTTCCCCTTGCAAAGAGGGGGCAATTAGGATGAAGGGGGATCCCGTTGGGAGGAATCTCAGTCAAATGGCAGGTGAGGTTGCTGCGCCATGAAACCGACTTGGCAAACGGATGGAGAGACTTGGTTTCTTTTGCCTCCCCAACCCCGCGCCGTAATCCACTTTCTAGGCGGAGCGTTTGTGGGATCTGCGCCGCAGTTTTTCTACAGCCGTCTGTTGGAAGAATTGGCCCGCATGGGCATGGCCGTTGTAGCCACTGCCTACGCCACCGACCTCGATCACGCCCAAATAGCTTTCAAGGCAGCACGATCTCTCCATAGAAGCCTGCAGAGCAAAGGCTTGATGGACTTACCCCTCTTTGGCTTGGGCCACAGCCTTGGCGGTAAGCTGCAGATCCTCTCCTGCCTAGCCCTCCCTTCTTTGGGATCCCAGCGGCGCGGCAATATTTTTTTGGCCTACAGCAATGCCGGGTTGGAGCGGGCGCTGCCGCTGTTGCAGGTGTTGGTGCAAGCGTGGCCTCAACAGCAACTCAGCGATCTGTGGCGGATGTGGATGGGATCCTCGTCACCGCCGGTAAACCTGTGGTTGGAGTTTGAGCCCTCTCCGGCAGAGACCAATCGCCTCATTGAGGAGCGGTATCCGGTGAGAAACAACCTGCTTGTAGAGTTTCAGCAGGATGATATTGACGATATTCCACTGCTCTATCAGCAACTTTCTCGCAAGTACGGGGAGCACACCGAATGGCAGCGTCTAGAGGGGGATCACCTAACTCCTCTAGGCTTTAGCTATCCTTTCCTGGTTGGGCAAGAGTTTAGCCCTGTCGACGCTCTTGCACAGCTTCTCTACCAAAACTTGCTTGCCCCCAACTACCTCCTGATCCAGCGCATCAAAGCCTGGTTGTCAGCCCAACTGGCCTAGTCGAGCCAGCTGAGATCCGAGAGGAGATCTTGGGCATAGGAGGAAGAAGAGGGGGCTTGCAGGTAAAACAACAGGCGTAGGATGTCGCTCATCAGGAAGTAACAGGTCAAGAGGCCACCAGCAGCCGTAGCCACTAAGGTTCCCGCCAGCATGCGCGAGAACTCCTGCCGCTGGAAAGCCTGCTCCATCAGGCGCAGCGCCCAAATTCCCAGCAAGACAACAATAGCAAGGATGATCGACATATCGTAATCTATGCTGTAACTTAGTGTAACATCGCTGCTGCCTACCTACCATGGGCAGGAGGCCAAGGGGTCCAAAGCCTCAGGAAGAAGCTAACCCTGCCTCAGAGGCCAGAGGGAAGGGAGCCAGCTTCCCGCTAATTAGCCAGTTGTCTCCCAAGGTCTGCAGTTGCGGCTCCAGCAGTTGCCAGCTCTGGTTGATCTCAGGGATCCCTTCCCCTTCTACGGGAGTTGGTGCGTTGGCCCCTCCCAGGATCTTGGGAGCGATGAAGGCGGCCACCTTCTGAATGGCCCCATCCTTGAGGGCTGCCCAGGCCAGGGTGCCGCCGCATTCCCAGAGGGCGCTTAGACAGCCTCGCCCAAAGAGAACCTGCGCTGCTCGAGCCGGGGTTACTCGATCCAGGTGCAGCAGCTCTACCCCTTGCTTGGCCAGGGCTCCCCAGAGGGGATGGGCCTCAGTGGCTTCGGTAATCACCAAAGTTGGCGCCTCCTCCACTTGCCACAGGTGGGCCACTGGGGGGAGGTTAAGGGAGCGGCTGAGAACCACCCGCAGAGGCTGGGATCCCTGAAAATCCGGCAGGCGGCAGGTGAGGCGGGGGTTGTCGTGCCAAACGGTTTGGGAGCCAACGATCACGGCGTCGTGCCGGGCCCGCTGGCGGTGAACCCACTCTCGTGCCAAGGGGTTGCTAATCCACTGGCTGTGGCCAGTGGTGGCGGCGCTCTTGCCGTCTAGGGTCATGGCGTATTTGAGCAGGCCAAAACACTGCTTTCGCACAATGGCAAAGGCAAAGCCCTCGTTGAGCTCTTGGCAGTCCTGCTCCAGCACCCCCACTGTCACCTCGACTCCTGCCTCTTGCAGGCGACGGATCCCTTTGCCGGCTACCAGCGGATTGGGGTCCTGCATCCCCACCACCACCCGCCGGATCCCAGCCGCCAGAATGGCCTCAGTGCAGGGGGGGGTGCGCCCATAGTGGTTGCAGGGCTCGAGGTTGACGTAGAGGGTGGCGCCCTTGGCCAGGGATCCCGCCTGCTGCAGAGCCAAGACCTCGGCATGGGGCTGGCCGGCTCCTAGATGAACACCTTCCCCCACCACCTGATCCCCCCGGACAATGACGCAAGCTACCCGCGGGTTAGGGGAGGGGCGCTGTGGTGTCGAGCGGGCTAAGGAGAGGCAGCGTTCCATCCACTGCCGGTCGGCGTCTAGGTTCATGGGAGGCGCTTTCGGGGAGCACTTTAGCAGGCGGTGTTTTGGATCCTAGCTGCTTCTTGGCAGGGAGCCGGCTGCGGCACGGCTTTGGTAAGCTGGTTACGGCTTTGGCGGCAGGGATCCTATGGACAGCCTTCAACTTTGGCAGCGCTACTGCGATTGGCTCTACTACCATCCCGAGCTGGAAATTTTTGTGGATATCAGCCGCATCCGTTTTACCCCTGCCCAAGTGGAGGCGCTGCGGCCTCTCTTTGCCCGGGCTTTTGCTGAAATGCAGGCCTTAGAAGCCGGGGCCATCGCCAACCCGGACGAAGGTCGCCAGGTGGGCCACTATTGGCTGCGGGCGCCGGAGCTGGCTCCCACTGCCGAAATCCGGCAGGCAATTCAAGACTGCGTTGAACAGGTGGAGAGCTTTGCCAAGAAGATCCACGGCGGCGTGATCCCGGCAAGTGGAGGAGGGCGTTTCACCGAGCTGCTCTGGATTGGCATTGGCGGCTCGGCCCTGGGGCCGCAATTTGTGGCGGAGGCCTTGGCTCCGCTGCAGCCGCCCTTGAACATTCACTTTATCGACAATACGGATCCCGACGGGTTTGATCGGGTGCTGGGGCGGCTAGCAGGCAAACTGGGACAGACCCTGGTGGTTGTCGCCTCCAAATCCGGTAGCACGCCCGAGTCGCGCAACGGCTTGGTGGAGGTGGCGCTGGCTTACCAAAAGGCCGGGATCCCCTTTGCCAGCCAGGCAGTAGCCGTTACCGGTCCCGGCAGCCAATTGGAGCAGCAGGCGCAGCGGGAAGGGTGGCTGGCGGTCTTCCCCATCTTCGACTGGGTGGGGGGGCGCACGTCAGAAACTTCGGCAGTAGGCCTGTTGCCGGCAGCGTTGCAGGGGATCGACATCCGGGCTTTGCTGGCCGGGGCCGCCACCATGGACGAGGCCACCCGCGTACCCCAGCTGGAGCGCAACCCCGCTGCCCTCTTGGCCATGGCTTGGTACATCGTCGGCGAGGGGCGGGGGCGCAAGGATATGGTGGTTTTACCCTACAAAGACCGCCTGGCTCTGTTTAGCCGCTACCTGCAGCAGTTGGTGATGGAGTCCCTAGGCAAGTCCCACGACCTGCAGGGCAACCTGGTGGAGCAGGGCCTCACCGTCTACGGCCACAAGGGCACCACCGATCAGCACGCCTACGTGCAGCAGTTGCGGGAGGGCTTGAACAACTTCTTCGTCACCTTCATCGAGGTGCTCCAGGATCGCGAGCCCGGGATCCCTTCCCCCTTCGTAGAGCCACTGGTAACCAGCGGCGACTACCTGGATGGCCTACTGCAGGGCACCCGCCAGGCCCTCTACGAAAACGGGCGCGACTCCATCACGGTGACGCTGCCGCGGGTGGATGCCCGCTCCGTGGGGGCCCTGATTGCCCTCTACGAACGGGCAGTGGGCCTCTACGCCTCCTTGATCCAGGTCAACGCCTATCACCAGCCGGGGGTGGAAGCCGGCAAGAAAGCGGCTAGCGCCGTCCTGCAGCTCCAGCGTCAGGTGCTGGAGGTGATGCAAGAGCAAAAGGGATCCCTGACCCTAACTCAGTTGGCAGAAAAACTGGGCTGCCCGGAGCGCATCGAAACGCTGTACTGGATTGTGCGGCATCTACACGCCAATGGCCGCGGTCTGGTGCTTGTGGGGGATCCTGGCCGACCCTTGGAGCTGAGCATCCAGCCGCGTCTGGCCTGAGGGTTTAGAAGCGGCAGCCTGAAGAAAGATCTGTATCTCACCTTAAACCCCTCCTGGGCAGCCGGTCTGTCTGCCTAGAATCAAGCAAAAGCCCACTGCAGGAGGAGACGATGGACCAACCTGCTGCCGTCCTGCCTTTGCAAGCCCCAAAAGACGTCTCCCTGGAGGAAATCGAGCAGGAGCTAAACAAAATCTGGTCCTCCAAGGAAGAGAGCGTTGCCGCCCGGGCTGCCACCTTTACCCTGGTGGTGTATGAGTCGCTAGACGATGCCCTGCTGCTGCCTTCCCCCACCGTCGAGGCCATTGCTAGCCAAAACCCCTGCCGCGTCATTGACCTGCGGGCCAAACGGGAGGGAGCCACAGACGACACCCTCGAGGCCCAGGTAGCTGCCTACTGTCCGGTGACGCGCGAACAGCGCAGCTCGCTGGTGTGTTGCGAATACATCACCCTGAAGGCACCGGAATCGGCTCTTGTGCGGGCTTGCAGCACCGTCGCCTCGCTGTTGATCCCCAACTTGCCCACCTTCCTGTGGTGGCAAGGCAACCTGGACTTGAACAGCTTGCTGTTTCAGAAGTTGGTGGCTCTAAGCAGCCGCGTCATCGTCGACTCGCGGGGCTTTGTCAATCCCGAGGAAGACTTGCAGGAGATGAATCTTCTCGTCAGCGAGGGACACCACTGCGGGGATCTCAACTGGCGCCGGCTGCTGCCCTGGCAGGAACTCACTGCCCAAGCCTTCGACCCGCCAGAGCGGCGGGAGTCTTTGTACTGGATAGATCAGGTAACCATTGACTACAAAGCCGGCAACCCCTGCCAGGCCCTCCTTTTCCTGAGCTGGCTGGCCAGCCGTCTGGGGTGGACGCCCACCGAGCGAGCGCAGAGCCGGGAACAGGACTATGAGATTGACCTCATCCGCTTCCAAACTCAAGCTGGAGGTGAGGTGAAGGCAGAGTTGGCCGCCGTACCCCTGGTCTCGGAGACTAGCCAGCCGGGGGACCTCATTGGGCTGCGCCTCACCTCGGGCAACCAGGAAGCCAACGCCTGCACTGTGCTTTGTTCGGAAACCACCGGCTGCATGCGCATGGAAGCCAGGGGAGGTGCCCAGAGATGCGTGGTTCGCCAGGTGGCACCCCTGGAGCAGGATTCCTTGGAAACGCTGCTGGCTGCCGAGTTGCAGCGGCCTGGCCCTGACTATCTTTACGAAGAAACCCTAGGCGTGGCGGCCCAGATCCTCAAGTTGAGCAAAAGCGCAGCAACGGAGTAGAGTCTTGAGCCTGCTGGAAGAAAATCGGTCTTGGGGAGACGGATCCCGTTTTATGTTCAAGCTCTACCCAACCCACTGCTTGGCCAACGAAAGCCTTGGCTGCTCAGGACGTCCCAAGAGACCTGCTCAAGAAATCCGGGCCGGCTGTTAGCGCAGGCCTAGGACAAAGGCCAGCACACTGTGGCCTACTAGTGCTTCCACTGCGATGCTAATGGCAAACCCCAGCATGGCCAGCCGCCCGTTCCAGCGCTCAGCTTGCTCCGTCCAGCCAATTTCCCATGCCGGTGGAGCTTCGCCCTCTTGCCCATACTGCGGCACATAGGGTGGACGAACAGCACCCTCCCAGCCTGCAGGGCGCTTGGAGTTAAAGAACGCTATCGAACCCAGGGCAACGGCAGCCACTAAGCCTGTTACCATCACAGCAATGTAGGGGAGGAAGGGGTTGTCAAGCATTGCTGTCTAGTGTCGAAGTGCTAAGCCAACAAGCTGGCGGGAGAAGAACTGGGATCCTAGCGGCCCGCCGCCGCTTTCTCTAGCTTGCCTTGCCAGAGCTACCGCAGTCCCAGCCACTGGGCAAGGGTGCTGGCGAAAACACTGTGGCCCACTAGCGCCTCGGTGGCGATGCTGATGACAAAGCCCACCATAGCCAGGCGGCCATTCCAGCGCTCCGCCTGCTCCGTCCAGCCCGGGATCCAGTCGTTGGTGGTGTCGTAGTACTTAGCTACGGAAGCAGAATCCAGGCGAGAAGGGATCCGGGGAGAGGGTTGCATGGTTAATACCTCATAACCTTTCTCAAAGAAAATTAACACCAAATTACAGTTTGTGACAACTCTCTTCTGCCGGCAAGGGAGAGTTTTCGGGGTGGATCCTAGAGCGATGCCATACTGAGGGAGATAGGCTTCTGCGCAGACTATGGCGGTATCTCCTCTTTCTTCCCCCAAGCTGGGCCAGGCTTTTGATGCCGCTGCCGACCTAGCTGCCCAGGTGCGGCCGGATTTTCCAATCCTGCAGCGCCAAATCAACGGCCAGCCGCTCATCTACTTCGACAATGCGGCCACTTCCCAGAAGCCGCTGGCGGTTTTGCAGGCAATGGACCTCTACTATCGGCACAGCAACGCCAACGTGCACCGAGGGGTGCATACTCTGGGCAACGAAGCCACTGAGGCCTATGAGGGGGCGCGGGAGAAGATTGCCCGCTTGGTCAATGCGCCCTCCCCGCAGGAGATCATCTACACCCGCAACGCCAGCGAGGCCATTAACCTAGTGGCCTACAGTTGGGGCATGAGCACCCTAGAGCGGGGAGACGAGATCATCCTGTCGGTGATGGAGCACCACAGCAATTTGATCCCGTGGCAATTCGTGGCTCAGAAGACAGGGGCCTGCCTTAGGTTTATCCAGATCACGCCCGAAGGCGAGCTGGATCTGGAGCACTACCGCTCTCTGCTGGGCAATCGCACCCGCCTAGTGGCGGTAGCTCACGTCTCCAACATGCTGGGATCCATCAACCCGGTTCGGGAGGTGATTGAGTTAGCCCATCGCTACGGGGCTAGGGTGTTGCTGGATGCCTGTCAGAGTGTGCCCCACATGCCTGTGGATGTACAGGCCCTGGATTGCGATTGGCTGGCCTTTTCTGGGCACAAGATGTGCGGCCCCACTGGGATTGGGGTGCTCTACGGCAAGCGGGAGCTGCTGCGGGCCATGCCGCCCTTTTTGGGTGGGGGCGAGATGATTGCTGAGGTGTACTGGGATCACGCCACCTACGCCGATATCCCCCACAAGTTTGAGGCGGGCACGCCGGCCATTGCCCAAGCGGTGGGTTTGGGGGCAGCCGTAGACTACTTGAGCCAGATTGGGCTAGAGCGCGTGCATGCCCATGAGCAAAAGTTAACCGCTCGCCTCCTGGAGGGGCTCCAGCGCATTCCAGGCCTGAAGATCTATGGCCCCAAGGATCCGGCGCGCCGGGCAGGACTGGTCAGCTTTTCGGCGGAGGGCATCCACCCCCACGACCTGTCTACGCTGCTGGATGAGCAGGGGATCGCCATCCGAGCTGGCCACCACTGCACCCAGCCGCTGCACCGCCACTTGCAGGTGCAATCGACAGCGCGGGCCAGCGTCTACCTCTACAACACCCTGGCCGAGGTGGATCGCTTCCTCGAGGTGCTGGCGGAGGCAGTGGCGTTTTTCAGGGAGGCCTTGGGCTAGATGCTCTACCGCCGCTTTGGGCGCACCCAGCAGCTCATGTCGGCTTTTTCCCTGGGCAGCATGCGGCTGGTCAACGTGCCGCCGGAGCAGGCCCAGGCCACGGTGGCAGCGGCGCTGGAGGCAGGGATCAACCACCTGGAAACGGCGCAGGCCTACGGCCATGCAGAGGTGCTCTTGGGGGAGATCCTGCGTAAGCTAGCAGTGCCGCGGCAGCGCCTGATCCTGACCACCAAGCTTACGCCCGGCGAGAGGCTGCGGGAACGACTAGAGGGATCCCTGCGGCGGCTGCAGGTGGAGTATCTGGATCAGTTTGCCTTCCACGGCATCAACCTGCCCGAACACCTGGAGTGGGTACTGCGGGAAGGGTTGCCGCTGCTCAGGCAGGCGCAGCAGGAGGGCCTGGTGCGCTACATCGGCTTTTCCACCCATGGATCCCTGAAGCTAATCCTAGAGGCCATCCAGACCGGCCAGTTTGACTTTGTTAATTTGCACTACCACTTTTTCCAGCAGCGCAATGCACCGGCCCTAGAGGCGGCGGCCCAGCAGGATATGGGGGTGTTCATCATCTCCCCCGCCGACAAGGGGGGAATGCTCTACCGCCCACCCCAGCGCCTGCAGGAGAGCTGTGCGCCCTTTAGCCCCTTGGAGTTTGCCTACCGCTTTTTGCTGGCGGATCCCCGCATCCACACCCTCAGCCTAGGCATCACCCATCCTGACGAGTTACAAACAGCCCTGGTGGCCCTGCAGGATCCGGAGCGCTGGTGGACGGAGGGCCTAGCGGTGCAGGAGCGGCTGCGCCAAGCAGAAGAGGAGCGCCTGGGGTCCAGCCGCTGTGCCCAGTGCTATGCCTGCCTACCCTGTCCAGAAGGGATCCACATCCCAGAGGTGCTGCGGCTGCGCAACTTGGCCATTGCCCACGAGATGACGGAGTTTGCCCAGTATCGCTACAACATGTTTGGCCAGGCGGGGCACTGGTTCCCGGGAGTACCTGCTGACCGCTGCACCGAGTGCGGCGACTGTCTGCCTCGCTGTCCGGAGCACCTGCCGATCCCGGACTTGTTGGCTGAAACCCACCGCCTTTTGCACCGCTCTCCCATTCGGCGGCTGTGGGAGTGAAGAAAATGGGCCACCTGCTGTCTGACCCCGGAAACTTGCCCCAGAGCCTCTCTGCCTCATTCTAAGATGGGGTCTGGTTCTTTCGAGGATCCCGGGGCATGTTGTTGGAGCTTACCCCAGAAGAGTGCGAGTCGGTGATCCCGCTAGTGCCTACGCGGCTCCAGTACGCCGCTTACTGGAGCGATGCCCTCAACAGCGTAGGCCGGATCATTACGGCTATTTTGGTGGGCGTAGCGCTGCTGGTGCTGTCTCGCGCTTTTGGCGAGGGATCCTTCCTGGGGGCAGTCTCCTTTCTGGCAGGGTTTCTCTCGTTGCTCTACCCCTTCCTGTGGGGGCCCCTCTACACCATCTCCCGCCGGCAGATGGCTTTTCGCGAGATCCCTTACGGAGGGCTCTTTTTTGGCCAGGTGTTGAGCACCCGCCGCTACGAGGTGGTGGTGGAAGAGCGGAAAAAGCTGGATGAGGACGGGGAGCTCTACATCGAGGAGGTGCGAGAGCGCCAGTTTGAGATGGAAATTGGCGATGAGACAGGGGTTACTTACCGCGTGCGGGCTAGGGATGATCCCCGCTACCGGCGAATTGTTAAGAAACAATCGGTGTTGGCGTTGGTGAAAGCCTATTCGCGCGATCTGCGGCGCCGGCCGACCTTGAGCGAAGTCTACGTGGTCAAGCTAGGGGAATGGGTAGGGGATGTTTCCTATTTGGATCGGGAGGCGTTTCTGCAGTTGGCCGATGAGCTGCTGGCGCTCGAGCTAGGCCCGGAGGCAAAAGCCTAAGCGATGTCGGAAGCTGGAATCACCCGCGCGGCTTGGATCGTGGCGGCCTTGGTGGCTTCGGCAGCTCTGGGGCCGTGGCTAGCTCTGCCTTTGGCTGGGATGGTGGCCTTGGGGATTGTCGAACAGGTGGCCTTTGGGGGGCGGCTATTGGGGTTGCTGGGCGCGCTTCTGGATTGGGCTTCTCCAGCCTATCGGCAGCGGGTCATCCGCCACGAGGCGGGACACATTTTGGTGGCCCACCTGCTGGGGATCCCCTTGCGCGGCTACGTGCTCAGCCCTTGGCAAGCCTTCCGACGAGGGATCCCGGGCTACGGCGGAGTGGAGCTGGATCCGGCCCCCATGTACACCTGGGAAGCCCAGGGGGTCATCTCCTGGGCAGATCTGGAGCGCTACGGCCTGTTTTGGATGGCAGGGGCTGCCGCAGAGTCTCTGCACTATGGCCAAGTGGTGGGGGATGAGGAGGATAGGCAACAGTTGGCTAAGCTCCTGTCAGGGATCCGGGCTGCCCCGCCTTTGGCCTCTGCTGCTCAAGTGAGGGTTCAAATGAACCGCTTCTTGCGCCAGAGCCGGGCATTGTTGCAAGCCCACCCTGAAGCCTATGCCGTTGCCGTCCAGCACCTGGAGCGGGGCTCCCCCCTGCAAGACTGCCTAGCTGCTATAGCAGCCAGCTTGGAAGAGCGCCGCCAGCAAGCTCCTCCGCCCTCTTTTGGAACCGCTTGCTGATACACTCGAAATCGGGATTCCCCTTTGGGATCGTTGTGTCGCTTAGGGAGGATCTAGCTTGCGTCCCATCCTCATCGCGGGCAACTGGAAAATGCACAAAACCCAGGTGGAGGCCCGCCAGTTTCTCCGCGAGTTTGGCCCAGCCCTGCAAGCGTCGTCTTCAGGGGTGATGCCGCAGCGGCAGATCATCCTGTGCGTGCCCTTTACAGACCTGGCCGTGGTGGCAGAAGAAACGCGGGGATCCGGCATAGCTGTGGGAGCGCAAAACCTGCATTGGGAGGATCAAGGGGCGTTTACGGGAGAGATCTCCGGCCCCATGCTGGTAGAGCTGGGGGTGCGCTACGTTATCGTTGGCCACAGCGAGCGACGGCAGTACTTTGGCGAAACGGATGAAACCGTCAACCGGCGCTTGGCGGCGGCCCAGCGGCATGGGCTCACCCCTATCCTCTGTGTGGGGGAAAGCTTGCAGCAGCGGGAACAGGGGCTAACCGAGTCTTGGATTGTGGGACAGTTGGATCGCGCCTTGACAGGGATCAATCTGCAAAACCTTGTGATTGCCTACGAGCCCATCTGGGCCATTGGCACGGGAAAAACCTGTGCAGCCGCTGAGGCCAACCGCGTCATTGGCCTTATTCGCCAGCATCTGGGCGCTGACCATCTACCCATCCTCTACGGTGGCTCGGTCAAAGCCAGCAATATCGACGAGCTGATGGCCCAGCCGCAGATTGATGGCGTACTGGTGGGGGGTGCTAGCCTCGATCCCCAAGAGTTTGCCCGCATTGTCAACTTCCAGGCCCTGACTCCTGCGGCAGCGGCTCCCTAGGCTCCTCAGCGAGATTGCCCCCATAGCAGAGCCACGGGGAAAGACTTGAGGACGGCCCCCACGGGCAAGCTGTCGCCACCAAGGATCTCTTCCTGGGTTAAGCCATTCACCCAGTCCAGCCGCTTCCAGCGCGGCAGTTGAATTTCCGTATCTTTCCAAACCGATTCCCCTAGGGGATCTTGAGTTTCATCAATTAAGGAAGTTAAAAAGCGGGGTGCCACCACCAGCACGACTTGTTTATCGTGCTGACGGGCAAAGGCTATAACGTGGTTGGCATAGGAGCCGCTCACCTGTAGAGGAATATAACTGCCTTCCAGAAACAGCTGCGGCTGTTCCTGACGGGCCCTGAGCACCAGGTGGATGAGAAACAGCTTAATGCGGCCATCGTGGCGGTGGAGCAGAAGATCTTGGATAAGTTGCAGGGGATCCTGCTTGATTCGCCGCTGGATTTCTTCGAGGTAAGCTAGGCGACGGGAAAAGTCCACGGGTCGGCGATTGTCGGGATCCACCATGCTGAGATCCCACAGCTCCGTGCCCTGATAGATATCCGGGATCCCAGGGCTAGTGAGCTTCAGCAGAGTTTGAGAGAGAGAGTTAAAGATGCCAAAGTGGGCAATTTTGCGCTGAAAGGGCAGGAAAGACTCCAAGAAGGGGCTTGAGGGCTGCAGGATTTGATCGATGAAAGCAAGGGTAGCTTCTTCGTATTCGGTATCGGGGCGAAGCCAGGCAGTATGGACTTTAGCTTCCCGAACTGCTTTGATGGCGTAGTCTTTAACTCGCTGGACAAAGGTCGGAACTTCCTCTGGTTGAAAAGGATAGGAGCCGATCAAAGTCTGATAGAGAAAATACTCGTCGTTGCGATCTGGCAGCTCCGAACGCTTGGCTTGCTTGCGGTAAACTTTATAGCCAACATTGAGCTCGTGCCAAAGGTTAATATGTCTCTCCCACTCGGCGGGTATTTCGGAGAGTACGTTCAGGCGGGCCCGCACATCCTCGCCGCGCTTGGTGTCGTGGGTGGAAGAGGCATTTAGGGTCAAAGGCCACTGGGCTGCTCGTTCTTGGTTAAAGCGATGGAACTCCTGGATAGAAATGCCAAAACGACACAGATCGCTGCCTACCTCGTTTAGGGATAGCAGCCTATTGTAAACGTAGAAGGCCGTGTCCTCTACCCCTTTGGCCATGAGAGGGCCGGCCAACTGTTGCAGCCGCATGGCAAAGTAGATTTGCTCGTTTTTCTCTTCCTCCGAGATGTTTTCGGGGAACTCAAGACAGAGAAAGCGCTGTAGGAAATTCAACTCGTTGACTAAGATGGGCAGGTTCTCCTTAGCTTTCTCTACAGCTTGGCGGATAGCCTGCTGACCTTCTGGGCTGAGAACCCCTTCATGGATGTAGACTCGGTAAACTGGGAAACACACCAAAACCTCTGCCAGAGCTCGGCGCAAGCTGTAGAGAGTAAAGTCGTTGGCATAGCGGTGATGGCTGGTAATTCGCTTAAGCAAAAAGGCAAGGTTGTCCATGTCCCCCGCTAGGTTGCGCTCAATGATTAGGCGTTTTTTGTCTTCGATTACCTGTTCGGGAGACTGCCTTAGATCGGTAAAGTTCTGATATAGCCTTTCAAACGCCTCCTCGTTCTCAGAGCAGCAAAAGAGGCCGTTCAGCTTAGCCAGGAAGTCATAACCTGTTGTGCCCTGTACCGGCCACTGAGGAGGCAGCTTCTCGTCAGGCCCCAGTATTTTTTCTACAACGATGTAGAGATCTGGACAGCGCTCACGGAGGCGATGGAGATATTCCTCCGGGTTAAATAGGCCATCAATATGGTCAATGCGCAAGCCCGTAAAGCGCCCTTGCTCTGCAAGCTTAAAGATGAGCTGGTGCGTTTTGCGAAAGACCTCCCGGTCTTCTACCCGCAGCGAGATCAAGTCATTGATGGTAAAGAAGCGACGGTAGTTGATCTCTTCAGCACCTACCTTCCAGAAGGAAAGGCGGAAGTTTTGCCGTGCCAAGAGACTGTCCAGCAAGTCAAAGCTTGAGGGATCTCCTGGCTTGCCATTAAAGATGGCAATGTTCTCATCAAAAAAGCTTTGAATATGCGGGCTGGAGGTATAAAGCTCCCACAGAGAGTGCTTAGCAAAATTGATTTGGTCAGTGCGCTCTAGGAGGTCTTCTTTGCTAGGAATAAACTTGAGGCTGAAGAGAATTCCCAGTAGCTTGACGTAGTCAGGGTGGCTGCGTCCTAGTTTTCGCCGCAGCTTGCCTAAGTTGTAAGTAAAAACATCGGCGTAGGTGTCGATATTGAGAGGAAACCTCAAGTTGAAGTAGTTAATGCTAAGGCCATCGGCATCGTAGCGAAGCTGGATTTGTCCAGACTCTAAGCATTTGTTATAGAAATCTCCTAGAAAGGGTGCTAAAATTCTGCCCTTGATGCCAAGATAGGAGTGATCCCAGTCAACATCGAAGTAATCGATAAAGTCTGAGTTGGGGCCGCTTTCCAGCACATCCATTAGCATTCGATTTTGGCCGTCATAGGCCATGTGATTGGGAACAATGTCTTGGATCCAGCCAATTCCCTGCTGGTGGAGAGTTTCCCATAGAACTTCAAATTTTTCGATCCCTCCCAGTTCGCAGTTGATCTGGGTGGGATCCACCACGTCGTAGCCGTGGGTACTGCCTTTGCGAGCCTGAAAGATGGGAGAGGCGTACAGATCGCTAACACCCAGCAACTTTAGGTAGGGGACGATTTGCCGTGCTGCCTCGAAGTCAAAACCGGCGTGAAACTGGATGCGATAGGTGCAAGTCGGGATCCGCATGGTGACCTCTAACTAGAAAGGGTTTTTCCAGGTTGACATACTCCCTGCAGCTGTAGCTGGCTTCTAGGCGGCAGCTAGCAGAGCCTTGGAGCTGCCAATGAGTCCCGAGCTTGTCTCTAAGCCGTCATGGCCTTCTGACGGTAGCATGCTGTCCCATTTTCAGGCTCTACCCGACACAACCTCAGCCAGCGCCGTTTGCAGCTGCAAGGCCAATTGGGAGGGGAGGCTATCTTGACTCCAAAACAGAGCTGCTGCTGAGCGGCAATGGGGATTTCCTGCCAGTCCTCAAGTAGAGGTGGCCGCCTACCAGCCAAATCACTCCGAGCTCCTTCGCCTAGCAGTACACTTGGCAGGGGGCTGGGATCTGAACCTCTGAGGTTCCGACCAGGTGCTAACGATCCCCGCCCCATCTCCTCAACTTACCAACCCCGACTAGAGAGAGACCGATGTCCACCCACTTGACGCCGCGGTTTGCCGAGGCCATGCGCTACGCCTACCGATGGCACGCTGCTCAAACCCGCAAGGGAACCAGGATCCCTTACCTCAGCCACCTGTTGGCCGTAGCCTCCATTGCCCTAGAGTACGGTGCCGATGAGGATGAGGCCATTGCTGCTTTGCTCCACGACAGCCTGGAAGATGGCCCCCGCTACAGTGGCGAGCCACGAGCCCAGATTGAACAGCAACTGCGGGAGCGCTTTGGAGAACGAGTGCTGCAGATCATCTTAGGGTGTACGGATACTGAAAGCGATAGCTCCCGGGGCGAGCCCAAAGAAAACTGGAAGGAGCGGAAAACGGCCTACTTGAAGCATTTGGAAACCGCAGACGCTTCGGTTCTGCTGGTGGCTGCCGCTGACAAGCTGCACAACGCCCGCTGCATCCTACGGGACTTTCGCCAGCTAGGGGATCAGCTTTGGGAGCGCTTCTCCGGCGGTAAGGAGGGATCCCTATGGTACTACCGCTCGCTGGCGGAGATCCTGGGACGACGGCTACCTTCGGGGTTAGCTGCGGAGCTCCAGGAAGTGGTGGCCGAGTTGCAACGGACAGCCGAGCCGAATCCGGCGCTTGACAGGGAGGAGGGGGGCTGAAGAAAATGCTGAGGGCAGTCCTATAGTTCACCCGTCTATGGTTCTTGCGGTCGGTACCCCTGCTCCTGGCTTTAACACCGTCGACGCCCACGGCAACCCGGTTTCCCTAGCCGATTTTGCTGGGAAAACGGTGATTCTTTACTTTTACCCCAAAGATGACACCCCTGGCTGCACCAAAGAGGCCTGCGGCTTCCGTGACGCCTACGCGGACTATCAGAGCAAAGACTTGGTGGTGCTGGGGGTAAGCATGGACGACCAAGCTTCCCACAAGAAGTTTGCCGAAAAGTACAACTTGCCCTTCCCTCTCTTGGTGGATAGCGACGGCGCAATTGCCCGCGCCTACGATGTGGACGGAGGCGGCTATGCCAAGCGAGTAACCTACGTCATTGATGGTGAGGGCAAAATTGCTAAGGTCTACCAAAACATTAATACGGAAACTCACGCCCGCGATATCTTGGCGGACTTGGGCCGGTGAGGAGGCTGAACCTGAGGGCTTGCCTCCCAGCCTTTGGGTATGAACGACGACATTCCAGTTGCGCGTCGCTACCCTCCCCCTCCAGCAAAAGCGCAAGGCTCCTCAGGTCCCTGGAGGCTAGGCTTAAGGCTAGGTCTAGCCTTGCTTACGCTGCTGCTCTCAACGGTGTGGGCAGTGGGCAGGTTGCCAGGATCACCAGGATCAAAGGAAAGAAGAGAACCCCTGGCGCAAGATCTCTCTGTTTCTCAGCAAGGAGAGGGCAGGCCCTCTCTGCTGGGCCACTATGCCTATGCTGAAGCTCCGCCAGAGACCCTCCAGGTAGTGAGCTATTACCACGGTCGTGAGGTGCGCCTGCGCCACGCTGCTGCCGAGAACTACCGGCGAATGAGCGCAGCGGCTCTAGCCGACGGGATCCGCCTTGTCCCTATCTCTGGGTTTCGCTCGATAGCAGAGCAGGAGGCTTTGTTTTTTCAAGTAGCCCAAGCGCGGGCTCTGCGGCCAGGAGAACGGGCTGCAGTCAGCGCTCCCCCGGGATATAGCGAGCATCACACCGGCTACGCTATCGACCTTGGGGATGCCCAGTTTCCGCAGTGGGATCTCCAGGAGGCTTTTGAAAAGACTCCTGCCTTCCGCTGGCTGGAGAAGAACGCTGCTCGTTTTGGCTTTGAGCTGTCCTTCCCCCGCGGCAACCCCCAAGGGGTAAGCTACGAGCCCTGGCACTGGCGCTTTGTGGGCGACCGCTACAGCCTAGAGACCTTCTACAAGCGATAGGCAACCTCCCCTTCCCTTGGAAGAGAAGCCAAGGGAGTGCCAAGAAAGCGGATGACGCGATTCGAACGCGCGACCTTCTCGTTGGCAACGAGAAGCTCTACCACTGAGCTACATCCGCACTAGCTAGTAGTGTATGGTGACAAACTTTGCCGCTGTCTGTCAAGGGGGGAAGTGGGCGGCATTTTGTTCCAGAATGGGAGCAGTTCATCTTTCTTTGCAGTTGCGTCAGCCCCTGGCGGGGCCTAGGAAATCGCGATGCGGGTAGCCATTATTGGAGCAGGGTTGGCCGGCTTGGCAACGGGGGTTTACTTGGCTGAGGCGGGCCATGAAGTGCAGATCTACGAGGCGCGGCCCTTTGCCGGCGGCAAGGTGGGATCCTGGCAGGATGCCGAGGGCAACCACATCGAGATGGGATTGCACGTTTTTTTCTGCAACTACAGCAACCTGTTTGCCCTGATGAAAAAGGTGGGGGCCTACGAGAATCTGCTGCCCAAGCAGCACGTCCACACCTTTGTCAACCGCGGCGGGCGGGTGGCCAGCCTCGATTTTCGCTTTCCCCTAGGAGCACCCTTCAACGGCCTCAAAGCTTTTTTTACCACCAACCAGCTCTCCTGGGCCGATAAACTGCGCAACGCCTTGGCGCTAGGCACTAGCCCCTTGATTCGCGGCCTGCTGGACTACGAAGGGGCAATGCAACAGATTCGCGCTTTGGATCGGGTAAGCTTTGCCGAGTGGTTCCGCCAGCACGGCGGGTCTGAGGGTAGCCTGAAGCGGATGTGGAACCCCATTGCCTATGCCCTGGGCTTCATCGACACGGAGCAGATTTCTGCTCGCTGCATGCTGACCATCTTTCAGATGTTTGCCAGCAAAACAGACGCCTCTAAGCTCAATTTCCTCAAGGGATCCCCGGACAATTACCTTACCCAACCCATCGTCCGCTACCTGCAAGCCCGCGGCGGTCAGGTTCATACCCGGCGGGGGGTTAGCCGCATTGAAGTCAGCGACTCCCCCCCCTACGCGGTAACCGGCCTGGTTTTGGCCAACGGCGAGCGCGTGGAGGCGGATGTGTATGTATGTGCAACGGCGGTAGAAGGGGCGAAACGCTTGATCCCCCAGGTGTGGCGGCAATGGCCCCAGTTCGACAACCTCTACAAGCTGGACTCGGTGCCGGTTGCCACGGTGCAGTTGCGCTTCGACGGCTGGGTGACGGAGCTAAATCCCCAGGGCCGGGCCAAACGCGCCGTCGACTACCCCCAGCCGCTTGGCATCGACAACCTCCTCTACACTGCCGATGCCGATTTCTCCTGCTTTGCCGATCTCGCCCTCACCAGCCCTGCTGACTACTACAAACCCGGCCAGGGATCCCTGCTGCAATGCGTGCTTACGCCCGGGGATCCCTTTATCTCCATGTCCAGCGAGGCCATTGCCCAGCACGTGCTGCACCAAGTGCATGAGCTCTTTCCCTCCTCGCGGCAACTGAACCTGACCTGGTACAGCGTGGTCAAGCTGGCCCACTCTCTCTACCGCGAGGCGCCAGGCATGGAGCCCTATCGGCCGCAGCAGAAAACTCCCGTGCCCAACTTCTTCCTTGCCGGCAGCTACACCGCCCAGGACTACATCGACAGCATGGAAGGAGCCACCCTCTCTGGCCAGTTGGCTGCCCAGGCCATCCTGGCCGCCTACCGGGATCCCCAGCCGTCGCCGCCAGCCTAGCAGGCCTTCGCTGCCCAGCGGAACGGCGGCAAAGGGAGGCTCTCCCCGCCTCTGGCTCAGCCAGTTGGCTCTGGCAAGCCGGATCCTTTTCCCCTACCATCTAGGCTGGGAAAATGGGTTGGGGACAGCTATGCAGGCGGTAATTCTGGCAGGGGGGCAGGGAACTCGCTTACGGCCTTTGACCTTATGGCAGCCAAAGCCGTTGCTGCCCTTGTTGGAGGTACCTTTTTTGCACTGGCTCATTGGCCGCTGCCGTCGAGCTGGCTTGACGGACATCCTGTTGAGCGTTGGGTACTTGGGCAGGCAAATCGAGGCTGCCCTAGGAGATGGCGCTGCCTGGGGGGTAAAGCTCCGCTACATCGTCGAGGAAACACCGCTGGATACGGCAGGGGCTTTGGTGTTGGCCCAGCCCTATTTCAACGGGGATCCCTTGGTGGTCTTCAACGCCGATATCCTCACCGATCTGGATCTGGCGGCATTGATGCGCTGTCATCTGCAGAGCGGGGCTGTTGCCACCCTTACCCTTGCCCGCGTTGAGGACATCACCGCCTACGGCCTGGTGGAAGTGGGGGAAGGCGGCCGGATCCAATCCTTTCGGGAAAAGCCCACCCCTGCCGAAGCCCTCACCCTGACCACCAACACCATCAACGCTGGCACCTATGTCCTCGATCCAGCCATTTTCAAGGACTACCCCAGCGGGGATCCCCTTAGCTTTGAGCGGCGCGTCTTCCCCGACCTGCTCCAGCAAGGGCAGCGGCTGCAAGCCTACCTGCACACGGGCTACTGGCGGGATCTGGGCACGCCGGCCAGCTACTACCAGGGTCAACTGGATATTCTCCTAGGCCGGATGAGGGATTTTCCGCTCGAGGATGTGGAAGAACGGGCGCCCGGGATCTGGGTTCACAAGACGGCTGAGGTCCACCCCGCCGCCCAACTGCACGCCCCTTGCTACATCGGCGCCTATACCCGCCTAGGGCCCCAAGCCCAGATCCCTGCTGGCACTATCCTGGGCAGCTACAGTTGGGTCAATGGCCCCCTGCAGCCAGGGGCTTACGGGCCAGGCCTCCTCGTGGTTTAATGTAGCGGATAGCAAGCAAAGTAGCGCCCTTGTTCTCTCGTTTTGGGGAGCACATAGGCATCCAGCTATGGCGGAATACAGGCCTGGGCTAGAGGGCGTTCCGGCCACGCGATCCAACATTAGCTTTGTCGACGGCCAGGCAGGGATCCTGGAATACCGCGGCATCCCCATTGAGGAGCTGGCGGCCCACAGTACCTTTCTGGAGACAGCTTACTTGCTGATTTTTGGCAAGCTGCCCACCCAGTCGGAGCTGGACAACTTTGATCAGGCTGTCCGCAGCCATCGGCGGGTCAAGTACCGTATCCGCGACATGATTAAGTCGTTTCCCGACTCGGGCCACCCGATGGATGCCCTACAGACCTGTGTCGCCAGCCTGGGCATGTTCTACCCGGTGCAGGAGGCAGATCCCGACTACGTCTTTGTCACGGTTACCCGCCTGCTGGCCAAGCTGCCGACGATGGTGGCCATGTTTCACCAGATGCGGCAGGGCAACGATCCCATTCCCCCTGACGACAGCCTGGATCATGCCGCCAATTTCCTCTACATGCTCTCGGGCAAAAAGCCAGATCCCTGGCTAGCTCGCGTTTTCGATACCTGTCTCATCCTGCACGCCGAGCACACGGTTAACGCTTCAACCTTTGCCCTTTTGGTGAGCGCCTCGACCCTGGCTAGCCCCTACAGCAGCCTGGCCACAGCGGTGGGCACCCTTTCGGGGTTGCTGCACGGCGGGGCCAACCAAGAGGTAATGAAGCTGTTGCGGCAGATTGGCTCAGTGGAGAACGTCCGCCCGTTTATTGAAGAAAAGCTGGCTAGAAAAGAGCGGATTATGGGCATGGGGCACCGCGTCTACAAAGTGAAGGATCCGCGGGCTATCATCCTGCAAAAGCTTGCCGAGGAGCTGTTCGAGCGCCACGGCCACGACAAGTACTACGACATTGCCCTGGAGGTAGAGCGGGTGTGTGCAGAGCTGCTGGGACCCAAGGGCATCTACCCCAACGTGGACTTCTACTCAGGCTTGGTCTACGCCAAGTTGGGGATCCCAGAGGATTTGTTTACGCCGGTGTTTGCCATTGCCCGGGTAGCGGGTTGGCTGGCCCATTGGCGGGAGCAGTTGGCGGATAATCGCCTCTTTCGCCCCACCCAGGTCTACACCGGCAAGCGCCAGCAGCGCTACATCCCCATTTCGGAGCGGAGCTAAGGTTAACCCCGTTGGACAGGGTGCGAAGATCCCCTGGCTTGCATCGGGCTGGCTTTGGCCAAGGTCCCTTGCCCCTGCGGGATCCCGAGGTCCTCCAGATCCACCTTGAGGATCCAAGGGCATAGGTGCCAAGCCCAACAATGGTGCTGGGGTTGCGATCCCCAAAAGTTGGGGGTGTAGACTACGCAACCAATTGGCCAGCGGTGGTTCCTAGAAACTGGCAAAGCTAGAGGGCCGCCAACTGGGGCACACCCACCAGTTTCTCGCTCAGCTCCCAGAGCAACTTGGCTTTGGCCTCATCCTTTGCTTCGTCAGAAACCTCCTGGTTAAAGGGCCTGGCATTCTTCCGTTGCCGGTTGCCCCAGCTCCAGTAGAATCCCGACTGGCGAAATTCGGGATCGGCCACCACCTGCGCCACCCGCTCGCCGGCCAGCTCTTGGGAGACATAGCCACCGGTGATGTATTTTTGAAACCAGGGGAAAAGCTTTTGGAACAAGGGATAGTGATGGCGGAAGAGGCCGCTTTCCGCCACACAGCCGGGGTAAAGGGAGAGAAAGGTGATGCCGGTGCTCTCGTGGAAGCGGCGGTGCAGCTCCCGCATGGTGATGATGTTGCAAACTTTGCTGTCTTTGTAGGCCTTGACGGGATCGAACTTGCCGCCGTCGGCCATGCTGATGGGTTCCTTAAAGCCCTGGGCAAAGCCCCGCAGATCCCCTAGGTGAGGCTGGGGTGGGATCTTGCCTCCCAGCTCTTTGGGGTTGTGGGTAACCGTTCCTAAGATTACCAACCGCCGATCCGGGTAAGGGGAGCGCTTGAGATCCTCCAGCATCAGGTGGCAGAGGAGGAAATGTCCTAGGTGGTTGGTGGCCATGGTTAGCTCATAGCCCTCGGGGCTGCGCAGGGGCTGCTTGAGCAGGGGCATGTAGATGGCGGCGTTGCACACCAGGGCATCCAGAGAACGGCCCGACTGACGGAACTGCTCGACAAACTGCCGAACACTGGCCAGGCTGGCCAGATCAATTGGCATCAGGCTGTAGCTCCCCTCTGGGATCCCCACCTGCTGGGCCATCCGCCGGCCCTTGTCCGGATCCCGGCAGGCCATGACCACGTGCCAGCCCCGCTTGGCCAAAGCTAAGGAGGCATACAGGCCAACGCCTGAGGAAGCACCAGTAATCACGACGGTGGGTTGCATTTGCCCTTCCATATCCACCTCCTAGACTGTTTCCTGGGGGGGGATCCCTCAGATCCCTGCAGGATCCATCTTGGAGTGGAAAGGGGTCTAGACAAGGAATTGATAAGGTTTGCGACGCTTTTCCGGGCCATTCCCTTCATTTTTAGATACAAGCTTGGCCTTGCCAGCTCAGGTAGATCCAGGTGGCCAAAGCCGCACCGCTGTTGCGAACGAGGACTAAAGAAGGTCGCTAGGGCTTCCCAGCACAATGGGCAACCTCGCCAGCGCACCTTCTACCTTGACGGGGGTTAGCTAAGCTAGTAAGCGAGCAGGTACGTTTCTTCGGGTAGGCATTTCGCCTAGGCTAAAGTTGGCTCCGCCTTTGGCCTGCGTGCTCGCTCAAGAGCAAGGAGCAACTACCGTCAGCTCGACGGGAAGTGACGCCTGTGGAGATCCCTCTAGTGGGGTAGCGGAGGTGAACTCTGCTGCTAGCTATGGGTCGTGGAAGCAGGAAGAAAGCCTCAACCTGGAGCACAAGTCCGCTTTTGTCCGGGGTTGTAGAAGTCTTTCAGAGCGGATCAAAGGCAAAGGTAATCTGCACAGCCCCCGTGGAATCCACCTCAACCTTGCGCAGGACTTCCCGCAGGTAGGCGCGGCGCTCGCTTTCGCTGAGATCCTGCCAGAAGGGCGGGAGGGAGAGGGTTTGGACGGTCTGGGTGAGGTTGGCAGGGGGGAGCTGCTCTAGCTTTTGGGCCAAGCGGGCTGTCTCTGCTCGCAGCTGGTAGCAGCGCTGGGCTAGCGAGGGCTCGTCCAGCAGGCCGGCTTGTCGCAGCTCTTCCAGTTGCCGCAGCCGCTCGGCGTTGGCCTGGAGTTGGGCCTGGAGCTGTTGGCGAGTTTGGGCTAGAGCCTGCCGATCCAGCGTCTGGAGCCGTTGGGGCAACTGCTCACAGACCTGTCGAATCACCTCCTGCAGGACTTCAGCGTAGCGGAGGCTATAGCGGCAGGTTTGGCAGCGCAGGTAGAGGTAAGAAGAGCCGTTCCTTTTGCCCTTGCTGGGGGTTGTTTGCACAATGCGTAGCAGGCTGCCACAGGCCCGGCAGTGGACGAGTCCGGCCAAGGCGCGGGAGGCGCTGGCGCTGCGGCGCGGGATCCCTTGGTTGCGTTTCAGCCAGCGATCGATCTGGGCGGCTTCGGTGCGGCTGAGGAGAGCTGGGTGAGTATCGCGCAGAACAGTACCGTCGGCGTAGGCCAGATCCCCCCGGTAGACCGGGTTGAGCAGCCAGTTGCGCCCGGTGGCTACTGAGATGCGCTTGTGGTGCTTCTCCGCAATGAAGCGCACCGCCTGCCGCAGAGATCCGTAGAGGAGAAAGTGCCGGAAAAAATCCTGAACAATGGGGGCCTGGCGGCAATCGGGGATATAGCGACCCCCTTCGCGGCGGTAGCCAAAGGGAGGCGGCCCGGGGGGAGGCTTGCCTGCCAGACGGCTTTGAGCCTGGCTTTGACGGCGACGGCGGCTTTGCAGGTGATGGGGAACCTCAGCTAGCAGCGGGATCCACTCGCCAGCAGTGCTAGGGGTTTGTAGGCCATCTGCCCTGACCAGGCTAAGGCGGACCCCAGCCTGTTGGATTTGCAGCAGCCGCCCGTGCACCTCATCCAGCTGATCTCCCAAATCCGCCAGGCGCACCAGCAGCACCTGATGCACCGAGCCACTGGCCACGCCCTGCAGCAGCTCCTCCAGGTAGGTACGGGATCCCCAGTCGTGCCAGAGAGGATCAGCCCCGTGAGCTTTTAGCCAAGCCAGCTCCTCTTCTGGCCAAGGAGCATAGGCCGGCGTGTAGAGGTAGCCGCAGACGCCCATGGACAAATCTCCTGCCACCGCCGCTGCCCTCCTGCTCGGCTGCCCCCCTACGATCCCAGGTGAAGGCCGCGACGGCCAGACCAGCGCGCCTCAGGCCGCCTGCCCTATTCCGCTGCTGTTGCCGCATATTCCAGCTCTTCTTCTGCCACCCTCAAGGGTGCCTCCTCGACCTGTTCCGCCTGTCCTTGCTTGGCAGCCCGCAGTTGCTCGCGGTACTTGGCTGCCATTTCCTCGGCTTTCTCGTAAACCAGCTTGGGATCCCGCAGCATATCGCCGGGATTGGGCTCCAGCTGCTTAGTTGATAGCGAGATCCGGCCCCGCTCCGCGTCTAGGTCGATGATCATCACCTTCACTTCGTCGTTGACGTTAAAGACGCTGTGGGGTGTGTCGACGTGCTCGTGGGAGATCTCGGAAATGTGCAGCAAGCCGGAAACGCCGCCAATGTCAATGAAAGCACCGTAGGGCTTGATGCCGCGCACCGTGCCAACCACCACCTCGCCCACCTCCAGCTTGTTCATCTTCCGCTCCACTAAAGCCCGGCGATGGCTCAACACCAAGCGGTTGCGGTCTTCGTCCACCTCGAGAAACTTCAAGGGCAGCTCCTCGCCCACTAGCTCTTCCTTGGGCTTGCGGGTGCTGATGTGGGAGCCGGGGATAAAACCGCGCAGCCCCTCGATGCGCACCAGGGCGCCCCCGCGGTTGGTGGCAAAAATGGTGGCCCGCACCGTGGCATCCTCTTTTTGGAGCTGGCGCACCCGTTCCCACGCCCGCATGTACTCAATGCGGCGGATGGAGAGGGTCAGCTGCCCCTCCTCGTTCTCTTCAGTGAGGATGAAGAACTCGCGCGTCTCTCCGGGCTGGAGTACCTCGTGGGGATCTTCCACCCGGCTGATAGACATCTCCTGCAGCGGCAAGAAGGCAGCGGTTTTGGCCCCAATGTCGATTAACGCGCCACCCGGTTCCACCGAAAATACTGTGCCGGTTACAATTTCGCCGGGGCTGAAGCGATAGTCGTACTTGTCCAGGAGAGCGGCAAAGTCCTCGGTGGTAAAACCTACGTCGGCAGCAGCGGTAACTCGAGTCATAGGAGCTTACTAGCAGAGCAGTTGCGCAAGTTCAAACCACAGCCAGACCTAGACTAGGAGAAGGCATGGGCATGCCTCCACCTTCACACCCAAAAGGGTAGGTCTTGGAAACACTATCCTAGCTTAAAAAAGAAGCTCTTGTAGCAAATTTCCTCGCCCTCCTGCCAAGCTAGTAAGAAAGTAGCCCAGGGAGCGTTGGGAGAAAGGCAGTTGCATTTCATTGACCAGGTGGAGATTGAGGTACAGGGGGGAAATGGGGGGGATGGCATTGTGGCCTTCCGCCGCGAGAAGTACGTGCCTGCCGGCGGACCCTCGGGCGGCAATGGGGGGCGGGGCGGCTCGGTGATCCTAGTGGCAGATCCGGGGCTGCAGACTTTGCTGGACTTTCGCTTCCAGCCGGTCATCAAAGCCGAAAACGGCTCCAAAGGAGGACCCAACCAGCGCACGGGGGCCAGCGGGGCAGATCGGCTGGTGCGGGTGCCCTGTGGCACGATGGTGTTCAACGCAGAAACGGGCGAGCTCCTTGGAGATCTGGTGCAGCCAGGGGATCAGCTGCTGGTGGCCCGGGGCGGCAAAGGGGGCTTGGGCAACGCCCACTTCTTGAGCAACCACGATCGCGCCCCCCGCCGTTTTACTAGGGGCCAGCCGGGGGAGCGGGTGCGGCTGCGCCTGGAGCTGAAGCTCATTGCTGAAGTGGGGATCGTCGGCCTGCCCAACGCCGGCAAGTCAACCTTGATTTCCGTGATCTCCTCCGCCCGGCCTAAGATTGCCGATTACCCCTTCACCACGCTACAGCCCAATTTGGGGGTGGTGCCCCATCCCTCGGGCGATGGGGTCGTGTTTGCCGATATTCCCGGTCTCATTGAGGGAGCCCACCGAGGGGTGGGACTGGGGCATGACTTTTTGCGCCATGTGGAGCGCACGCGGCTGCTGATTCATTTGGTGGACGGCACGGTGGCCGATCCTGTCAGGGCTTACCAAGTTGTGCAGCAGGAGTTGCGCGCCTACGGCCACGGGCTCATCGACAAGCCGCAGATTGTGGTTTTAAACAAAATCGACGCCCTCGAGCCGCAGGAGGTTGTCGAGCGAACCCAGCGGCTTGCAACCGCCGTCGGCGCTCCAGTCTTGGCCATCTCGGCAGTGGCCAGGCAGGGTTTGGATGCTCTCCTGCAGCGAGTGTGGCAGAGTCTGGGCCGGGATCCAGAGCCCCCTCGACCTGGGGGCAAGATCCAGCTAGCGGCGCCTCAAGAGAAGCCTAGAATAGGAGTGCCCCCGCTTCCCCCAAGCCCAGAGATGAGTGGCTATGTACGTCTCCGAGGAGGATCTGCCACCCGACTTGCGCCAGATTAAGCGGGCCGTTGAGCAGGCGACGCAGGCAAGGGCAGGATCCTGTCTGGAGCTGGCAATGCTGCTGCGCCTGTTGGAGGATCTGCACCGCACCATTTTGGAGGGAGCCTTCCAAGAAGCTTTGCCCAACACCCGGCAAGAGCTCTATCAAGTACTTCAAGAACTAGAGGAGGCAGGTGACTGGCCCTACCTGCCGCGTTTGCACATCCAGGCGCTGATGCAGCAGCTCAAAGACTGGCCGCAGAGCTCCCTGTCGGTGCCGCCCACCCCTCGTCCTGTGGTGGAGGTCTCGGAAAGCCGTTCTGAGTCTTGACGTTTTCTGATGGCCGAATACTTCAAGCTCCATCCCCAACACCCCCAGCCCCGCTCCATCCAGCGCATTGCAGCCGCGCTCCGCGAGGGGGCGGTCATGCTTTATCCCACCGACACGGTCTATGCCATCGGCTGCGATGTCACTCACAAGCAGGCAGTGGAGCGGGTGCGGCACATCAAGCGGCTTTCTAACGACAAGCCTCTTACCTTTCTGTGCCCTTCGCTTTCCCAGATTGCTCAGTATGCCCAGGTGAGCGATCCCGCCTATCGGCTGATGCGGCGGCTGATCCCTGGCCCGTTTACGTTTTTGTTGCCAGCCACCAAGCTGGTGCCTCGGTTGGTGATGGATCCCAAGCGAAAGACCACTGGCATCCGCGTGCCCGATTCGGCCATCTGTCAGGCGCTGTTGGCCGAGTTGGGTAACCCCATCGTCTCCACCTCGGCCAAGCTGGGCAGGGATCCCATCGGCTCGTTGGAGGTGGGCTTTGATCCGGCAGCGGATTGGGAGGAAGGGGGAATCTTTACCGCCGAGGAAATGCGCCAGTTGGAGAAGCAAGTGGATCTGATAGTGGATGACGAGGCTCCCTATCGGGCCCAGGTCTCGACCGTCATCGATCTCACAGGGCCGGAGCCGCTGCTGGTGCGGGCCGGGCTGGGCTACAAGCAGGTGGCGGATCTGCAGTGGGCAAAAGAGCCGGGCAATTGAGGCACAGACCCTGGGTTTTCCGCCTAGCTGCTTGCTCCTAGAATAGGGTCGTCCTGCCGGTATGGTCCCATGCCTGAAACCTTAGCTGAAAAAAAGTCGGCGCTGTTGCAGCTTTTGGAGACGACCGACCGGGGCCGCAGGGTTTCCCCTAGCCAAAAAAACCAGATTCTGGCTCACATTGCCGCCCTAGAAGTCCTCAACCCTACCCCTAACCCCCTAGCAGCTCCTGAACGGTTGGAGGGGACTTGGCTGAACCTGTTCACCACTAGCGCCGCTTTGTTGCGGCTGGCCCCTTTGCCCCTTTTGACCACCGGCGAGATCTATCAGTGCATTCGAGCCCAAAAGAGCCAAGTCTTTAACGTGGCCGAAATCCAGGGATCCGGCTGGCTGCCGCGGGGGATCTTGGCGGTGGCAGCCCGCTTCTATCCGGCGTCGGAACAGCGGGTCAAGGTGCTGTTCGAGCGGCTGCTTGTGGGACTCCAGGCGTTGATGAGCTACGAGATCGAGAGCTTTCTCTATCTGCTCGAACGGGATCCCAACCGGATCCCGGCTATCAAGATTGACCTGGGTTGTCGCAAGCCAACGGGCTGGCTGGATATCACCTATTTGGATGAGGATCTGCGGATTGGCCGTGGCAGCCAAGGGAGTCTCTTCGTGCTCAGGCGGGTAGGCGAGGGTGGCAGCTAGCTGGAGACGCACTACCCCACGGCTAAAGCCGGGGGTCTTCACCTCGCGTTTTCTCGATGAGAGCGAAGCTGATCTCACAGAGGGTCTCCAGGGCCCGGTAGGACGCTTGCAACGCCTGCAACTTCTCTTGGGACTGTTCCAGTTGCCGGGCCCATTCCTCTTGTTGAGAGTGCAGCTTTTGGTTTTCCCATTTTGTGCACTGTAGAAGGCGCTCGAGTTGCTGCTGCCGCTGCTGGAGCTGGGCTTGCTCTGCTTTTGCCTGCTGTAGTTGGATCCCTTGGCGTTCCAATTCTGCCTCCAGGGCAGCAACTTGGGATTGCAGCTGGCGCAGCGCTTGCTCTGGGCTAGGCTTGGGTCGTAGTCGCGGCTGGCCGCCGTGATCGGCAGGATCAAACGGAGATAGAGCTTCTAGCAGCGCTTCTCGGAAGCTGCCCCAAGAGGTCGACTGCAACGCCAGCCGGGCCAGCCACCAAACCCCATAGGCAGCCCCCAGCCCAGCCGCTAGGCCAGGGATCCCAGCCAAGGAGAGGGAAATCTTGGGCAGAGTCGGCAGGATCTGATCCAGCAGAGCCACCACCCCGGCGAAGACGAGGAGCCCGCTCCCTGCAGCAGCAGCACCGGAGATCCAAAAGGAGCGGACAAGCCTCGTCATCGGGTAGGCCAAGAAACCAAAGCCCTAAGGGGCCCACACAACGCCTGCCACCCCCCAGTTTATCCCGTCGCTCTTGCTAGGGCACCTGCCAAGCTCGTTGGTGATAGCTCTCCAAGGAGGCCCAGGGATCCGCTGCCCCTGCGGGGGCATGGTGGTGTTCAGAGTGATGGTGGTGAGGACCGTGCCCATGGGAGTGATGGTCGTGTCCATGCCCATGAGAGTGATGGTCATGGTCGTGGGGATGAGGATGGGAATGTCCTGCTCCCAGCTCTGCACTCACCGCCAGGCGAAACTTGCAGAGGTGGCAGTTCCCTGGAGTTTGGCCCTGGAGAGCCTCCTGCTCCAGTTGCTGCAGGCTGTGCAGCACCGTATCCACTATGCCCAATTCTGGCAGCATCAGCCAGTCAATCTCGGGGTGGCAGCGCCGCTGCTCCTGCACTGCCGCCTCGATTCTTTTCACCAGTACCCCTGTAAAGAGAAAATAGGGCAACACGAGAACCCGGCGCGGCTGCCAAGAGAGGGCTCGCTGCAACCCCACGGGCAGGCGCGGATGGGTAATGCCGATAAAGCAAGTCTCCACGGCCGCAAACCCAGACCCTTCCCAGAGCAGTCGAGCCAGCTTACAGGCTTCGGCGTTGGCTTCGGGATCACTGGAGCCGCGGCCGACAAAGAGCAGCACCGTCTCCGCTTCCGGGATCCGCTGCGGCTGGGCGGCCAGCAAAGTGGCCATTCGCTCCCGCAGCATTTGCAAGATCTCAACGCGGATCCCCAGCGGCGCGCCGTAGTGGACGCGCAACTGCGGGTGGAGGGCCTGGAGGCGATCCAGCTCTGTGGTCACGTCGAACTTGTTGTGGCGCGCCCCAAACAGCAATAGCGGCAGAGCCACGATCTCCTGCCACCCCTGGGCCAAGCAGTGTTCCACCCCTTGGGCAATGGTCGGCTGGGCCAGCTCCAGAAAGCAAGGGATCACCGGCCGATGGGGGGTGAGAGCTTGGTAGGTCTGGGCCAGCTCCAGGAAGGCTTGCTGTCCCTCCGGGTCACGGGATCCGTGGCCGATGAGCAACAAGGGCAAGGACGCAGAAGGGGACTGCCCAACGGTAGGGGAAGGAGAAAAACTGAGGGTATTCAACACGAAAACTCCGTTCCTTGGGAATTGCAAAGGTCCAGGAAAAAGCAGGTGGGTGTTTTCGCTGAGGGAGCGGATTGGCGCCGCACTTTCCCCAGCCTGCCTGGGCCTTTTAGGCTAGCCTGCCGCTAGTTGTTCACCAAGGCCCCCCAGGGGGATTGCCGCCTCCGGGGAGATAATTCCAGATCCTTGTCTTGATCCCTAACTCCCTCCTCTCCGAGCAAGAGGGACTGGGGGTGAGGGCTGAAAGTGCCGCAGGCGCAGGGCATTGGCCACCACCGAGACAGAGCTGAAGGCCATGGCTGCCCCCGCCAACATGGGGTTGAGCAGCCAGCCGGTGAAGGGATAGAGCGCCCCGGCAGCAATGGGGATCCCCAGGACGTTGTAGATAAAAGCAAAGAAGAGGTTTTGGCGAATGTTGGCAAGGGTAGCCCGGCTGAGTTGGATGGCGGCAGCCACACCCCGCAGATCACCCGATACCAGGGTAATGTCGCCGGTGGCCATGGCCACGTCCGTGCCCGTCCCCATGGCAATCCCCACATCGGCCTCAGCCAGGGCCGGCGCATCGTTAAGGCCGTCTCCCACCATCACCACCCGCCCCTGAGGCCGCCTAAGCTGGCGAATCAAGGCTGCCTTCTGCTCAGGACGGACTTGGGCAATGACTCGCCGGATCCCGACCTGCCGGGCAATGGCTTGGGCAGTGGTGGGGTTGTCGCCAGTCAGCATAACCACCTCCAGCCCCATCTGGTGCAGCTGCTGCACAGCTTCAGCGGAAGTGGGCTTTAGCGGATCGGCAATGGCCAGCAGTCCCAGAAAACTCTCCCCTTGAGCCACGCCAATGACCGTTTTGCCCTCGTTCTCCCAAGCTTGAGCCCGCTCCTTGCTGGCGGGATGGCAAGGGATCCCCATCGCCTGCAGCCAGCTCAGCCGACCAACACGCACCGGCTGTCCCTCTACCCAGGCTTCTATCCCCTCGCCTACTCTTGCCTGGAAGTGCTGGGCTGGCGGGAGCGCGATCCCTTCTGCTTCAGCTTTTTGCACCACTGCCCGGGCTAGCGGATGTTCTGAGTACTGTTCTGCCGCAGCCGCTAGACGCAACAGCCCTAGGGGAGAGGAGGCTGGAGTCCAGATATCGGTAACAGCGGGACGGCCAGCGGTGAGAGTGCCGGTTTTGTCCAAGACCACCGTGGCGAGGCGATGGGCCAACACCTCCAAGCTCTCAGGCCGCTTCACCAGGATCCCCAGCTCTGCTCCTCGCCCTGTGGCCACCTGGATCGAGGTGGGGGTGGCCAAACCCAAGGCACAAGGGCAGGCAATGACCAGCACCCCAACGGCATTGACCAAAGCCAACGTTGGCTTGCCCGCCAGTCCCCACCAGAGCCCAAACGTTACCGCCGCCACTCCAATGACCGCCGGCACAAACCACGAGGTCACTCGATCTGCCACCTGCTGAATGGGAGCTTTGGATCCCTGAGCTTCCTGCACCAGGCGCACGATCTGGGCCAAAAGCGTATCTTTGCCTACCCGCTGGGCCTTCATGACAAAGCTGCCGGTCTGGTTGAGAGTGGCCGCGATAACCTCATCCCCCACCGATTTGACGACAGGCAGGCTTTCCCCGGTTACCATCGACTCATCTATCGCCGAGGAGCCTTCCAGGATTACACCGTCCACCGGCACCTTCTCGCCGGGGCGCACGCGGATGCAATCTCCTACTTGCACCTCCCCAATTGGGATCTCCTGTTCCACCCCCTGGCGAATTACCCTTGCGGTTTTGGGCTGCAGCCCCATCAGCTTGCGGATGGCCTCGGAGGTTTGGGCTTTGGCCCGCTGCTCCATCCACTTGCCCACCAGCACCAGCGTGACGACCACAGCCGCTACTTCGTAGTACACCTCGGGGTGCAGCCCTTGCCGGTGGAAGAAGTCGGGAAAGAGGGTGGCAAAAAGGGAATGGAAGAAGGCGGCACTGGTTCCCAAGGCCACCAGGGTGTTCATATCGGCCGTTCGCCGCCGCCAAGCCGCCCAGGCCCCGCGATAAAACGGCTGGCCCACCCAAAACTGCACCGGTATTGTCAGCAGCAACTGCAGCCACGGATCCTGTAGGGGCAAGCCGGGGATCTCCCTCCCCAGCATCATCGGCAACGATCCCACTAGCAGCGCCGTGCTGATGCCTACTCCTATTGCCGCCCGTTGGGCAATCCGCTCTGGATCCGTCGGCTCCAGCGGTTGCCAATCGTCTTGGATGAGGTGGGCCCGATACCCCGCCTGCTCCACCGCCTGGATCAAGGCTTGGGGGCTCACCAGCCGGGGATCCCCTTGAACAATCGCCTGTTCGCTGGCAAAGTTCACCGTTTGCGCCGTCACCCCTGGCACCTGGCCCAGCGCCCGTTCAATGCCGGCAGCGCAGGAGGCACAGCTCATACCCTGGATGGCCAAGCGCCAAGTGCCGGCAGCCGATGGGGCAGAGGGGTTGGGGGTACTAGAACCAGACATGGCTGCCCTCCGAGTAAAAGCAACGCCAAAGCCTCCTTCCTCCCAACAACGAGGAAAACCCCAGCCGGGAGCTTTGTCCTGCCGACGTCGCTACGCCGGCGGATAGCCCACTTGGGCAAGAACCTGCCGCCAGTCCGTGTCTGTCTGCGCGGAGAGAATCCGCACCTGCTTAGTCTTGGGATCCGCTTCCACTTGGGCCTGGGGATCCCGTTGCCGCACCGCCTGGGCAATGGTCTCCACACAAGCCGAGCAGGCCAGCTTGGGAACCGTCAAAACAACCTGCATCCTGAAAAGCCTCTACACCTCCATAGCTCGATGCTAAGCCTTGCAGGGGGCTAGAAGGTCAAGGGGAGGGAGGCGGATCGTCCAGGTTCCAGCGGTAGTCCACTTGGTAGCCCCGCTGGCGCCACTCTTCTTCCAGTTGCAACTGTTGGGTGAGGGCCTTGCGCAAAGAGGTGATCAGCTCTTGCGTGCGGCCGCGGTTGCCAAAATCCTGTTCCTCGACTGCCGGAAACGTCTGCCGCTCCAAAACCCGCAGCAGAAACTCATAGTGGATGTGGGCTGGCACCGGAATCCGTTTCATCGATCTAGAAGGGGATCCATCTTGGTGGCTGGCGAAAAGTTTACGGGGACAACAGGGAGCGCACCGCTTGGCCAGGATCTGGCTGCGTGACCAGGGCTTCCCCCACCAGCACGGCGCGCACCCCCCAGGCCTGCAACTGCTGCAGATCGGCGAAGGTGTGGATGCCAGACTCGCTGACCACCGGCAGATCTCCCAGGCGATCCCGGTAGGCGGCTAGGAGGTTGCGTGTCGTCCTTAAGTCGACTGTAAAGGTTCTCAAGTCGCGATTGTTGATGCCAATCAACACCCGCCCCTTGGCCTGTTGCAGTTGCGGCAAGGCTAAGACTCGCTCCAGCTCCTGAGCGGTATGCACCTCCAGCAAAGCCGCCATGCCCAATCGCTGAACGAGCTTGAGGAAGTAGCCCAAGTCGGCATCCGAGAGAATGGCGGCAATCAGCAGCACCGCATCCGCTCCTAGGCTGCGGGCCCAGAGGATTTGGTAGGGGTAGAGGATGAACTCCTTGCAGAGGATGGGGATCCCTACTGCCTGGCGGATCTGGCGCAGGTACTCGCCGCTGCCCTGAAAAAACCGCTCATCTGTAAGCACCGATAGGCAACTGGCCCCCCCTGCTTCATAGCTGCGGGCAATGGCCACTGGGTCAAAGGGATCCCGGAGGATGCCGCGGCTAGGAGAGGCCCTTTTCACCTCAGCGATGAGAGAGACGGGGTGGGGGGATTGGGTGAGAGCGGCCACGAAATCCCGCACGGGGGGAGCCTGCTCCAGTTGCCGTTGCAATTCCTTGAGAGGAAGCTGCTCCCGCTGGCGCTCCACCTCCTGCTCTTTGTGCCAGACAATGGCTTCCAAAATGTGGCGCGGCTCAGCCTCGGGCGCTACTATCTGGTAGACCTGCGAGGCGACCACCACTGCTGGGGCAGGGGAACGCCGACGAATAGCAAGCGGTTCACTCTGCAGCTCCATATCGCCCCTGACCAGAACCTTTCACCTCACCCTAGATCACTCTAGGGCTAAGCGGCCAGTTTGAATAGCTACTCCAGGTTTCCCCAAGCAACCTCTGGCAAAGGCGTTTTTTTTACCCTATCGTTGAGGTTGGGATCAGCAACTGAGATGGCGGGTTAACCTGCAAGTTGAGCGGGCGGCCCTAAAGCAGGATTGAGGTTATTGCGGTCCACGTTTGAGGGGGTTAGGCGTGCTGTACCTAGCAGAGCTCTCCAAGCCACTTGGATTTGCCAAGTCGTCTCTGCAACTACTAGCTAAGCAACAGCAGGACAACACCTGGGTGGCCGTCAACGAAGAATCCATCACCCTGGATGGCCGCATTGCTCAAGAAGCCGGGCGCTTCAAGGATGGGGCGCTGGTGCTAGCAGAGGTCTCTGGCAACCGCCAGGTAACTCGCATCAGCGAAGCTGCTCGCCAAGTGGTAACCTACCTGCAAAGTTTCAGCCAACTTCAGCAAAAAGTCCGCAGCCAAGAGGAAGAGATCGAGAATTGGCGCAAGTCCCTCACCTTTCAGGCCCAAGAGCTCACCCGCCGCGAGATGGAGCTGGCTGCCCAAGAAGAGGAGGTGCAGCGGCTGTACGAGCAATACAAAGCGGTCGAGGAGGAGCGCAAACTTCTGGAGAGTCTCAAAGAGGAGCTGACCAACCAGCAAGCCTATCTGGCTGAGCAACAGCGCCTGATTGGAGAGCAGCGAGAAGCTCTCAACCGACAGCGGCAGGAACTGGAAGCTCGCTCCAGCCGCCTCAGGGAAGCCGAAGCAGCCCAGCTCCAGACTTTGTTGCAAGAAGTTCAAGAACATTTAAGCTTCTCTACGGCGCCCCTGGATCTTCTGCAAAGTTTAAAAGGCCAGGTTCAGCAGCAGCAGGAGCACTTCCACCACCAGATGGCCCAACTGGAGCAGGAGCGACAGCAAGCCCAACTTTGCCAGGAGGAGCTGGAGCGGGACTACCAAGCCTGGCGGGAGCGCCGCGCTGCCTGGTGGGGATCCCGCCATGCCCTTGAGCAAAGCCAGGCTAGCTGGCAGGTTCAGCAGCGATCCCTGCAGCTTTACCAAGAGCAACTGCAGAGGATCCTCCAGCAGTTGCACTCTCAGGAGAGCCTCCAGCAAAAAGCCTACCGCTTGGTTCAGGAGTACGACTTCATCGTTGACGGCAGCCGCAACGGAGGGGAGGAGGTGGCGGTCTCAGTGGAGGAGCTGGCGGCTTTGGTTAGCCAAATGCGCCGGGACTACGAGCAGCGGGCGGCCCAGGTTAGCCAGCAGCGGGCTGAGCTGGAGCAGAACCGGCAAACCTTACAGGGGTTACGAGCGCGGCTGGCCACCGCCTCTCCCGAGGAACGGTTTGACCTCGAAATGGAGATCGACTACGCCCAGGCTGCCTGTAGCGCCCTAGAAGAAGCTCTGCTGCCCCAAGAGAAAAACCTGCAGCGGGAGTACGAGGAACTAGCCCGCCACGAGGCTCGCCTCAAGCAGCTACAGAATCAGGCTGCCGCTCCGGTTCGAGTGGATATTGGCCCCCTCCTGAGACAGATGGCCGAGCAAAAGCAGGAGCTGCTCCAGGAAAAAGACCGCCTGCAAACGCTTGTCCACCAACTGGAAGCTTCCCTCTCAGCTCAACAGGAGCAACTGAACCGCCAACAGCAGGACCTGGAGCAGGAGTGGCAACACCTGGAGCAAGAGGAGGAGGCCCTGCGGGCCCGTGCCCAGGCAATGGCCGAAACCTGGGGGCGCCTCAACCAACTGCAAGCTGCGCTTGCTGCTGAGCAAGAGCGCTGGGCAGAGTGGACAGGGTATCTGGGGCAGTTGGAGGCGGAGCTGAGTCGATACCAAGAAGGGAGCTCCAGCGCCTGGGCTCACCTCCAGCAGGTGCAGGCCCTCTTGGCTGGCCTTGCCCAGGGATAAGCCTTAAGCCTGTCCTAGAGCCTAAGCGCCTTCTAGGGAGCGCGGGGGCAAAGCCGGGATCCTCTTCCTCGCTTGTTGGTTTCAGCAGTTTTTACTTATGTCCACCCCTTCCACTAGCAGCGAAGCCGCTCAACGGGCTGCCCGCCTAGAAAAGGTCCGCCACCTGCAGGAGCAAGGGATCCTGCCCTATGCCTATTCTTTTCCCGTCACCCACCTAGCTGCCGAGTTGCAGGCGCAATTTGCTGACCTGGAGCCTGGCGGGGAGCGGGAGGATGTCCAGGTGGCCGTGGCTGGGCGAATCCGGGCGCGGCGAGTGATGGGTAAACTCGCTTTCTTGACTCTGCAAGATCGCTCTGGCACCATCCAGCTTTACCTGGAGAAGCAGCGGCTAACAGAGCGCATGGGGGAGGTGGCTTTCAAGAACCTAGACAAGCTCATCGACGTGGGCGACTGGCTGGGGGCCAGGGGCTGCCTCAAGCGCACCGAAAAAGGGGAGCTGTCGGTGTGGGTGGACGAATACCAGATCCTGACCAAGGCCCTGCTGCCTCTGCCTGACAAGTGGCACGGCCTGCGGGATGTGGAAAAACGCTACCGCCAGCGCTACGTCGATCTCATTGTCAACCCCGAGGTCAAACAGACCCTGCTCGACCGCGCCAAGATCATCCGCTCCCTGCGGCAGACCCTGGAAGAGCGAGGCTTTGTGGAAATTGAAACGCCGGTGTTGCAGGTTATCCCCGGGGGGGCAGAGGCGCGGCCTTTTGTAACCCACCACAACGCCCTGAATCTAGATCTCTACCTCCGTATTGCTACCGAGCTGCACCTGAAGCGGCTAGTGGTGGGCGGGATCGAGCGGGTTTACGAAATTGGGCGGGTCTTTCGCAATGAGGGGATCTCCACCCGCCACAACCCGGAATTTACCTCCCTGGAGGCCTACCAAGCCTTTGCCGACTACCACACGATGATGGAGCTCACCGAAACCTTGGTGTGCAACGCCGCCCTGGCTGTGCGGGGATCCCTGCAGCTTACCTACCAAGGGGAAACCATCGACCTCACCCCTCCCTGGCGACGGGTGACGATGCAAGAGCTCGTGGAAGAGGCCACTGGCATCTTCATCGATGTGGAAAAGGGACGCTCTGAGGAGCTCTTGCCTGCTTTGACCGCCCAAGGGATCCCCAATCTCTCACCCCAGGACTCTCCTGGCCAGTTGCTGGTCAAGGCCTTTGAGCACTGCTGTGAAAGCCGCCTGCGCCAACCCACCTTTGTCCTGGACTATCCCCTGGAGGTGTGTCCGCTCACCAAGCCTCACCGCAGCAAGGCGGGGCTAGCCGAGCGCTTTGAGCTGTTCATTGTTGGGCGGGAGACCGCCAACGCCTACTCGGAGCTCACCGATCCGGTGGATCAGCGGCGGCGGCTGGAGGCCCAGGCAGCCCTAAAGGCAGCTGGCAAGGAAGAAGCCCACTTTCTCGACGAAGACTTCCTCACGGCTCTGGAATATGGCCTTCCTCCCACGGGCGGTCTTGGCCTAGGCATTGACCGCCTGGCGATGCTGCTGTGCGATGCTCCCAGCATTCGGGATGTCATCGCCTTTCCCCTGCTGCGGCCCGAAAGCTCTGCCCAAGAAAAAGCCCCCGAATAGGGGCCTAGGCTTGCAGAAGGGCTTTAATCATTACATCATTCCCGGCTTGCTCGGGCGGCCTTTGGCCGGCTTGGGCTCCGGCTTCTCGACAACCACGGCCTCCGTGGTGAGGTACATGGCGGCAATGGAAGCCGCATTTTGCAGGGCCAAGCGCACCACCTTGGCCGGGTCTACAATCCCGCGGGCAAACATGTCCACATACTCGGCGGTCAGGGCGTCGAGGCCGTAGGGCATCTCTTGCTCCAGAACCTTTTCCACCACTATTGATCCCTCCAGCCCAGCGTTGTGGGCAATCTGATAGAGCGGCGCCCGCACGGCCTGGTAGACAATGTCTGCCCCCACCTGCTCTTCGGCATTCAACTTGGCCTTAAAGTCTGGGATCCCCTTGGAAAGGTGGAGTAGCGTCACCCCCCCGCCAGGGACAATCCCTTCCTCCACGGCTGCTCGCGTGGCGTTGAGAGCATCTTCAATACGCAGCTTGCGGTCTTTGAGCTCGGTCTCGGTGGCAGCTCCCACCTTGATGACCGCCACCCCGCCAACCAGCTTGGCAATTCGCTCCTGCAGCTTCTCGCGGTCGTACTCAGAATCGGTGGTCTCCAACTGCTTGCGGAGCTGAGCTACCCGCTTTTCTACGGCCGCCTTAGTACTGCCATCGGTAACAATGGTGGTCTTGTCGCGGGTAACCGTGATCTTGCGGGCCGACCCCAGCATGTCCAGGGTGACATTCTCCATCTTGACGCCAATTTCCTCCGAGATGAGCCGGCCCCCGGTGAGGATGGCAATGTCCTCTAGCATGGCCTTGCGCCGCTCCCCAAAGGAGGGAGCCTTCACCGCCACCGCATTCAACACTCCCCGCAGCTTGTTGACCACTAGGGTAGCCAGGGCTTCTCCCTCCACATCTTCGGCAATCACCAGTAAGGGCCGCCCCTCCCGGGCCAGCCGCTCCAGCAGAGGCACCAGCTCCTGCACGTTGGAGAGCTTGTTGCTCGTGATGAGCAGATAGGCGTTTTCGTATTCCGCTACCATCCGCTCGGTATCGGTGATGAAGTAGGGAGAGATGTAGCCGCGGTCAAACTGCATTCCCTCCACTACTTCCAACTGGGTTTCCATCGACTTGGACTCTTCGACCGTGATCACCCCCTCTCGCCCCACCGCATCCATGGCCTTGGCGATCATCTCGCCTACCTCGCTGTCGTTACCGGCAGAGATAGTGGCCACCTCGGTGATGGTCTTGCGATCCTCCACCCGTTTGGCCTGGGCGGCAATCTTCTCCACCAGGTAGGCGGTGGTCTTTTCAATGCCGCGCCGCAGGGCTACAGGGTTAGCTCCTGCCGCAACGTGCTTTAGCCCCTCCTGGATCATGCTCTGGGCCAGGATGGTGGCTGTACTGGTGCCATCCCCGGCCGCGTCGTTGGTTTTGCTGGCCACCTCCCGCATCAACTGGGCACCGGCATTTTTCAAGGGATTGGCCAACTCAATTTCTTTAGCAATTGTTACTCCGTCGTTAACAATCTGAGGAGCGCCAAATTTCTTCTCTAGAACCACATTGCGCCCCTTAGGGCCAATCGTAACCTTGACTGCGTTTGCTACTTGATTGATGCCCTCTTCTAGAGCCTTGCGGGCCTCTTCCTTAAACAAAATCTGCTTTGCCATAGAATCCCTGATCCTCGCTATCTCAACTAGCAACTAGGCCACTTGTTCTAAGTGCTACCGGGCAGAGCGGGATCCTGCGAGGTCGACAGCGATCCCTTCCCTTGGCTAGGTCAAGAGTTAGCACTCTGGAACCTCGAGTGCTAATCTAGCCCAAAGACGGCAGCCTCAGCAAGATGGCCTGGATGCAGAGATAGCAGGCGGAAGCAGGGAACACTCACGAACTGTCGCTGATGAGGATGTCAGGAAACTGGGCTTGGGCTTCGCTAATGGGGCGGTCGCGCCCACCATTTTGCCAGTAGTTGATGAGCTCAGTGGCTTGGTTGAGCAAGTTGATGCGATCTTCTTCACTAATCCAGCTTTTGCTTTCCAGTTCAGCCTTAAGCTGTTCCCAAGCATCATCTCGGGGCCAGAAGAAGTAGCGGGTGAGAGGACTGCGGTTTTTGGCCACTACTTGATCCACTGCAATGGCCAAATCGTTTTGCAGCCACAAAGCTTTTAGGGCAAATTTCGGCAAGGCTTGTTTCTCCCTAGATAACGACAAGATACAAGCCCGACCTGAGCCGGGCAGAGTTCTATTGTAAACTACCCGTCCTCAGGTAGAAGGCGGTGCTCCCTCCCGGCTGGGTGGGGCTATTGAGGAGCTGGCCTAGCTCTGCCCTTTTTCTTGCGGAGCCTGAAGGGTAGGATGGGGGAGAGGAATGCCTACAGCCAGCTTTAATGGACGACAAGACCGCCCTAGAAACCCTCTCCGTGGTCATGACCACCGTGGGCTCCGAAGCCGACGCCCATCGCCTGGCCCACACCTTAGTGGCCGAGCGCTACGTGGCCTGCGCCCAGGTGCTGCCCCCGATTACCTCCCACTACCGCTGGCAGGGATCCCTGCAGACAGAGAAAGAATACTTGCTGCTGCTTAAGTTGCCCAGCAGTGCTTATCCCCGCCTGGAACAGCGGCTGCGGGAGCTCCACCCCTACCAGGAGCCGGAGATCCTGGCTCTGCCGGCTGCTCAGGTAAGCGCTACCTATCTGGCGTGGGCCCGAGAGCAGGTAGGCTAAGAAAAGCGGTACCCTCTCTAGCATGATTGCCCTCTACCCCGGCAGCTTCGACCCCATCACCTTTGGGCACCTCGACATCATCGAGCGGGCCAGCCGTCTGTTTTCCAAAGTCATCGTTGCAGTCCTGAAAAACCCCAACAAAACGCCTCTGTTTACTCCTGAGCAGCGGCAAGCCCAGATCCTCCTCTCTGTTGCCCACCTAAAAAACGTTGAGGTCGACACCTTTTCCGGCCTGACGGTGGCCTACGCCCGCCAGCGAGGGGCAAAAGTCATTGTGCGCGGCTTGCGGGTGCTATCTGACTTTGATGTCGAGCTGCAGATGGCCCACACCAACAAGCTCCTGGCTCCTGAGTTGGAAACCCTTTTCCTTGCTACTGCTAGCGAGCACAGCTTTGTCAGTAGCAGCTTAGTTAAGGAAGTGGCCAAGCTGGGCGGCCCCATTGACCACCTGGTACCCCCGCCGGTGGCTCAAGATCTGCGGGAGCGTTTCCCCTTAACTTGATCCGCTCTGTCCCCAACTACGAAAACAGGGCCTTGAGCTCTTGCAACGTCTTTCTCACCTTGGCCTGGGCAGCTTCCACCTCTGGTTGGTCGTAGGCTTTGGCGGCAAAGTCCAGTTCTTCCAAGCTGCGGCCCATTTCCTTGGCCAAGCGCAGCATCTCCCGCTTTTGCTGCTGGGGCAAGGTGTTTGCCAGGCTGGTTAGGGTCTTGCGGGTCAGGCCCATCGGCCCGTGAATGAAGGAGCGGATCTCCAGCCAATCCTCAGCGTCCACCAGGCTCTGCAGCCGCTCTACGTGTTGCTCTAGCTGCTGTAGCTCTCGGGGCAAGGCGGCAGCCGCCTGGACAGGAAGGGATCCCAGCCACAGGCCCAACGTTAGGATGGCAAGTAGCAGCAAACTGCGCCAGCGACGCATCATCCTCCACCTCCCACCTGTCTTCACCGGCTTGACTCTTGGCCATTACTTTCTCAGCAACCATATAGTGTACCTGTTGACTGCCCTCCAGCCCTTGGCTGCTCGGAGGAGAAAAGAGCAAATCGGTTAGCCTAGAACTGTAAAAGAATGTAAACGGCGCTCCCATGCAACGCATCATCCTCATGACTGGCAAGGGAGGGGTCGGCAAGACCTCGATGGCAGCGGCGACCGGCTGGCGTTGTGCCGAGCTTGGCCTAAAAACCCTGGTGCTGAGCACCGATCCGGCCCACTCCCTGGCCGACAGTTTCGACCAGCCCTTGGGCCACGAGCCGGTGGAGGTCAAACCCAACCTCTGGGGAGCGGAGCTGGATGCCCTGCAGGAGCTGGAACTGAACTGGGGATCCGTCAAGACCTACATCACGCAGGTGTTGCAGGCCCGCGGGCTGGACGGCGTGCAGGCGCAGGAGCTGGCGGTGCTGCCGGGGATGGACGAGATCTTTGCCCTGGTGCGGGTCAACCGCCACTACGACGAAGGCAAGTTCGATGTGCTCATCATCGACTCAGCCCCTACTGGCACGGCTTTGCGCCTCCTCAGCTTGCCCGATGTTTCCGGCTGGTACATGCGCAAGTTCTACAAACCTTTACAGGGGTTGGCGCGGGTGCTGCGCCCTATTGCCGAGCCGATTGTTAAAGGGCTAACCGGGATCCCCCTGCCAGATGACCAGGTGCTAGATGCCCCCTACGAGTTCTACCAGAAGATCGAGCGGCTAGAGCGCATCCTTACCGACAACCGCATCACCTCAGTGCGCCTGGTCACCAACCCCGAAAAAATGGTGATCAAGGAGTCCCTGCGGGCGCATGCCTACCTCAGCCTCTACGGCGTCGCCACCGATTTGGTGATCGCCAACCGCATTTTGCCAGAAGGGGTGGTGGATCCCTACTTTGCCGCCTGGAAGGCTGCCCAGCAGAAGTATCGCCAGCAGATCCACGAGGACTTTGCTCCTCTACCGGTGGTGGAGATCCCGCTTTACCCCGAGGAGCTGGTGGGGTGGGACGCCCTGGCCCGCCTGAAAAAGGATCTCTGGGGAGACCGCAACCCGGCGGAGGTGTTCTACGCTGAGCAGACAATGCAGGTGGTTACCGACAACGGCCAGTACCGCCTAGACCTCTACTTGCCCGGGATCCCCAAAGAGCAGGTGGAGCTGAGCAAAACTGGCGACGAGCTCAACATCCGCATTGGCAACCACCGCCGCAACCTGGTGTTGCCCCAGGCTCTAGCGGCCATGAAGCCGGCACGAGCCAAAATGGAAGAGGACTACCTGCGCATTCACTTTGCCGCCTGAGGGAGCTGCTAGCGGGGAATACCTATCTCTGGAGGCTGTGATGCACCATCCCGCGCATCCATCGCCAACCGTGGCCCCCATCCATGTGGTGGGCGGGGGGCTGGCAGGGACAGAAGCCGCCTGGCAAATTGCCCAACTGGGGGTGCCCGTCATCCTCTCGGAGATGCGCCCTGTGCGGCAAAGCCCGGCCCACCATACGGATCTACTGGGAGAGCTGGTGTGCAGCAATTCCTTCGGGGCCATAGCCAGCGATCGAGCGGCAGGGCTGCTTAAGGAAGAGCTGCGCCAACTGGGATCTCTGGTGATCGCCACCGCGGATCGCCACGCTGTGCCGGCAGGGGGAGCCCTGGCCGTGGATCGGGCTCGCTTTAGCCAGGCCCTAACAGAAGCCATCGCCAACCATCCTCTCATCACCCTGCGCCGGGAGGAGGTGACCGAGATCCCAGAAGGGATAGCTGTCCTCTGCACCGGCCCCCTGACCAGCGAGCCCCTAGCCAAGGCGCTGCAAGCCTTCACCGGCCTGGAATACCTGAGCTTTTTTGACGCTTCCAGCCCCATTGTTACCGGGGATTCCCTCAACCGCGCAGTAGTGTTTCAGGCTTCTCGCTACGACAGAGGAGAGGCCGCCTACCTCAACTGCCCCATGACAGAGGCGGAGTACGAGCGCTTCTGGCAGGCGCTGGTGGAGGCAGAACAGGTGCCCCTTAAGGATTTTGAAAAAGAGGAGCGCAAGTTCTTCGAGGGCTGCCTGCCCATTGAAGAAATGGCCCGGCGCGGCAAAGACACCCTCCGCTTTGGACCCTTGAAGCCGGTGGGGCTGGTGGATCCCCGCACGGGATCCCGGCCCTATGCGGTGGTGCAGCTACGCCAGGAGGACCGAGCAGGCAAGCTGTGGAACCTGGTGGGCTTTCAGACCAATCTGAAGTGGGGAGAACAGCAGCGGGTCTTTCGCCTCATCCCCGGCCTGGAAGCAGCGGAGTTTGTCCGCTTTGGCGTGATGCACCGCAACACCTTTTTGAACTCGCCGCAGCTTTTGCTGCCTACGTTGCAATTTCGCCGCCGTCCGACCCTGTTGGCTGCCGGCCAGTTGGTGGGCACTGAAGGCTACGCCTGCGCCGTGGCGGGGGGGTGGCTGGCCGGACAGAACGCCGCTCGCCTGGCTCTGGGGCTGCCTTTGATCACGTTGCCGCCGGAGACGATGATGGGATCCCTGTTTCAGTTCATCAGCAGCGCCGATCCCAAGTACTTCCAGCCCATGCCAGCCAATTTTGGCCTCTTGCCGGAGCTGGAGGGGCAAAAGGTTCGCAGCAAACAAGAGCGCTATGGCCGTTACCGGGATCGCGCCTTGGCTGCTTTGGCAGCAACGGGGCTGGCGCGCCAGGCGCAAACTGCCTGAGTTCCTTACCCTCCAAGCGCAAACGGCTGGCTAGCTTGGATTGACATACTCCCCGCCCTGAAGGGCATTCGCGACAGCGGGCCGTAGGCCGGGGATTCTCGTTCTTGGTTCCACGAGCGCACTTACCATGTCAGGTTGCCCCTTCATGGCAGCGGTGCCGCTCTCCCCAAGCGTTCCCTCTCTCGTTCGCGAAGCGTTGCGAAGCAATGGCGGTTTGCTACCGTTCCACACCATGCCCAGTATTTCTAAACCACGGCTAAACCACGGCGCAGGACGATCGCGTTAGCGGTGCGGAGCACTTTGATGGCTGCGTTGACATCCCTATCCAGCACCAGGCCGCATCGCGGGCAACGGTGAGTACGAGTCGGTCGCGTAAGCGGTGCGTAGCACTTTAGAGTTTTCTTCACTAGATAGCCGCACCCTGAACACTCCTGGGTGGTGTACTCCGGCGGCACGGCAATCACCACCTTGCCAATCGCGTAAGCGGGACGTAGTCCTTACACCTTGCCGT
>NZ_JANSHH010000035.1:0-20068 GCF_047461515.1 Synechococcus sp. W70.1
GCCTGCCCCCCCACCCGAGCTGTTTTCCCTCATGCACAGCGAACTGGAGGGATCCCCAGAGGAAGTACTGGTGTTGACGGGGCGAATTGGCTGCAGCGGCGAACTGCAGGTACGGCTTTGGCAGGAGGGGAGCCCGGATCCCCTTTTCCAAGGGCGACGGCAGATTCAACTCCCAGGACAAGCGCGAACGGCAGTGTTTAGCATTCCCCTCACCCTACCCAGCCAGCCCTGGGCTCGCCCTCTGCAGGGAGAAGTGTGCCTCGCTCCCTCCTCCTGGCAGCATCCGGAGCTGCTGAGAGTCCCCTTCTCTGTTCGTTGCCGCGGCCAGGGGGAAGGGCCACCCTCTTTGCCGCAGGAAGCAGAGCCACCCACCCCTGAGGCTAGCCCTGCCTCGACTACAACCTTGCTCTCCCCCGAGCGCACCCTGCAGAAGTTGTTGCGCATCTGGCAGCGCAGCGCCTCTGGGGGAAAAGAAGCTCCCGACCCGCTTCCGCCACAAGAGCTCCCAGCCTCCCCTACCTCCCCAGCAGAGGCTGCAGCCAAAGCCAACGCCCAACCTGGGGTGGGGACCCTTCCAACTGAGCCGCCTGGCAAAGAGGCGGTCCTGCCAGCCCAAACCGAGATCCAGCCCACCCCACCCTTAGCTGTGACTGACCAAAACCCGGAAACCCTGCCTTTGCCCCCAGGCGTGTGCCCAGCGCCCCAACTGCTGGTGCCCGAGCACCTGCGGGCAGGTGACAATTTTGACGTAGTGCTGCGTTTGCCCGCCTCGCTCAATTCTGCCAGTAGCTCGAGCGAGCAGCCTCCCTTGTGGATTAAGTTTTGGGTCAAGCATGGCCGCACCCGCTCTTTGGTGGATGGCCCTCGTTGGTTGCTGGACTTCTCCCGCAACGAGCAGGGGCAGTGGCAAGCTCTCACCCGCATGACCATCCCTCCCGGCGTCCCTGAGCTAATCTTCGAGGCTTGGGCCGTCAGCCCAGATCGCCAGCAGCAGAGCGACCGCGTGACGGAGCACCGCTCCATCTTGCCCTAGGTCAGTCTTGGACAGAGCGCACCATCAGCACTGGGCAGCCGATATGCACCCGCACGTAGTCGGAGACAGATCGTCCCAAGAGCCGATCCAAGTCGGGGATACTGCGGGCAATGCTGGGCCGGCGATCTGGGGATCCCATCACCAGCAGGTCGGCCTTGCTTTCTTCTGCCAGCCGGACAATCTCAGTGCCGGGATCCCCGACGGCAGTTAACACTCGGTGGCCAATTTGGCGACTTTTGAGGGTAGCGATTGCCCGGTCTAGGGTTTCGTCCCGAGCTTGGGCATCGGCATCCAGTTGCACAGAGGCTAGGAAAATCTGGGCTCCCGGGATGCCGGCCACTAGATCCAGGGCCGTGGCAAAGGCGGCCTGGGCGGCGGGGGAGTTGTTGAGGGCCACCATGACGTGGCTGGGGTATTTGACGTAGGCGTCGTCCTTGACCAGCAGCATGGGGCAGGAGGCAAGCTGGAACACGTATTGGCTGACCGAGTTCTGCAAAATGGCCATGATGCGGTTGCGCCCCCGCGATCCCATGACAATCAGGGGATTGGGTAGAGATTCCGCCACCTGCAGCACCACCACCTTGGGATCCCCTTCCACCAGTTGAGTGCTAATCTTCAGCCCAGGCCGCGGGGGAAAGGTCTGCAGCGTCTGGGCCAATAGCTCCTGCCCCCTTTGCCAGGCCGCTCGCATCTCCTCCGCAGAGGTCTGGGAAGGCACCGCATGCAGCAGCGTCACATGGCACTGGGCAAAGGCCGGTAGAGACAGGAGGGTATGCACCATCTGCTCGGTGGGGCCAGTGCCGTCGATGGCGGCAATGATGTTTTCAAAGCGAGGCATGGGATCCGTTCTCCTGGCCAACAGCTGCCAAGACTCATCCTAGATCTGGCGCTGCGGATCCCTGTTACCGAGGCGGGTATCCTGCAATATTTTGTTGGGTTTTAGTAACTCAGCCACACATAGCCGGTGAAGCCGCCGCCGGCGTTGGTGTTGCGGCCGGTCAAGAATTGAAACCCTCCTAGGCCCAGCGTTAACCCTCCCTCTAGTCGCCAGTTGAGCTGGCCGGAAAGCTTGAGGCTATCGTAGTCGGGATCCTGCACTGCCACATCTCCAAAGAGCAAAGGGGCGCCGTTGCCGAGGGTAAAGTCGCCATCCAGAGCCACAATGGCCTGCACCTCAGGGCTGAGATCCGCTCCAAAGGTCAAGTTGGCTTTGAGGCGGTCGCCCGGATAGCCCAGGTAATCCCGAAACGTAAGACAAGAGTCGAAAAAGGCGGGCAGGGATCCCAGCTCGACATTGGCTGCCGCTCCTAAGCTGAAGTCGTAGCCAAAGACTCCGTACCCCAAGGGCAGGGGGGTATTTTCGGTGGCGTATCCAGGCGGGATGAGGGCCGTCAACTGAGCTGAGAAAAAGGGATCCCCCTCTCCCCAAGTATGGCGCAGGCCCAGCTCCAGATCCCGCAGGCCCTGGTTGCGCTGGGTAACGGTGTCAGCCCCGCTGGCAAAGCGATTTTCGATGAAAACGTAGCTGGTGTTGAGGTTGAGAGTGAGCTGATCGCTAAGGCCAGTCTCGGCGAAAAGGTTAAGGCGGGTTTCTCCGTACTCCGAAAGGGCCTGCTGCAGGCGTCCCTTCTGGTCAAAGCGGGTGCGGGGTTGGTACACCTCAGGCTGCAGCGAGAAAAACGTCTTCCCTTCTCCGCGAGGAAAGCCACAGCCTGCCCAGGCTGGCAGCTCCAGACCCAAGACAAGGCTTAGGCCCAGCAGCCAGCTTCTTGCTATGGCAAAAGGCTTCATCTGGGGATCCCCAACAACAGCGCCGCCAAGGGGGATTGTATCTGCCAAAGGCCGTTTTGGGCCCTCGTCCCCACGGCTACATCCTTCGGGCAACAGCCGGCAAACCTACCCGGGCCCGGAATTGCCGCGCTGCTGTCAGCGCCCCATAGGGATCCCCCTTGTAGAGGCCGTAGTGCATGAGAGACATGCGCCGCAGCCCCAGTTGCGACACCTCTTGCAGCCACTCCCGCCGGCTCATGATGGCAAAGTCCACCTGGACCGTGTCGGCCCGACCGCCGTTGGGGTGTTTGTCCTTAATCGAGGGCTCGTAGTGGGCCAACATCAGGTTGGAGTGGATGGGGGAAAACAGGCGGCAACAGAGGCGGATCTGCTCAGGGTTGCCCGGATCCGGCCCGTTCAGCTCTGGGTTAAACTCCCCTGGCCGCCGCTGGCGCATGGACTGGAAGGCGATCCCGTCCATCTGGTTCATCGTCTCGGCAAAAGGCTCCACCATGCTGCGCCCCGACCCGCGCTGGGGATCGTCGAAGGTGGCAATCCACCCGCCCCAACAGAGGGCCACTTCGGCCTCTGGCAAACGCTCCTTGATGGCCTGGCGAGCTCTTAGGACGTTGCGCATGAGAGCCTGGTAGTAGGGGGCAGTGTCGGCGTTGTAGGTATCGGCAGGGATGCGCCAGTAGGAGAACTCGGTGGCCAAGCTCCAGTAGGTGGGGCGGCCTTGGGGGTTGGCTTGGGCAATATACCCCGCCAGCTCGGCTACGTCTTGGATAAACTGCTGGGAGATGTGGTAGTCGCCGCAGGGGCGGTGGGTGTCGTCTTCCCAGGTGATGATGTGCAGGCTGTAGCCCCGCTCAAACCACTGCCGCAGAAGCCCGGCCTGGTGCCAGTTGCGCCAGAAGGAGAGATCCCCCTGGCGGTGATCAAAGCTGTTGAGCCAGCCGCTCAGGAAATGGGGATCCCAGCCCCGCGCCACCGCCGCCACCTGGGGGTCTGACTCAATCTCCCAGAGGAAGCGACCGGGATCTGCCCCGATGCCCACTTCCCAGCGGGCCAGCAGCTTTGACAAGTTCAGGTTCCCAAGGGCAACGTTTTCGGAGCCTTGACCACAGCCGGCAACTCCATAGGCAGCTAGCAGCGCTCCGCCCATCTGCAGCACCTGTCGCCTCGGCCATTGTCGTCCCCAGCTCATCCCTTCTCCTCCTCAAGCTTTACCTGGCGGGCCCACAGCCGCACCTGTGGGGAGCTGTAGACCTCCCTGAAGCCCGGCAGCCCCTCAAAATTGAGCTCAGGCCAGAATTGCAGGATGCGATCGACACTCCGCAAGGGATCCGCTGGCCCCGCCACCAGCAAGTAGTCCACCCGCTCCTGGGGGTGCTGCAAAGCCAGGGCAAACTCGTACTGGTGAGGGGTGAGAAACAGGCGCGGGTCTCTTGCCCAAAAGATAGCCTCAAAGTGGATGTCGTCGTCCACCAGCACTTTTCGCCCGGGCAACAGGTGGCGATAGAGATACTGCCCAACCTGGCGCTTTTCCTGGCGCTGTCTTCGCCATGTTTCTAGAGCTTGCCCGCTAGGAGTTACTTCGTACAGGTCTTGGGCAGCTTCCAACTGGGGGCTTATGGGTGCTACCTCTGCCACCAGTCGCTCCCAGAGATCCCGCTCCTCAGCCACCAGGGGCATGAGGAAACCCGGCTCTTGGCTTAGCCCATAGCCGGCAGTCAAGCAGTTCAGCCCCAAGAGAGCAGTGATCAACAAGCACTTAGCCCAACGGGGACCAGCTCCACGAGCGAGGTAGGCGCTCATCCCAAGAGGCAAGAGTGCCCAGAAAACAGCAAAACGGCATAGCTCTGGCAGAAACAGCCCTTGCCCCAGAGAAGCTAAGAGGATCACCAGCGGCATCCCCCAGATCAAGATCCAGACGCAGCGGCCCGAACCGTGACCCAACAGGGATCCCATCCCCAACAGCAAATAGGCAGGAGCCAGCAGCGCCAGCCACTTTCCCGCTTCAAGCAGCCCCCGCCAGCCACCTACCTGCTGTAAGTCTTCCCGCAATTGCGGCAGCCGCAGGCCACTGCCCACCTGAAAGGTAAAGGCCCAGGGATCCCCCACCGACAGCCAGTTGACGTACAGCCAGCTCAGGATCAAGGCCAGACTGACAAAGCCTGCCACCAAAAGCGAAGCCCAGCGAAAGCCCCAGGATTCGCGGCGAAAAGCTAATAGCAGTGCTATCGCCAGCCAGGGCAGCAGCCAGCTACTTTCCCAGCGCAGCACCATCAGAGGCCCCAAGGTCAGGCCAATGAGCAGCAGCCGCAGCGTAACGGGCAGCTCATCCTTCTCCACTGCTTGTTTCTCATCGGCCAGGGGAAACAACAAGGCCATGTTCACCCCCAGCAAAAGCGAGGTAGCTGTCCAGGTGGGGCTACGCAGCAGCATTAGGATCAAAGCCGGCTGCAGCAGCAGCAACAAGCCCCACAGCCAGCGCCACCCCAGGCCGGCAGGCAGACGGCGCAACTGTTGCCCCATCCAGCCCAACAACAGGGCTCCCAAAATGGCCTGCAGCAACAGCGGGGATTGTCCCAGAATGGCCGTAGCCAGCACCAGGGAGGGGGGGAAAGTGGTGCCGACAATGGGCAGGCGCGGATCCGGCCCCAGGGCGGCTACGGATCCCTTGTAGCCAAGAAACTGCATCTCCAGGCTCACCCAGCCCCAGCCTTCCTTGAGCCCCCACAAAAGGCCAGCTAGGAGCGGCAACGGGATCCCGATAGGCGCAAAGAGCCTCCAGAAGGCTTTAAGCTGAGTTGCAAACATAGATGCTTCGTAAACAAATTCAACTACTAAACTTAACAATTGAGCTGGGAGACTCGGATCCTCTAGAGAATCCCAAAAGCGACTGGATACCAACAAGCTTCAGAAAAACCATTGGGTGATGGGTGGGTGTTTTTGGGGATCCCTGCAGAGCCGTATTTTCGAGGCGTTTCTTCTACGCATTTTGGCGTATTGGGTTCAGCAAAATGGTCGATGAAAAGTTGGCGGGCTGCAGGTGAAGATAGGAAGGTCTTTGAACGGGAACAAGGTGTGACCTCAATGCTACAGTCTGCGCGGGACAGGGAGAACGCGGCAATTCCAACGCTGGAGCTTTTGCCCTGCCAGGCAGAAGTCCGACCCTGGGGAGCCTTCTGGGTCTTGGATGAAGGGCCGATGTATAAGATCAAGCGCATCGAGGTCAAGCCTGGCCATCGCCTCAGCCTGCAGATGCACTACCACCGCAGTGAGCACTGGATTGTGGTGCGGGGTACGGCGCGGGTCACGCGGGGCGAAGAGGTGATGCTACTCAACTCCAACGAGTCCACCTACATCCCCCCCTGTACCAAGCACCGCCTGGAAAACCCTGGCACTACCCCTTTGGTCGTCATCGAGGTGCAGAACGGGGAATATTTGGGAGAGGACGATATTGTACGCTTCGAGGACGACTACGCTCGCACATAGGGTAGGCCCAAGACAAAAGGGCTCTCTTGTGGCCGGCTAATAACTTCTGAAGCCTGGACGGCTGCTCCCACCTTAGAGCTGGGCTTTGTCTGTGCATGTCTAGGGATCCAAACAAAAAGGTGAGCCAGAGGAGAAGACGATGGGCGCTGCTCGTTGCCAGTTTGCTGTGCTGCGTGCCGGTAGAGGCAGGACAAGCAGAGCCTCTTTCGTTCCAAAGGCTAGGCTACGAGCGCTCGGTGCTGCTGCAGGGATCCAACCCGCGCCTCGATGTTACCGTCCCTGCCCCTATCAATGGCGTTGATCCTGAAGCTAGCTTTGTGCAGTTGCGGCTGGAGCCCTCGCCAGTGCTGAAGCCTACTTCCACCGTGCGGGTGCTCATTAACGACGAACTGGTTGGGATCTTTCTGGTGGGAGATTTGCGGCAGGAGCCAGTGGTGCGGGTGCCGATCCCAGATCTGCCCCCTGGTGAGCGCTTTATTACTGTCTCCGTCCAGCCTTTTTTGAGCATCAGCGATGACATCTGCGCCGATCTCAACACCGGCAATCTGTTGCTGACGGTGGGGCGGGACAGTTTCTTTGAGTTGGTGCCCCGCGTTCCGGATACCACGGTGGCTGGCTTTCTGCGCCTGGTATACCCTCAGCTTACTCTGGTGGTGCCAGCCAACCTCACTCCTGAAGCCGCAGAAGCGGCCCTTTGGCTCTATAGCTTGCTTTCCCACCTCTTTCCCCAGACCCCTATTCTCTGGAGCAACCGCCCGGTTGCAGGAGCTCAGGTTACCCTAGAACCGGCCAACTTCACCCCCCACCTGCAGCATGAAATTACCCCCGAGGGATCCCGCCTACGGGTAGCCGCCCGCCGGGAAGCTATTCTTGCTCTCTATGAAGAATGGAAGCGGGCGGGGCTGGTCAGCCGCGGCATCCAGGTGACAAGGGTGGCGGATCTGGAGAGAGCGCTCAGGGCCAACCGCCTCAGCTTCCGTGAGCTGGGGATTGTGGATCCCCTGCTGCGGGGGTTTGGCAGCCAGTCTTTGGTCTTCAACTTCAACCTGTCCCAATTGGGGGGGCGGCCGCGGGATCTGGCGGCGCAACTAGACGTCATTATGAACCCGGTGGATGGCCGAGTGGGAGATCGCCTGACGGGCTACGTGTTCTTGAACGGCGTTCTGCTGCGCACCTACAACCTAACCGGGCGCACCCAGCTCAACGAAACTGTGACCCTGCCCACCCGCCTGCTGCGCCGCTTTAATCAACTGGAGCTCCGCTTTGACTACGGGGCCAGCCCCGGTAATTGCCAGGGATCCCTGACACCGCTAACAGTCCAGGTGCGCTCGGATAGCTCTGGCCTTCTCTGGAGCGGCTACCAAGCCCCTAGCGGCGAGCTGCAGGAGATCCCGGCGGTGCTGCAGGGATCCGGACGGGTTGGGCTAGGGGATCTCCAACTGCTGCCGGCTGCCGCCTACCTGGTCGGTGCCCTCAGCCGGCTGGCCGCCCGACCGCTTTTGCCCGCCGTGAAGTTTCTGCCCAAAGAGGGAGGCAAACTGGAGAGCGGGAACTTCGCTTGGCAAATCCTGGTAGCCGCCCCGGAGCAGGTGGAGCTGAATAGCCCCATTCGGCTGGGATCCCAGTTTGAGATCCTCAATCCCTTAAACCAGCAGGTGGCCCTGGCTGCTCAACCACAAGAAAACCTTGGCCTGCTGCAGTACTTTTTGGTTCAGGGCAAGCCCACCCTGTGGCTGTCTTGGTGGGGATCCGATCCAGCTTTGGCAGAACGCCTCAGCCGTGGCCTTGCCGATCCGCGCAGTCGCCTAGCCAACCAACTGCAGGGAAATGTGCTCACTGCCTACGCTGCCACCCCCCAGCTCACCCAGGTACAGAGTTGGGATCTCACACCCCAAGGCTATCGGGTGCGCTACCCAGGCCGCTTCAGTTGGCAGCTCCTGTTGTGGCAGTACCGCTACTGGCTGGTGCTGGTGCTGGCTCTCCTGCTGGCAGTAGGGGCCTGGAATGTCTACCAACGCTTGGCCCGCCGCCCCGAATCCCCAATCCCCTCGTAGGGGGCTAGTCACGGACTTGCGCTTAAGCCAGACTGAAGCCGAACCCCAACCTAGAGGCCATGCTGCAGTCGATCAAGTCCTGGCTGGTGCAGACAGGCTACCTCACCCGGCAGCAACTGGCAGCAGCCGAGGACTACCGGGAAGCAGTGGGCTGCTCCTTGCCCAGGGCTCTTTGGAGCTTGCGGGCCATGCACCCCTCCAAGTTTGCTCATCTCTGTCGCCAGATTCTGGATCGGCCCAACCTGAGGGACTGGCTGCTCAAGCACCCCTTAGATCTAGAACTGCCTTGGCTAGTTGAGCCAGGGGATCTGCTACCAGTGCGCTTTTTGCCCTGTGGCTGGCTCAACCCGCAAACCGTTGTCGTGGCCACTGAAGAGCCGGGCTACCCTGGCGTTTGGCAGGCCGTGAAACGGCTGTGCCCAGGAGTGAAAAAAATCTGGGAGATCCCAGCCACAGAAAAGCAGATCCTGACAGTTATCCTCGAACGCAAGCTTGCTGCCGAACTGCTGGGCAGTCGTCTCACTCTGGAGCAGTGGCAGCAGGCTTTGGACATCCGCCGCCGCACTGGATCCAACCTGGGGCAAGTGCTGACCCGTCTGAGCTATCTCTCCACCCCCGAGTATCTCAGCATCCTGGCCCATCTGCTGGGCTATCCTTCCGTCTCGGAGCTGATGGGGACAGGGCTGCTTTACCGCGACGAGAGCTTGAGCCGCCAGTTCGAGCCTGAGCTGATGATGCGCCACCTCTTCTACCCCTTGAGCTGGACGGATGAGAACACCCTCACCGTGATGGTCAATGACCCACTGGACTGGGCGGTGGATGAGCTGCTCTACAGTTGGCGGCCAGGGTTGCGAATTGAAAAGGTGCTGGGCAGCGAGCGGGATATCACCCAACTCCTCAGCCAAGACCAAGGATCCCGCTTCAGCCAAGAGGCGGTGTACAAGCTCATGGCCCGCCTGCCAGAAGAATCGGCCTCGCGGGTGTTTACCCCCTCCCAAATTGCGGTAGGCTACGGCCTGCTGGTGCTGCTGCTGTGGGGGTTGGCCAGTGCTCCTTGGACAACCCTGACGATTTTGGTGTTGTTGGTCAATCTCTTCTATGTAGCCTCGATCTTCTTTAAGTTCGTGCTCAGCCTGGTGGGATCCGCCGATCGCTTCCACCAGATCTCCGATGAAGAAGTGGCCGCCCTCGATGACCGCACCTTGCCCATCTACACTATCCTGGTGCCGGTCTACAAAGAGCCAGAAGTCATCCCGATTCTCATCAACTCCCTCTCCAAGCTGGACTACCCCCATGAGCGCTTGGATGTGATCATCTTACTGGAGGAAAACGACCAGGCCACCATCGAAGCCGCTCGGGCCGCCAAGCCCCCCCGCTATGTGCGCCTACTCATCGTGCCGGATAGCAAGCCCAAGACCAAACCCAAAGCCTGCAACTATGGGCTGGCCTTTGCTCGCGGCGAATACCTCACCATCTACGACGCTGAAGATATTCCTGACCCAGATCAACTCAAAAAAGCAGTCATTGCCTTCCGAAAAGGGGATCCCAGCTTGGTCTGCGTCCAGGCTGCTCTCAATTACTTCAACCGCAACGAGAACTTCCTCACCCGCATGTTTACGCTGGAGTATTCCTACTGGTTTGACTACCTCCTGCCAGGCTTGGAAACTCTGAAAATGCCCATCCCCCTGGGAGGCACGAGCAACCATTTCCGCACCGACCGCCTGCGGGAATTGCAGGGATGGGATCCCTTTAACGTTACCGAAGACGCCGATCTAGGCATCCGCGCTAGCCAGCACGGCTACACGGTAGGGGTGATCAACTCCACCACCTACGAAGAGGCCAACTGTGCCGTTAAAAACTGGATCCGGCAGCGCTCCCGCTGGATCAAGGGCTACATGCAGACTTGGCTAGTCCACAACCGCCACCCCCTGCGCTCGTTGCGCAAACTGGGCCTTAAAAACTGGCTGGCCTACCAGTTTTTCATAGGGGGCAGCTTCTTGACCTTCCTCACCAGCCCCATTATGTGGCTGCTCTTTTTCTATTGGCTGCTCACCCGTGCTCATTGGCTGCAAAACATTTTCCCCAGTTGGCTGATCTACCTAGGCTTGTTCAACCTCCTGGTAGGAAATGCCATCGGGATCTACCTAAACTTGGTGGCTGTCTTCCGACGCGGCTACTACGATCTGGCCTTCTATGCCCTGCTCAACCCCATCTACTGGCAGCTCCACTCCATCGCAGCCTATATGGCCCTGTGGCAGCTTTTTACCAAGCCCTTCTACTGGGAAAAAACCATCCACGGCATAAGCAAGTTTACCCACGCCAAAGTCCAGGAAGCCACCCAAAAAGCAGGCTAGGCTGCTGACTTGGCTTTCCAAGCCGTGGGGGCGAAGTTAAGGACAGCCGGCGCCCCTTTAGAAGCTGTAGTCCGAATCTACAATCACAGCGCAACCACGCGGGTGGAGACAGCTAGCCATAATCACCTTAACGGCAAAGTTTCCCTCGTAGGGTGCTTGCACGATGGGGAAATCGTCCAGGAGTTCGTCTGTAGCCAACACTTGACCACTGGCATCGTAAAGCACCAGATCCACATCGAAGCAATCCCGATCACACTGCGCCCAGATGTTTTCACCTTGGTAGAAGTAGCCTGTAACTACTGTCGATTGTCCATGAAAAAGCCATAAACTACGGCTCTGAGCCCAGGCGGCAGCACCCCCGACAACCGCGGCTGCCCCTATCAGGCTTGCCATCAACCAGCCCCGCACCGAAGCCATAGGAATGCCCTCCTTACTGAAGAACGGAGAAAGAATGGATTTGGCTACAGGGATCCGCCTCAACACCCACACTCTAGCAGCCAACTCTGTTTCTCCCGAATGATCCAGATCACGTTAAGGATCCCATGTTGAAAATCGCAAAAAAGAGTTACAAAAAAGGGATCCCGACCAGAGCGGGAATCCCTTGATTTCGATCAGAGTAGAGTGGATAAAATCTGCCTAAAGCCCTCTATTTTTCTAGGCCGGAGCTATCCAGCTCCTCACTGGGGCAGAATCAGTTCTCCGCGGCGTCCCAGGGGATCGGTCAGAACACTGCCGGTGGGGCCTTTGATTTGAATGGTGCAGCGGCTGCCGGACACTTCGATGACGTTGTAGTTAGGCACTGCCAGCTCCAAGAAGCGCAGGTTGCCCGTTGTTACGCCAGGGGTCCCGCTCACCTCTGGATTGGCAGGGTTCACAGGGGCCAGAAAGCCATTCACAATCCGGTAGTAGAGGCGGCTGGCGTTGGGGATCCCTAGGCGATTCCCTTCTTCATCGATGCTTAAAGCGGTAACACTCCGTCCGGTGGGGCCAGTCCATACTTCCCAAATGGGGTTGCTGCTGCCGGGGTTGACCTGGCCGATGAAACCGGCGTGGTTGTTGCCGGTTAGGAACACCACGTTGCGGATGTTGTTCTGCTCGATAAAGTCGATCACCTCCTGCCGCTCCAGCCAATAGCCCTCCCACATGTCGTTGGAGCGGAAATAGGTCACTGTGATGGGAAACTCGCTGACGATGAACTTGTAGGTGGCAGTGGAGTTGCGCAGGCCGTTGAACAGCCACTGCTTCTGCGGCTCTCCCAAGAGGGTGCGCGGCGTGCGGCGCAGCAGGTTAAACAGGGCTTGCTCGGATCCCGGCGGGCCAAAGAAAAGGGTCTCCTGCTCGGGCGTGAGGCGGATGCCGGCCAGCTCCAAAAAGCGCTGACGAGTCAGGCCGGGGGGCAAGATGGGCAGGATGGGGGTCACGGCAGCCAAGTCGCGGTACTGGCGCAGGTCGAGGATGAAGACTTCGGCATTGGCCCCGTAGCGGAAGCTGCGAAACAGCCGATCCCGGCTATCCACCCCCGGCACATCCGTCAAATTCGGGTTCATGGGGCTGTATTCAAAAAAGGCTTGGTAGCCTAACACTCTAAGATCTTCCACATCGCGGGTTTGCCCGGTGGCGTCGTTGAGCTGGACGGCGCGACCGCCGCGGGCCTTCTGGCCGCTGTAGTTGTCAATCACCTCGTGGTCGTCCCAGTTGTAAACAAAAGCCGTGCGGCTAAACAACTGGGCAAACTCCGGCCCGGCATATTTGGGATCCCGCTGATCCCGATAGAGGCTGCGGTAAAACTCAAGCGTTGGTATCGGATCCAGACCCAGCCAGAAGCGATCCGCGTAAACGGTGTCGCCGTTGAAGGCGATGAAATCGATGTCGCCGCGGTTGACCTCTGCCAGCAGGGCCGCCCCGATGGGAAAAGGAGGCTCGTTGGCGCAGCTAATGTGCAACAAACGACTGGGCCGCCCAGCCCCGGGAGCGGGGTGGGGGCGTATCTGCCCCTCGGGTGTGTTAAACCCCTCGCTGACAAAACGGTAGAAATAGCGCTGCGCCGGCCTCAAGCCGGTGACGACGGCACGAGCAATGTAGTCGCCCGGTTCGGTGCGGTAGTTGCGACCCGCTACACGGCGAGCGGTGAGGGGAACTTGTTGCAGGATGGGATTGAACTCGGAATTCTCGGCCACCTGCAGCGTCACCGCCACCGTATCCACGCTGCTAGCCGGCACCACCCGCGTCGAGAGCACCGCCCCTTCGGGGGTGGGATCCCCGGCAAACACCCCCTGGGGAAATCCCGGCTCTCCCAGCGGCGGGATAGAAGAACTGGAGGTGCCCCCACAGGCGGCCAGGGCAGCTGCCCCACCCCCAAACATCAACAACTGCAGGAAAAAGCGACGGGAGCTCAGGGAACTCATACGGCTAACCTCAGCGACGCCGGCAAATGTAAAGGGATCCGCAACAATGGCTAGTTGCCTTTAGTCAAGCACTTTTGCCCCCGAACGGAGGTTGTGGATTGGTGAAAGCTGGGTTAGCTTCTGTTTAAGAACGCCGAGCTCCGTGCCCTAGCTTTTTGCAATCCTGCTTGCCTCTCCCTTAGCCAACCTGGCTGCGCAACTGCCGCAGCAGCCGCTCAAACTCCTCTGGCAAGGGAGCGGTAAACTGCAGTGGCTGACCAGTGCGTGGGTGAACAAAGGAGAGCTTCCAGGCGTGGAGAGCTTGGCCGCTTAGCTTGACGGGGCTGGTTTTGCTCCGGGTGTAGAGGGGATCCCCAACAATGGGCAGGTGCAGGTGGGCGGCATGCACCCGAATCTGATGGGTGCGACCGGTCTCCAGCTCAAACTGCATTAGGGTGTAGTTGCCCAGGCGCTCCAGCACCTGCCAGTGGGTTACCGCTGCTCGCCCTTGGCCGGGGGGCAGGACGGCCATCTTCTGCCGATCCACCGGGTGCCTCCCAATGGGGGCAGAGATAGTGCCTTGGCTCTGGGCAGGACGCCCGAACACCACTCCCAGGTAGATGCGCCGGGCAGTTTTGGCTTGAATTTGGGCCTGCAGGTGCTGGTGAGCCTGATCGTGCTTGGCAATCACCAAGGCGCCGGTGGTGTCTTTGTCCAGGCGATGGACAATCCCCGGACGCAGTTCGCCGTTGATCCCCGAAAGGTGAGGACAATGGGCCAGTAGCGCATGCACCAGGGTGCCGCTGGCGTGTCCGGGAGCAGGATGCACCACCAGGCCGCGCGGCTTGTTGAGGACGAGGAGATCCTCGTCTTCGTAGAGGATGTCCAAGGGGATCGGTTCCGGCTGCAACGAGGTTGGGGTGGCTGGCGGGATCCGCACCTCGATCTGATCCCCCGCTTGCAGGGGGCGATCCTTATCCAGGCAGGGCTGACCATTGAGCCAAACCTGGCCCTGGCGGATGAGCTGCTGCAGGCGCGAGCGAGATAGATCGGGCAGTTGTTCTGCCAACCCGCGATCCAGCCGCAAGCCCTGCTGTTTCTCCGTCACCGTCACCCGGCGAATTTCTGCCACTGGATCTCTGGGGTCTTCCATTTGCCCTGTTTCCGCAAACTGCTGCTTTGAAAACATTGTGGCAGAGCGGTTACTTTTGCATTAGGTAAAAAAGGTCGAAGATTTGTGTCAGCTTTCTCAGCAGGATCTTGGCAGGATTGGCTTTGTGTCATCTCCTTCTCAGGTTTCTCTAGGGGGCTGTGCCGGGATTTTAACCAGAGAAAAACCCTCAGTACAGTGGGGGTATAGCTCCTTAAAGCCGGGCCAGATTCTGGCTGGGGAAAGTTTCTTGCTACACGCAAGTGTTGCAGCACTTATTGCACAGTTGGTCCGCTGGGTACAAGGAGGCAAGGCATGTTGAATGGAGCAGCGCTGGGGTCCCAGCTTCAGCAACCCCCTCAACGCCAGCTTGGCTCAGAGCCGCCCTTGGTTTTGTCTCTCACAGAGGTGGGCCTACGGGATATTGCTCAGGTAGGCGGGAAAAACGCCTCCTTGGGAGAAATGCTGCAGCAGTTAGCCCCCAAAGGGATCCGCGTGCCCCTGGGGTTTGCCACCACCGCCCATGCCTACCGCCAGTTCATTGCCGCTGGCGGCCTCGAGGAGAAGCTGCGGGAGATCTTCAAGGACCTAGACATCGAGGATGTGCGGAACCTGCGCGAGCGGGGCAAAGCTGCCCGCACCTTGATCCTGCAGACACCTTTCCCACTGGAGTTAGAGCAGGCCATTGCCGAAGCCTACCAGAAGCTGTGCGAGCGCTACGGCCCTGACACCGATGTGGCGGTGCGCTCCAGCGCCACGGCGGAAGACCTGCCCGACGCCAGCTTTGCCGGCCAGCAGGAGACCTACCTCAACGTGCACGGAGTAAAGGCGGTGCTGAATGCCTGCCACCGCTGCTTTGCCAGCCTGTTTACCGACCGGGCCATCTCCTACCGCCAGATCAAGGGCTTTGACCACTTTCAGGTGGCCCTCTCGGTGGGGGTACAGAAGATGGTGCGCTCGGACTTGGCCTGTTCGGGGGTGATGTTCTCCATCGACCCAGAAACCGGCTTCAAAGATGCGGTGCTGATCACCGCGGCCTATGGCCTGGGGGAAAACGTGGTGCAAGGGATCGTCAACCCCGACGAATACGTGGTCTTTAAGCCTACCCTGAAGCAGGGGCTGCGGCCCATCCTCTCGCGCAAGCTGGGCAGCAAAGCCCTGAAGCTGGTCTACGACGAGGAGGGATCCCGTTTCACCAAAAACGTACCCGTCCCCGAAAGCCTGCGCCGGCAATATGCCCTCAAGGACGACGAGATCCTGGAGTTGGCTCGCTGGGCCTGCCTTATCGAAGAGCACTACTCGGCACTGCGGGGCCGCTTCACCCCCATGGACATCGAGTGGGCCAAAGATGGGATCACGGGCGAGCTGTTCATTGTCCAGGCCCGCCCCGAGACGGTGCAGTCCCAAAAAGCCGCCAACCGCCTCAAGACCTATCGCTTGACGCAGCCGCAGGCGCGCCCAGAACCCCTGGTGCGGGGACGAGCAGTGGGGGAGGCCATTGGCCAGGGCACAGCTCGGGTCATTTTGGATGTGCGCCGCTTGGATCAGTTCCAAGCGGGCGAGGTGCTGGTGACGGAGAAAACAGATCCCGACTGGGAGCCGATCATGAAAAAGGCCAGCGCCATCGTCACCAACCAAGGGGGGCGCACCTGCCATGCGGCCATCATTGCCCGCGAGCTGGGGATCCCGGCCATTGTTGGCTGCGGCAGCGCCACGCAAGTACTCCGCTCCGGCGAGCCTATCACCGTCTCCTGCGCCGAAGGGGAGGAAGGGCGCGTCTATCCTGGCTTGCTGTCCTATGAAGTTACAGAGATCCCCCTCGAGGAGCTGCCCCGTCCCCGCACCCAACTGATGATGAATGTGGGCAACCCGGAAAAAGCCTTTGGCCTCAGCGAGATCCCTTGCGATGGCGTAGGTCTGGCGCGGCTGGAGTTCATCATCGCCAACCACATCCAGGTGCACCCTCTAGCGTTGGTTCACTACGAGGAGGCGGTCAAGGAGGAGCCGCGCCTGGCAGAGCTCACCGCCCAGTATTCTGACAAGCCGGAGTACTTTGTGGACAAGCTGGCCCAGGGAGTGGCCACCATCGCCGCTGCCTTCTACCCCAAGCCGGTGATCGTGCGGCTATCGGACTTCAAGAGCAACGAATACGCCCACCTGCTGGGCGGATCCCGCTACGAGCCTCACGAGGAAAACCCCATGATTGGCTGGCGGGGGGCCTCCCGCTACACCGATCCCCGCTATCGCGACGGCTTTGCCCTTGAGTGCCGGGCCATGAAACGGGTGCGGGACGAGATGGGCCTGACCAACGTCATCTTGATGATTCCCTTCTGCCGCACCCCCGAAGAAGGGCACAAGGTGCTGGAGGAGATGGCCCGCCACGGCCTGGTGCGAGGGGAAAACGGCCTGCAGGTGTACGTCATGTGCGAGCTCCCCAGCAACGTCATCCTGGCCGACGAGTTCTGCCAGATCTTCGACGGCTTTTCCATCGGCTCCAACGACCTCACCCAGCTCACCCTGGGGTTGGATCGCGACTCCGCCCTGGTGGCCCATCTTTTTGACGAGCGCCACGAAGCGGTCAAGCGGATGATCGCCCGGGTAATCCAGACCGTGAAAAGCCACGGGCGCAAGATTGGCATCTGTGGCCAGGCCCCCAGCGACTACCCTGACTTTGCCCGCTTCCTAGTGCAGCAGGGGATCGACTCCATTAGCCTCAACCCGGATTCCCTGCTGAAAACTCTGTTGGTGGTGGCTGAGGCGGAAGGCGATGGTACCCAATAGGCTCAGGGGGCTGCGCTGGGATCGCGTTGGCTGGGTTACAATCTTCTCTGCTGTGTTGCCATTCCCGCCATGATCCACGAACTCTCCATGCCGGCCCTCAGCTCCACCATGGAAACGGGCAAGATCGTTGCCTGGCTGAAAAACCCCGGCGACCGGGTGGAGAAAGGGGAAAACATCCTGGTGGTGGAGTCGGACAAGGCGGACATGGATGTGGAGTCCTTCCACAGCGGCATTCTGGCCAGCATCCTGGTACCGGCAGGGGAATCGGCGCCGGTGGGCACGCCCATTGCCCTCATTGCCGAAACCGAAGCAGAGGTGGCCGAGGCTCAAGAGAGAGCTAAGGCCCTCTCTAAGGGTGCTGCGCCACTAGCTACGCCTAGTGCAGCCTCTGTCCCCCCAGTGCAACGGCCAGCCTCTGCCCCTGCAGCGATCTCCACCTCCGCACCCCCAACTGGCTCCGACGGGGCCGGATCCCAGCGGATCCTGGCTTCCCCGCGGGCAAAGAAACTGGCAGAGAGCTTGGGGGTTGACCTGCGCACTGTGCGCGGCTCTGGCCCAGGGGGCCGCATCGTAGCGGAAGATGTGGAGCGGGCCGCAGCTCAGGCTGCCTCTGCCCCGGCGGCAGCTTTTTCCTCGGCTGCTCCTCCCCCTGTCTCTCTGCCCTTGGGAGAAGTGGTTCCCTTGAGCACCCTGCAGGCGGCGGTAGTGCGCAACATGAACGCCAGCCTGGGTGTGCCAGTGTTCCACGTCGGCTACACCATCACCACTGACAGCTTGGATCAGCTTTACCAACGGGTGAAGCCCAAGGGGGTAACGCTGACCGCCCTTTTGGTCAAAGCTGTGGCCCTCACTCTAGAAAAGCACCCCCTCCTCAATGCCAGCTACACAGAAAACGGGATCCACTACAAAGCGGACATCAACATTGCCGTGGCGGTGGCCATGGAGGATGGGGGCCTAATTACCCCTGTGCTCAAGCAAGCCAACCGCGTTGACCTGTACGAACTCTCACGGCGTTGGAAGGAGCTGGTGGAGCGAGCGCGGCGCAAGCAACTGCAGCCAGAAGAGTACAACAGTGGCACCTTCACCCTCTCCAACCTGGGCATGTTTGGGGTGGATCGCTTCGACGCCATCCTGCCCCCCAACCAAGGGGCTATCTTGGCCATTGGCGCTGCTCGCCCCACCGTGGTGGCTACGCCGGAAAAAGCCATTGCCATTCGCTCCCAAATGCAGGTTAACCTCACCTGCGACCACCGCGTCATTTACGGCGCCCACGCCGCGGCCTTCTTGCAAGATCTAGCCCAGTTGTTGGAGCAAAAGGTGGAATCCCTGACGCTGTAGAACTCAATAAGGGGCAGGCTGGGATCTACCTCAAGAGCCCAGGCGTGGATGCCGACGCTAATGTTGTGGGTGCAGAGGACGAGAGCTGAGCAATCTCGGTCAAGCTCTGCCAGAATCCGCTCGCGCTACTCTCGGTACTAAAGCCAAGGGCACTGAGGTTGGCTAGCTCTGGCTCTACCGGTTCTCGCACATCGATGAGTTGCAGTGGGGCAGCCCCAGGATCTCTTAAGCGGGCAGCCAGCTGTTGCGCGCGACCGGGCGAATGAAAGAGAACATGGCTGACCTGTAACTTATCTGGATCCGTTCCTAGGATATACCGGCTCAGCATCTGCTCTGGGCTGCTTGCAAGTGGTCGTGGTTGGCCGACAACGCTAGAACTTCAAATTTCCCTACTGATTGCAGACCCTCTGCCAAGATCCCCTTTAGGAGGCTCTGCTTGAGAAGATTGATCCCAGGGGTCTATCGGGGCTCTGGGTGTCTTCAGTTCTGATAGGCTTGACTAATAGGAACTTGCCAAGGATCTCCCACCGATGGAAGGACTTCGTCCTACAAACGGCCAAGTATCCCAATCTATCTGGCCAGTTCGTTCCCTTTTGCTGACTCTGTTGGCAGGGATCGCTTTTGGCTGTGGAGGAGGCACAGGCAACTCTCCCCCTCTGCCGTCGCCAGGTAGTGGATCTGTCGTCCTGCAAGTGGATCCGGCCAGGGGCCCCTTTACCAAGGTGGCTGATGCCGTTGCAGAAGCGCAGCGGCTGCAAAATGCCACAGCAGGACTAGAGGTGCTGATCCAGATTTTGGGGGCAGGTAGAGAGAGGCTGCAGGGCAACCTGGCCCTAGATGGGGGCGACGGCACCAACGGCGGACGGATTCGCATCACCAGCTCCGCAGCCTACGAGATCCTGACCGGACCCTTCGACCTGATTGTAGCTAGCCAAACCAGCCTACAGGGGGTGGATGTGGTGCTAGAAGGTGGGCGCGTTCAGGTGAACAACGGCAACTTTCAGCCGAGCAAGGTAACTCTCAACGATCCCCGCTCCAACATCTTGGTCAATGGCAATGCTGCGGTTCTGGAGGGGGTTCTGGGCCAGCTGGCTCAGATCTTTTGCCGGCAATTTTCGGATCCTTGTGTGCAGATCTCTGGCAATGGCCGGGTCGCGAGCATCTCATCCACCGTCAGCAAAGCTGGTGGTGTGGGTATAGGCACTGTGCCAGGTAGTAACCCTACCATTGAAAACAGCACAATCCTCCTGCAGGCTGTGCGGGCTTTGGCTGTTCGCTATAGCGACAACTCTGGCGGGGTTTTCCGTAACAACCAGATTGAAGGGGATCCAGCCACTGCTGCAACTGCTGCGCCAGTGCAGGCTCGGCAAGCAGCTACCGACGGCACAACTGGGATCCAGCTGGATGGAGCGGGGTCGGCACCGGCCATCCAATTTAATAGGATCGGTGTTGGCAGAATAGCTGGCAGTGTTGGTATCCGCATTTTGCAAGGAAGCCAAGCTCGTACTATTTCCGACAATACGTTCATAACCCGCGGTGAAGGCATAGGGGCAGGGATTCAAGTGGTAGCTGGCACTCCGGAGACAGTAGTTGCTGCCTACTTGGCCAACAACCGCTTCCAGGGGAACTTTGCTGAAAGGATCAGCGTTGGCCCTGTGCCCACGCCCACTCCAGAACTGACACCCACACCTACCCCAGGACTG
>NZ_JANSHH010000035.1:20168-111596 GCF_047461515.1 Synechococcus sp. W70.1
ATACCCACGCCTACGCCGGAACCGACACCTAGGCTGACTCCAACGCCCATCCCAGCGCCAACACCCAGGCCAACTCCAAGGCCCACCCCAACTCCGGCGCCCACGCCCACTCCAGAACTGACACCCACACCTACCCCAGGACTGATACCCACGCCTACGCCGGAACCGACACCTAGGCTGACTCCAACGCCCATCCCAGAGCCAATACCCAGGCCAACGCCAACTCCTGCTGGCCCGCGGATTACGATCCCGGGCTTGCCGGCAGGGGCCACGGTGACCATTCGACAAGCGGATGGCACAGTAATTGCCACCTCTACCTCGGTGTCTGGAGATGTGGCTATCTTCCCCACTTCCTTTACCATCCCCTTTGGTGGCCAGATCCGGGTGACTCCCGCCATTCCTTCACCTAGGCCGATTACGGTCGGCGGTACTACCCTTAGCACCTTTGACAACACCACCAACCCTGGCAGCACCACCTACTTCAACTTTGGCCCTGCCATTTCGGTGAACTAGCTTGGGGTTGGCTCCAGAAGGGCACTCAATTTCCACTTAGAAGGCGCTAGGTGGCAGCCGGTCGCCTTTCTTACCGGCTTTTGCTGACGATTTCTGTCTCCTAGAGAGGGGGTGAAGACCTCGGTCGCCGTCAAGGATGAAGTGTTGCCGTTTGCAATCTGCGCCCGCAGCACAAACAAGAACGGCAACAAAGAGAGGGAATTAGCCTGGGCCCAAGCCTCTTGGAGTGAAGAAGGCGTCTTGTCAACTACTCAAGAGAGCTGCCTATGCCTATTAGTTAGACTGCTCTGCAGCAGTTTTGTCCTCTTTTGCTTCTGCTGCTTTAGCCGCTCTCATCTCTGCCAAAATCTCTTCGGGTCGCTTCCCAGCTCGCTGGGATCCAGGGGGCAAGTCGTGGGGATCGATCACCCCTTTGGGCAGGTAGGCAAACTCCCGCAGTGGGGTCACCATTGGATCCTCTGTTACTTTGGAAGGCAGGCGACCTAGCGCCACCTGATGGTAGTTCAGCTCGTGGCGGTCGTAGGTGGCTAGCTCATAATCTTCGGTAACCGAGAGGCAATTGGTGGGGCAAAACTCTACGCAGTTGGCGCAGAAAATGCACACTCCAAAATCGATGCTGTAGCTGTAGAGCTCTTTTTTCTTCAGCTCGGTGTTATAGACCCAGTCCACCACGGGCAGGTCGATGGGGCAAACCCGAACACAGATTTCACAGGCAATACACTTATCAAACTCAAAATGGATACGTCCCCGAAAGCGCTCGGAAGGGATCAGCTTCTCAAAGGGGTACTGAACAGTCACGGGCCGGCGGTTCATGTGGTCGAAGACGACCCCCATTCCCTGGCCAATGTACTTGGCAGCCTTGAAGGCATCGCTTACGTATTCGCCAACGCGCTTTAGAAAAGTCATGACCTATTTCCTCTCCCTTGCTGCTTCTACTTTCATTAACCCCCGAAAAAGGTTGGGAAGGCCAGCTTCAAAGCTGCCGTCAACAGCAAATTGACAAACGAGACGGGCAGCAGAAATTTCCACCCCAAGTCCAAGAGCTGGTCAATGCGCACCCGCGGCACGGTCCAGCGCAAGAGGATAGCCAAAAACACAAAGATAAAGGCCTTGACCATCGTCATAACAATGCCCAAGGCTGCGGCTGCAATCTGCAAAAAGGGATTGTCTAGCGGGATCCCCATCCACGCCGCAATAGCTTCCACCGGCACCACGAAGGACCAGCCCCCCAGGTACAGCACTGCCGCGATTAGAGAAGCCAGCAGCAGGTTGGCGTAGGAGCCTAGATAAAACAGGGCAAACTTGATGCCGGAGTACTCGGTGTGGTAGCCAGCCACCAGCTCTTCCTCGGCCTCCGGTAGGTCAAAGGGAATCCGCTCCGTCTCTGCCAGCGCCGAGATCAAGAAAATGACAAAGCCAATCGGCTGCCGCCAGACGTTCCAACTAAGGATCCCCAGGCCGCTCTGCTGCTCCACGATCCCCACGGTGTCTAGGCCGTTGCTCATCAGCACCACCGCCAGCACCGACAAGGCCAAGGGCAGCTCGTAGCTAATCGATTGGGCCGCCGCTCGCAGACCCCCCAGCAGGGAATACTTGTTGTTGGAGCCGTAGCCGGACATCAACAAGCCAATGGGCTGCACGCTGGAGGTGGCGATCAGAAAAAGGACGCCGATGGCGATGTTGGAGATCAGTAGATTCTGGCCGAAGGGAACCACCAGATAGCACAGAAAGACGGGCAGAAAAACCAGGATGGGACCCAGCGTGAACAAAACTGGGTCAGCTAGGCTGGGCAGTACATCTTCCTTCGTTAAGAGCTTGATGCCATCGGCAATCGGGATCAGTACCCCATGGGGCCCAGCCATGTTGGGGCCAATCCGCTGTTGGGCCGCCGCCGAGATCTTGCGCTCTAGCCAGGTCATGACCATCACTCCCAAGGTGGCGGCGATAACCATGAGCACCAGGGGCAGAGGTACCCATAGAGCGTGGGCAGCGCCTGGGCTTAGGCCCAAGTTTTGCAGGGCCGTCTCAAAGCTGTGCTGCAAGTCGATGCCAGCAGTGGTCATGGAGTCAAGTAGCTCCCTAAAGACAGTGGATTGCAAATACTGCTAATTAGGTCTTGCCGTTGGGATCCGACTGGGGAGGGCGGTGGCGGCGGCGTAGCTCCTGTTGAATGATGGCCTGGAGGCGGGCATCGGATAACTCTTCGGCACGGCGACGCCTTTCTTCTTGGTACTTGGCCCATTGCTTGGGGCCAATAATTGCGGCAATGGTTACAACAATTAAAAGCGGCAGAACTAGGATCGCCCAGGCCATCGCCTTTGTCCTCGCTTTCCTAGAGTATCTTAGCGATCCACCTCCCCCATGATGATGTCGATGCTGCCCAGAATGGCAATCATATCGGCCACCTTCATGCCGCGAACCAGCTGAGGCAACACCTGGAGGTTGACAAAGCCAGGCGGACGAATCTTCCAGCGCCAAGGACAGACATTGTCGTCGCCAACAATGTAAATCCCCAGCTCCCCTTTGGCACTCTCCACCCGCACGTAGGCCTCCCCTTTGGGGATCTTGAAGTTGGCCGAGGGCTTCTTGCTGATGAACTGGTAGTCCAGTTGATTCCACTCCGACTTTGGCCCCTCCAGCATGCGTTTGGCTTCCAGATTTTCAAAGGGGCCGCCGGGCAGGGCTTTCACTGCCTGCTGGACAATTTTGCAGGACTCGCGCATCTCCTTCATGCGCACCCGATAGCGGGCCAGGCAGTCCCCTTCGGGGTAAACGGCCACCTCCCAGTCGAAGTCGTCGTAGCACTCGTAGTGGTCTACTTTGCGCAGATCCCAGTTGACGCCGCAGGCCCGCAGCATGGGTCCAGAGAGGCCCCAGTTGATGGCATCCTCCTTGGAAATGACCCCTACCCCTTCCAGCCGCCGCCGGAAGATGGGGTTGTCGGTAACCAGTCGTTCGTACTCATCCACTTTGGGCAGGAAGTACTCGCAAAAGTCCAAACACTTTTCCGTCCAGCCGTAGGGCAAGTCCACCGCCACGCCCCCGACGCGGAAGTAGTTGTTGTTGATGAGGCGCATGCCGGTGACGGCTTCAAACAGGTCTAGAATCCACTCCCGCTCCCGCATGGCGTAGAGGAAGGGGGTTTGGGCGCCCAAGTCCGCCAAGAAAGGGCCAAACCAAAGTAGGTGATTGGTGATGCGGGTTAGCTCCAGCATGATCACCCGCAGGTAGCTAGCCCGCTTGGGCACGCTGATCCCGGCCAGCTTCTCGACGGCGTTGACAGTAATGGCCTCGTTGAACATGCCAGCCCCATAGTCCCAGCGGGAGACGTAGGGCAGGTATTGCACCACGGTGCGGTTTTCGGCAATTTTTTCCATGCCGCGGTGCAGATAGCCAATCACGGGCTCGCAGTCGACGATGTTTTCACCATCGAGGGTGACCAGCAGGCGCAAGACCCCGTGCATGGAAGGGTGGTGCGGCCCAAAGTTGAGCAGCATCCGATCGGTACGGGTCTCGATCATGGGCATGGGCATGGCCACCACCTCCGCAATGAAGTTTATACTCTGCAACAATTGCAGTATAGCGGCTTTCCCGTTTTTCCTCGATGGCTTTAGACATCAAGGATCCCAATCCTCGCCATTGGCCTTGGCTAAAGTGGTGAAAAAGGAGGGAGGGCGATGACCGGTTCTCCTACCAGTCGCTCCTCTCGACGCGAGCAGCAACACCCGCAATACCACATCGATCGAGCTCTCCTCAACGAGCTGATGGCCCAGGAGGGCCCTCCCTCCGATTGGGCGCTAGCGGAAGTGGCCCGTCTGCGCATCCGTTACTATGGCTTCCCCGGTGCCTGGGATCTACAGCGAGATTTGGATCAGATCCTGGAGCGGTGGGGCCTCAGCGAAGAAGATCTATTCGCCCGCACTCGCCAAATCCACGCCCTCGGCCAGGTGTACGACCGCAGCTTTACCACCCGAGACGATTGGGCTTAGGGGAGACTTCTAGCGGCCAGCTAGGAGGCCTGGAGTTGCTCGGCAAAAACGGGATCCAGAGGCACATCCAAAGCGGCGATGACCTTGGTCCAGAAGTTCATGAAGCCAATCCAGGCCGAGAGCTCCACCAGATCTTCGTCTGACCAAATAGCTTTGAGGCGGGCAAAGAAGCTGTCGGTCACCACCATGCTGGGCACGGTCATGCGCTCGGCGTACTCGATGGCTAGCTTCTCGGCTTCAGTGTAGAGGGAGCTGGTGCGGGCCTGCGCCACCGCTGCAATTTTGGCTGGGGGGACCCCCAGTTTTTGCGCCTGCAGGGTGTGGTAGGGCAGGCAGTAGTGGCGGCAGCCGTTGATCTGGGCAATGCGGATGCTGATCAGTTCTTTTAGCTCCTCAGGCAGGTTGGGATTTTGCGTGTGCAGCGCCCCATAGAGGTTCATCACCGCCCGCATCAGTTGAGGCTTGTGGGCCATTACCTGCAAGGGGTTCAGGGCAGTGCCGTAGGTTTTTTCCAGGCTTTCGTAAACCTTCTGCAGTTGCTTGTCGGCTTTCTCTGGAGTAACAGGAGGGATCCGCATGGACGGTCTATAGCAATTGCCGCATTCTCGACTTTAGCGCGTTTGGGAGATCTGCCCAAGCCTTCCACCCTCCTGTCCTGGCTGCTTTCTCTTCGCAAGCCCCAGTTCAATTGCCCAAGGACTGCTCAATGGCTTCCACTTGCTGCTGGGTAGCGGTGGCTCCTTGGTTGAGGGTTTGTTGCAGTTGATCCCGCGACTGGTAGATCTGCAGCGGCCCTCCCTGCGGGATCCCTTGCTGGGCGGCCTCGGGACTGGCCTGTTCCGGCCTTGGCTCCGAGCTCAAGGGGTTGCGGTAGAGGCGGTTGACCAGCAGAAAGCCCACCAGCACCGCGGCAGCAGCCACCAAAAGTCGAATCATAGGGGATCCCTGGCAAACCGCTAGTTCTAGACCTAGAATGCCCCAAAAGAGCGACGAGTATCAGAAGGCTAGGAGCCGCTCTGAAAGACTTATACAACCCCGGGCAAAAGCAGACTTTCGCTCGGGGTTGAGCCTTTCTTCCTGCTTCAGCGACCCATGGCTAGTGGCAGAGCCCACCCCTACCACCCCGCCAGCGGGATCTCCACAGGCGTGACTTCCCCGCAAGCTGCAGGTAGTTGCTCCTTGCCCCCATAAGGCACACCGGCTAAAGACGGAGCCAACTTCAGCCTAGGCAAAGTGCCTACCAGAAAAGATGTACTTGCAAGCCTACTAGCTCAGCCCATCTACGTCAAGGCAGAAGGTTGGTTATGCCACAAAGTGGCCAATTGTCCGGTGAATCAAGGACTAGAGGAGATCCCTCTCCCCACGAAGTAAAGTAAGAGCAACCTCAACAGGTCTCTAGGGGCATGGATCCCGTTGGCTCCCAGTTGTCAGCCGGGTTGGGGCAGCAAAGTTGACGGGCCTCTGTCCCTTCAGTACGATAATGGATCTAGCTGGGCGAGTGGCGGAACTGGTAGACGCACCGCACTCAAAATGCGGCGGGAAACCGTGTCGGTTCGAATCCGACCTTGCCCATGGCAAAGTGACCTGCCTGCTTCCACGACCTGTAGCTAGCAGCAGAGTTCACCTCCACTACCCCCCTAGCAAGATCTCCACAGGTGTTACTTCCCGTCGGGCGTGGAGTGCTCTCCTCACCTCCCCTCTTCCTCAGGGATCAAAGCTCGCCACTGGCTTGCTCCAAGCGGCGCACCAGTTGCCAGCCCTCCACCTCGGCCAAAGGCTGCAGCCCCAGATTCTGGATCGATATCTGCTGAGCTTGGACAGGAGAGACCCACAGGTAATCCCCATGTTTCCCTGCTTGCAGGGCCTGGTTATCCACCCACCGTCCTGGGTTGGGGGTGTAGAAGGCAAGGGCCTGGGCCTGACAGACGTCCGCTAGGCCGCTGCGGCCAATGTCCACCGTGGGAAAATCAGGGTCTGCAGAGCCCAGCATCTGTCTCCAGTCCATCTGGGCAAAGGCGGGATTGAAATTGCCGAAGTCAGGCCGCAGGACAATGCTGACCACGGCGAGGAGGCTGGCAGCTAGAAGCGTGCCCACCCAGAGTTCGCCGGCATAATGCAGCACCCGCCGCCAGCTCCAGATTGCCGGCAAGAGCAGATACAACAGGCCGATCGCCATCAATGGCCAAGCGTGGGGTTGGAGCAGACCCAGTCCCTCAACATCCCGCTTGAGGGCCAGCCCCAAACCCAAAAGCAGGGTTCCCACCGCCGCCAGCCCCCAAGAGAGCACCTGGGCCACATGAGGTCTGTCGCGGCGAGAGCCTCGTCCTACTGTTGCCGGCAAGGCGGAGCGGAGCGGAAAGGGCAGAGCTTGATCCAGAACCACCCCCGCTAGGAGAGCTAGCCAGGGATAGAGCTGTACCGTGTAGTAGGGCGTTTTGGTGGGATAGAGCTGCAAGAGCAAAAACAACAGCAGGGGGAAAGACCAAACCAGCAGGGTGGATCCCGGCTTTTGCCGCAGCAGCAGCCAGCCTCCCACCAAGGCCAAAACCGTCCAGGGGAAGCCATGGATCGGGATGTGCCAAAAGTAATACCAGCCGGTGGCATCGGCATGGAAGGGTTCTTGCCCCAGATCCCACACCTTCCCCACCAAAGCAGCTAACACCTTTGGGCCGTGCACCCCTACAGCCGGCACTAGCCACAGGCCAAAGATCCCCAAGCCCAGGCCAATTGCCAGCCAAAATTGGGCAGATCCCAGCCAGTGCCGCCGCTGCTGCCACAGGTAGGGGATCAAAGCCACCGCCGGCAGCAGGATCATGGCGCTCTTCATCAAAAGGCCCAGCCCAAAGGCCACTCCCGCCAACCAGAACCAGCGCCGGTGGCCGCGGATGCCGTTCACTAGGCCTAGGATCCCCAGGAGCTCCAGGCAGGTTAGAGGCACATCCTGACCCACCAGCCGCCCCTGCTGCACCCAGAGGTAGCACAGGGGCAAAACTGCCATTCCCAAGAGGGCCGCCCGGCTTGGCAAAAAGGCCCGCCCAATCCAGCCGATGAGGGGGATGGAAAGCAAAGCCGCCAGGATCCCGGGCAGCCGCGCCGCCCACTCGTTTACGCCATAAAGGGCAAAGCTGAGGGCCACGCTCCAGGTGAGCAGGGGAGGCTTCTCAAAAAAAGGCTCTCCCAGAAAAGTTGGCCCCAGCCAGTTGCCTCCCCGCAGCAGCTCGCGAGCCATCTGGGCGTAAAAGCTCTCGTCACAACCAGCCAAACTGGGATCCGCTCCCGAGAGCACAAACAGCGGCACTGCCAGGCCCACGATCAATAGGCTCAAAGCCCAAAAGGAAAACAGATGCGGGTCGCGGCGAAACTGGACAAAAGAGCTGGCTGGGGGCAGGGATCCCCGGCGAGGAGCACTGCCCAAACGGTTGGGGTTGCCGAAGGGACGCATGAACAAGCCCTCTGGAACGGCACCAAGTGGCGGCTCTAACCAGACTAGACTCTGCAGAAGGAGATCTGGCCTTTTCTTTTTACGGAAGCTCCAGGGATCCAGGAACACCCTCCAGGCTGGCTGGCAGAGAGGTTAGTCCCTGAAACCAGCTGAAAAACTGCTCGGCATAAGGTCGAAGGGCAGGCTCCAGGTAGTAGAAGTTCTCCGCCCGATCCGTAAACTCCCAAAACTCAGAAGCAGTGCAGTAGAGTTCCTGGCGGATGATCTGCAGTCGGGCCAAAGGCTCCTGTTTCATATCCTCATAGATCAGCCTGGCCAAATCCTCCCGCCCACGGCTGAGGAAATAGGCTGCTAGCCGCGCCTGGGTTTTCCGGATCCCGCGCAGGGTCATTTCCTGCTGCTCGCTTTCCGGGTCTTGGTCCAGGTGGAGCAGGACTTGTAGGATGGCCTCCGTTGTCTCTGACTGCAGCGCGCAGCTGAGTTGGGCCAGCACCCCTAGGTCAAAGCCAAAGGTTTCAGAAAGGAAAAGTAAGCCGGCCTTGTAGGCCACTAGGCTGTAGTAGCGAAAATGGCCGACCATCTCCAAGACCAACGCCGACTGCTGATGGCGCAAAGCGGCCTCGGCCAGCAAACGGTACTGCTTGAGCAGGTTGTAGCCGCTGCGGATATCCCGTGCGTTGATCACCGCCCGCAGGTAGGTGTTGAAGAACTTGATCACCCAGCCGACCAGCCGGAGCTCTCGGCTTTGCAGGGCGCGGATCCCCAGCTCCCGCGTGTGAATGGCCACCAGAGTACTTGCTTGCCGCAGGCCATTGAGGCCCTCAGTAAACAGGGCCTGATACTGCCGCAGGATCTTCAGCTCCAGCCAGGATCCCTCCGCTTCGATTTGGCGCAACAGCCCCTCATCCACTGAGGCAAAGTCGGGATCTCGCCACAGCGCTGGCGTCAAGAGAAACCAGGAGCGGGGTAGGTGTGCCTTGTGCTGGGCATAGAACATCCACAGGGCCTTTAGGCTATCCAAGGCTTCCAGGAGGATGACCTCCTCCCGTTGGCGCAGGGCGCTGATGGCAATACTTTTGATTTCATCCAAGGCCGAGAGGCAGCGCTGATGGGCGGCAGCGCAAGGTTGTAGGGCAGAGGGCTGCCGCTGTTCTAATCTGGATCGTGAGGATTTGGAGGCAAGGGATCCCAAGATCGCCTGCTGCACCTGCTGCTCAATGCGGCGAATAATCGAAGTCGGCTGTAGGAAGTGAAACACAAAGCTGAAGTAGGGGATGAGCACCAAAAACGAGGCAGTACCCAGCAGTAGGTTTAGCCCAATCAGGAGCTGGGGATCCTCGTAGAAACCCAGGGCCACCGAGCTCCACAAACTGACCACATTCGCCAAAATCAAAAACGAGAAGAGGTAGAAATTGGTCTTCTCCCGCAGAAACAACTCGGTAACTTTGGGGGTGAAGCGATCAGCACTCAACTGCACCACAATGGCCACCACTGAGAGGGTAAAGCCCAGCATCCCCGACAGCACCTCGGCCAAGGTGACCACAAACTCCTGCAGCGCTCCTGGCTGCTGAACGGGTTGGGCAAGAGCCAACGCCAAGCCGGCTTGGATCCAGCGGTGCGCCCCCCCTGCCCAGGCTAGACCTGCCACCACCCCCACCGCACTCCAAAGCCAAACTTGAGAGCGAGGCTTGGCAGCGTTTGCGGCTAAACCCATCTCCTCTCCCCCCACCACCTTACCCAATAGGAGCTCAATATTCGCTAAGAAGAGCCTCCACAAACTCGTAGCTGGAAAAAGGCCTTAGATCCTCCAACCCCTCGCCAGCTCCAATAAAGCGGATAGGCAGGTTCATCTGCTGGGTAATAGCTAGGGCGATCCCTCCTTTGGCGGTGCTGTCCAGCTTGGTGAGGATGACGCCGGTTAGCTTGGCCACTTCGGCAAACACCTGGGCCTGGCGCAGGCCGTTTTGCCCTTGGGTAGCATCCAAAACCAAGAGGCTTTCCACCTTGGCTTCGGGAGCTTTCTTGTCGATGATGCGGCGGATCTTGGCCAGCTCCTCCATCAGGTTCTTCTTGTTCTGCAGGCGGCCTGCTGTATCTACCAAGAGCAACTCGGTGCCTCTGGCCTTGGCGGCGGTGATGGCATCAAACACTACGGCGGCCGGGTCAGCGTTGGGGGAAGGGTTGGCGATGACCTCCACCCCCGCCCGCTCTGCCCAGATCTTGAGCTGCTCTATGGCGGCAGCGCGGAAGGTGTCGGCAGCAGCAATTAGACACTGGTAGCCGGACTGGCGGGCCACATGGGCAATTTTGCCGATGGTGGTGGTCTTGCCCACCCCATTCACGCCCACGATCAGCCAGATGTTGAGCGTGCCCCGCTGCGGCGCAAAGGTGGGATCCCCTACCGTCAGCATCTGCCGCATCTGCTGCTTGAGGTACTTCACCGCCTCCTCTGGAGGCACCACCTCCTCCCGCATGCGTTTTTGCAGGGCCTGGAGGATCTGCTCGGTGGCCTCAACGCCCACATCCGCCTGCAGCAGCATCGTCTCAATGGTTTCGACCGCCTCCCGATCAAGAGGCCCCCGGCCCATCAGAGCCTTTAACTGGTTGATCAGGTTGAGGCGGGTTTTGCCCAGACTCCGCCGCAGTTTTTGCAGCCAGGAGATCTCTTCTACGGAGATCTCTTCGGGCTTGCGTCCTTGGGCCGCCAGGATCTCGGCTGACCAGCGGAAGCCCTCGTCGAAAACCAGCTCTTCCGCCGCCGACTCTGCCGACTCTAGAGGTGGGGCAGCAGGAGCAACAACGCTGGCAGGGATCGGCTCTGCTTCCTCCACGGCGCTTGCCTTTAGGGCCTGCAGGCGCTCGGCAGCGCGAGGAGCCAGATCAAAAAAGGAGGGGACAGCAGCCGGCTGCTCAGGAGACGATGAGGGAGAGGCGGCTTCAGGTGCTGTAGCTGCTGGAGCAGAGGGCTGGGATCCCTCGCTTGCAGGGGGTTCTGGGGCGGCTGGGGAGACAACCTCTGCTTGAGTAGCTTTGGCGGCAGCCCGCGCTTTTAGGTTGGCATAGGCGGCTTTAGCAAAGGCCAAATAGTCCTCTGGCGACATGGCAGCCGGCTCTGCCGCTGGGGGAGTTGCCGACTCGGCCTTTTGGGGAGAGGACTCTGCTTCACCCTTGGAGTCGGTGTAGCGACGGCGAAACCAATCAAAGGCCATAATCCCACCTCTAGCCTGACTTTTTTCCAGTTTGGCAAAGCAGCTTCTTTTCCAGAGCTCGGCCTTTGCACCCAAAGAGGAAGGGACAGTTTCCCTAGGCAAACACCACCGTTTTGTTGCAGTACACCAGGACGCGATTTTCTAGGTGATAGCGCACGGCCCGGGCCAGGACTAGGCGCTCCACGTCGCGGCCTTTGCGGATGAGGTCAGCTACCGTGTCGCGGTGACTCACCCGTACTACGTCCTGCTCGATGATTGGCCCTTCATCCAGCTCCTCGGTGGCGTAGTGGGCGGTGGCGCCGATGATCTTGACGCCCCGCTGGTGGGCACGCTGGTAGGGGTTAGCACCGGCAAAAGCAGGCAGCGTAGAGTGGTGAATGTTGATCACCGGGGGCGCCTGGCGGAGCAGCCACCCGCTCAAGACCTGCATGTATTTGGCCAGCACCACCAAGTCAATGCGATATTCTTGCAGCAAGGCCAGTTGTCGGGCCTCTGCCTCAGCTCTGTTTTCTGGAGAAACGGGGATGTGGTAGTAGTCGATGCCAAAAGAGCGGGCCAGCGGCTCCAAGTCGGGGTGGTTGCTGATGATCAGAGGGATCTCCGCCGGCAGCTCCCCAGCCCTCTGCCGCCAGATGAGATCCAACAGACAGTGGGGTTGCTTGCTAACCCACACTGCAATGCGCCGGCGCGTATCGGAAAAATGCAGCTCCCAGTTGGCCTGGATCCCGCGGGCAATGCCGGAGAAGGCAGGAACAATCTCCGACCGTTCTAGCCGAAAGCCTTCTAAATCCCACTCGATGCGGCTTAGGAACAACCCTGCCTCGAGATCCGTGTGGTGGTCAGCGTGAAGAATGTTGCCGTCGTAGCTGTAGATGAAGTTGGAGAGCTTGGCTACCAGGCCTTTTTGATCGGGACAGGACACCAGTAGGGTGGCCGTGGGCATAGAAGTGCAAAGAGCTCGCCCCTTTACCCTAGGACTTGGATTGGTCTGAGGGCAAGCGCCTCTGGACAGGGGGTTTCAGTCTTGAGCTCTTGCAACAACCCAGAACCCCCCAGCTGGCCGTCCCAACGCCTGAAGAGGAGTCGGCGGGGGACAGCTCCTGAGAATAACTCGAGGGGTTTTGGCCGTGCTGCTGCGGCCAGGCTTTTGCATTCGCCAGGGCATAGTTAGAATTGTCCTTATGCCGAGACAGAGCGGGTCGAAGCGGGGCATTGGCTAGGCAGCATCCACGCTTGAGGAGCCCTCGGAGGGGGAGGCGGCGGCCCCAGGCTCTGCCTCCACAGCCGGCTTTGTGGGCATATCGGCTGTGGCAACTGGGTCGGTTTTGAACGGGGCTGCAGGGGCTGTCCGCGGACTAGAGGCGCGGGCGGCTCTTTCTAGCTCCTGGGCTTCCTGGTTTAACTGAGCCTCAAACTCCCTGGCAGCATCCTGCAAGCTGCGCAAGGTTTTGGCTAGGGCACGACCAATCTCTGGTAGCTTGCGTGGCCCAAACACTAGGAGAGCCACTGCAAAGATAACCAGCATTTCCGGCAGTCCGACGCCCAAGAAATTCATAAGCCCTGGGATCGCTTTGCTTCCCTAGCCTGACATCTTCTTGCCTTTGTCCGCAAGCGCTTTTCTCCCTCCAAGGCTTGCCTCTGCTGCAGCAAACTGCCGCTGCCGTCTTGGCTGGGCTACCAGGTTAGGCCCTTTCCGGCCGCCCAAGCCCAGGGGAGGGGAATGATAAAATTGCGCTATACCCGTTCTATTGGCCTAGGCTTCCCATGCTCCAAGCCCTACAGAAGCTTCTCGGGGATCCCAACGAGCGCAAGATCCGCAAGTACCTGCCTGTTGTCAAGCTGATCAACTCGCTGGAGATCGAGATTGCCTCCCTTTCCGATGCGGAGCTCAGGGCCAAGACCACCGAGTTTCGCCAACGCCTAGACAGAGGAGAGTCCCTCGACGAGCTCCTGCCCGAGGCTTTTGCAGTGGTGCGAGAGGCGGCCAAGCGGGTTCTCAACATGCGCCACTACGACGTGCAGCTCATTGGTGGCATGGTGCTGCACGAGGGCCAGATTGCCGAGATGAAAACGGGGGAGGGGAAGACCCTGGTGGCCACCCTACCGGCCTACTTAAACGGCCTGACGGGGAAGGGGGTTCACATCGTTACGGTCAACGGCTATTTGGCCCGGCGAGACTCGGAGTGGATGGGCCAGGTGCACCGCTTCTTGGGCCTGACGGTTGGCTTGGTGCAAGAGGGCATGTCCACCGACGAGAAGCGGCGCAGCTACCACTGCGACATTACTTACTGCACCAACAGCGAGCTGGGCTTTGACTACCTGCGGGACAACCTGGCCACTGACATCAGAGAAGTGATGCAGCGGCCCTTTAACTACTGCATTATTGACGAGGTGGACTCCATCCTCATCGACGAGGCCCGCACCCCCTTGATCATCTCTGGCCAGGTGTCCCGTCCCTCCGAGAAGTACCTCAAAGCAGCCCAGGTGGCGCGGGAGCTGATCCGCGACCAGCACTACGAGGTGGACGAAAAAGCCCGCAACATCATCCTCACCGACGAAGGTTTTGAAGCCGCCGAGCGGTTGCTGGGGGTCTCAGATCTATTTGATCCCAAAGATCCCTGGGCGCACTTTGTCTTTAACGCCGTGAAGGCCAAGGAGCTTTTCATCCGGGATGTCCACTACATCGTCCGCAACCAGGAGGTGGTGATCGTGGACGAGTTCACCGGGCGGGTGCTCCCTGGTCGCCGCTGGTCGGATGGCCTGCACCAGGCCATTGAAGCCAAAGAGGGGGTGCCCATTCAAAGCGAGAGCCAAACCCTAGCCACCGTTACTTACCAAAACCTCTTCCGCCTCTATCCCAAGCTTGCCGGCATGACGGGCACGGCTCGCACTGAGGAAGCAGAGTTTGTTAAAACCTACAACCTCGAAGTGACTGTTATCCCCACCAACCGGCCCATTCGCCGCATAGATGCCCCTGACCTGGTGTACAAGACTGAAAACGCCAAGTGGAAGGCGGTGGTCGAGGAGATTGCCTACATGCACGCCAAGGGGCGTCCTGTTTTGGTGGGAACCACCAGTGTGGAAAAATCTGAACGCCTCTCGGCCATGCTCAAGGAAAGAGGGATCCCCCACAACCTCCTCAACGCCAAGCCGGAGAACGTGGAGCGGGAGGCGGAAATCATTGCTCAGGCGGGTCGCAAAGGTGCCGTAACCATTGCTACCAACATGGCTGGGCGGGGCACGGACATCATCTTGGGTGGCAACGCGGAATACATGGCCCGCCTCAAACTGCGGGAACGGCTGATGCCCAAGCTGGTGCAGCTGGATCCCGACAACCCCCTGGGATCGGCCTCCACGACAAGCCGCGGCGGCGGTCAAGGGTTTGGCCCAGCCTCGCCCAAGCCGAAAAAGTCCTGGACGGTGGTCTCCCCCAACTTTTACCCCTGTGAGCTCTCAGCTCGCACCAGCCAGGCTTTGGAGGAGGTGGTGGCCGCTGCAGTGGCCAAGTATGGGTTAAACCGCCTGCCGGAGCTGGTGGTGGAAGATCTCATCGCAGTGGCCTCGGAGAAGGCGCCGGTGCAGGATCCCCTGATCTTGCAACTGCGAGAGGTCTACAACAGCATCAAGGCCGAGTACGAAAAGGTCACGGAGGCCGAGCACGAGGAGGTGGTGCGGCTGGGGGGCTTGCATGTCATTGGCACGGAGCGCCACGAGTCCCGCCGCATCGACAACCAGCTGCGCGGCCGCGCTGGACGGCAAGGAGACCCTGGCTCCTCGCGGTTTTTCCTCAGCCTGGAAGACAACCTGCTCAAGATCTTCGGTGGCGAGCGGGTGGCCAAGCTGATGGACATGTTCCGGGTAGACGAAGACATGCCCATCGAGCACCCGCTCCTGTCGAAAAGCCTAGAAAATGCCCAGCGCAAGGTGGAGGTGTACTACTTTGACCTGCGTAAGCAGGTGTTTGAATACGACGAGGTTCTCAACAACCAGCGTCGGGCTATCTACTCGGAGCGGCGGCGCATTCTGGAAGGGGAGAACCTCAAACCCAAGATCCTGGACTACGTGCGCAAGACCGTTGAGGAGATCGTGCAAGCCCACGTCAACCCAGAGCTGCCGCCGGAGGAGTGGGAAATCGACAAGCTGACGGCCAAGATGCAGGAGTTCATTCCCCTGCTCAAAGACAACCTCAAGGTTGAGGACTTACGGGATCTCTCCTATCAGGAAATCCTCGACTACCTGATCAAACAGGCGGAGATGGCCTACGAGGCCAAAGAGGCCTTCTTGGATACCTTTGAGCCTGGCCTGATGCGGAAGGCTGAGCGCTTTTTCCTATTGCAGCAGGTGGATACCCTCTGGCGGGAGCACTTGCAACAGATGGAGGCGCTGCGGGAAGCGGTGGGCCTGCGCGGCTATGGCCAGCGGGATCCCCTTATCGAATACAAGAACGAGGGCTACGAGCTGTTCCTAGAGATGCTGGACAACATCCGCCGCAACACCGTGTACAACCTCTTTGTCTTTACACCCCAGATTGTACAAGTGCCGCAGGCAGTGCCCCTGCAAGCAGTGGCTGCTGGTTCCGAGACAAGCCAGGTGCCAGAAGCCGACTTTACCCACGAATAAAGCAAAGCCTCGCTAGGACACGTGATCAAGAGCGCTTCTCGAAGTCCAGATCCGGCAAGGGCAGCTTGGCGGGGCTGCCTTCCTGGCCACTGAGCATAGCTAGGCGGCGGGAGATCTCGTCCTCAAGAGCCATTTCGTCAAGCTGGGCGGCAAGTTGCTCGCTGCGATCCTCGGAGAGCTCGCTGAGGGCGTGGACCTTGAGCTGGCGAGCCTGGATGGCGTTCTTGGCCGCCTCAAATTGGGACTTGGCCGAGTCAATGCTGTAGGCGTTGTTAACGCGGGTCATCTGTTCAAGGGCTTTGTTCACCTCGTAGATGTCTTTGAGGTTGCTCAGCTCGCTCTTGTAGAGGGCCAGACGCTCTTTTTCCCGGGCCAACTTTTCCTTGGCAGCCTTGACGTAGCGCTCAGCGGTTTCCACTTGTTCTTTGAGTGGGCCAAGAGCGGCCTCAATGCGCAGGGCTTCGGCCATAGCTAGGCGAGCGGCTTCTTGATCCCCCCGTTGCATAGCCAGGCGAGCCTTGTTCTCCAGCGCCTGGTACTCCCGCACCTTTTGCATGTACTTTTGCTCGGCCCGCTGGTAGGCAGCTACCTGGGTGGCGACGGCTTCGGTGAGACGCTGCACAGTCTCCTGCATGGTTCGCACCGATTCTTCGGCCACCGCCACTGCCTCTGCCCCGCCTTTTTCCACCGGCAGCCCCCAAAGCCAATTCCACGTGCCCACGATGAGGCTGCCGGCTCGCTGCCCGAAAATGCCGTAGATGATCTTGCGCACGCCCATGGCTTGCCCTTCCTATCGCTGTCTTTCACTGTATTCAATTTCCTCTGCAACTGGGAAGATTGCCAGAAAGGGGCAGGCGGACAAAGTCAAACCCCTGCTCCCGCAAAGCCGGGATCAAACGGCAGACTACCTCGGCTACCTGGGATCCCCCCTGGACGCCGTCGTGGAGCACAATCAGGGAGCCGGGCCGCACTTGGTTGAGCACCCGCTCCACCACCACGGCCACCGGCGGGCAGAGCCAATCCTCCGGCACCACACTCCACATCACCGGTAGATACCCCCAGGAGCGCAAGTCGGTTAGCGTCCGGGGCCAGAAGAGACCGTTGGGGGGGCGCACAGCCCGATACTCTTCTGGGGTGCCGCCACAGGCAGCCACGAGGGTATCCTGGCTGCGTCGCAAGCTCTGTAGCAGTTCGCCTCGGCTAAGCTGGGTAAACGAGCGGTGCTGCCAGCCGTGCAGGCCAATGCCGTGGCTCTGTTGGCGGATTTTCCGGGCCAGGTGGGGCCAGCGCTGCACCCGTTCCCCCAACACAAAGAAGGTGGCTGGTACCTGAAACTCCTGTAAAACTTGCAACAGGGTCGGCGTGTATTCAGGGTGAGGGCCATCGTCAAAGGTAAGGGCCACCTGTCGCTTCTGAGGATCTGGCGGTAAGTCCCAGAGAGCCTCAGGAAAAAGGGTCTTGAGGCCCTGCTGCAGAAGGGGGTAGAGGGCAGAGGGGAGGATCTGCGGCGGCCAAAAGGGCATAGATTGACCTCAACTTTCCAGAGAGCCCCTTGTTACCCCCAACTGGCTGTACAGCTTTAGCTCCCGCCACAGTTGAGAGCCACTCATCTGGCCCTGGAGGAGCTGTTGATAGCAGCGTAGGGTTTGCTGAACCTGCTCGGCAGACTCCTGCAAGAACTCAATGCGCAGATATCGCAACCCCAGCGCCAGGAGCCGCGGCACATATTCTGCCCCAGTTTGGGCTTTGCCATTGTAGAGGGTGTTGCGGCAGCCGGCATCGGCTTTCAAAATGTGCTCCACATTGGCCCTGTCCCTCAGCCTCACCTCGTGCTTTTCGCAGGGGCGGCCACAGTTGGTGTAATCCGTGCCACTGGACAAAAAGGCGCAGAAGACGCAGTGCTCCATGTGGAACATGGGCATGTGCTGGTGGATAGTAACCTCGTACCAATGGGCAGGGCCAGCCTGCAGCAGGGATCCCAGTTGCTCATGGTTGAGGTCATAGGAGGCCGTCAGGCGCTCCAGGCGGTAGCGGCTTTTGAAATAGTGGGCGGTGAGGGGATTGGCCACGTTCAGGGAAAAATCGCCGATGCAGCGCTGGTTGGCGAAAAAGCGTAGGTGGTCGTAGTTTCGCACCAGGTAGCCATCGGCTCCTGCCGCCAGCACCTGTTTTAGAATCCAAGTTTCCCCCGGCTTAGTGATGCGGGGCGGGGCCGCCCACAGCTCCACCTCGGGGTGAGAAGCTTTGGTAGCGCGGATAACTTCCCGGTAGCGGCGGGGATCCTCAAACTCCAGGTAGATCTGGCGGATGCCACAGGCAATTGCCGCCGACAACTGGGCCGGCTCCCGCACCAACACCACCAGCTGGGGCAATCCCGGCTCGGCTGGCTCTAGGGGAGGCAGCAGGTCTTGCCAGTGGGCGTCAGGATTGAGCTGCCAGCGGCGCGGCTGAGCCCGCAGCGCTTGCAACTGCTCCACTGCCTGGCGCCGCATCTGGTTGAGGACGCTGACCGGCAGCATCACCTCCCCCTCCAGGGCATTGTGCAGGGATCCCAGCCGGAAGGGCGTACCTCCCAGGCGGCCCAGTTGCTGTCGCAGCTTCTCGTCGGTGAGGGGCTGCTGGCGAGCGGGCTGCAAAGGCATGGGGGAATCCACCTGCACCACGTGGCCCTCTTCATCGCGCAGGATGAGGGTCAGGGGCAGTCCGGCCTGGCCATGGACTTCCAGGTGGACGGGGCGGCGGAAGCGGGGCTGATCCCCGGCATAGCTCTGGCGCAGGCGCTTTTCCAGCTCCGGGTCGCTGGTTTTCCAGAGGCGATCCCCTACCCGCAGGCGTTTGAGGTCAATTGCCCCCTGGGCAAAGCTCAGCCAGGCCAACCCCTGCTTCTCTTGCACGCGGTAAACTCGTCCCCCTTGCTCTGCCAGCTCCGGCTCCCCCTGGTCAAACACCACGCCATCCCCTGCCTTGAGGGGGGCCTCTAGGCGCACTCCCACTTGATCCCCCTCGATCCTCACCACCTGCCCCAGGTAAACGCCGCGCTTTTTGCCAAAACGGGCGTGCACCAGCTTCTTGTTGTTGATGCCTCGCAGCCAGCCGGTGTACAGGCCGCGGGAAAAGCTCATCTCCAGCTCATACCATTCCTGGGCTGAGGGCTGCCACGCCTGCCCTGCCCCCAAGGCGTCCAAGGCCCGCCGATAGATGCGCGTTACGCTAGCTACATACTCTGGGGATTTCAGTCGGCCCTCAATTTTCAAGCAGTGGATCCCTAGCTTGACCAGCTCTGGCAACACTTCCAAGCCAGCCAAATCCTGGGGGCTAAGTAGATACCGCTTCTCTCCCAGATCGCGGCGAACCCCGTCCACCACCAGCTCGTAGGGCAGGCGACAGGCCTGGGCGCACTCCCCGCGGTTGGCCGAGCGTCTCCCCAGCGCCTCGCTGGTCAGACATTGCCCCGAGTAGGCCACGCACAGGGCCCCATGGACAAACACCTCCAGAGCAATGGGGGATCCCCTCTCTTCCAGATGGGCGCGGATCTTGGCTATTTCCTGGAGGGAACACTCCCGCGCCAGCACCACCACCTCACAGCCCAGCTCGGCAGCAAACTCCGCTCCCACGCCGCTGGTAATAGTCATCTGCGTTGAGGCGTGGATGGGCAGGTCGGGAGAAAGATGTCGAACCAGGCGCGCAATGCCGACATCCTGCACGATGACCGCGTCTACCCCTGCTGCCGTCATCGCGCGGATGTACCGTTCCGCCTCCTCCAGCTCTTCAGGAAAGACCAAGGTATTTAAAGTGACGTAGCCCCTCACGCCGCGCTGGTGCAGCCAGGCCATTAGTTCTGGTAGGTCCGCCTCCGTAAAGTTGCGGGCGCGCAGGCGAGCATTGAACCGTTCCAGTCCGAAGTAGATGGCGTCGGCTCCGTTTTCCACTGCTGCCTTGGCACACTCCCAGTCCCCCGCCGGCGCTAGCAGGAGAGGCATCCGAGTTGGCAAAGACTGCTCTCCAAGGCAGCCTGTTGATCCCCCATCTCTGACAACAGCCTTCATGGGAAGAGAACCCGCCAACCCAAGGGATCCTTTCCCATTCAAAAGGATCCCCCAGGGTAACTCCCTCTAGCCTACCCGATCTGCATGTGAGAAGATCAAAGCCTGACCTCCCCATCTCTGAGCAGACTCCCGAGGTTTAGCCAACACGGTATGAGCAAGTCTAGCGACCGCTTGCTGCTGGAGTTCGAGCAGCCTGTTGCCGCTCTCGAGCAGCGCATCCAGGAGATTCGGGCCTTGGCTGAAGAAAACGACATTGATGCTTCTGAGCAGATTCGCCAACTGGAGGCCAAAGCCGAAGAGCTGCGCCGCGAGATTTTCAGGCAGCTCACACCTGTCGAGCGGCTGCAGGTGGCCCGCCATCCCCGTCGCCCTACCACCTTGGACTATGTGCAGACCATCTGCGACGATTGGTTTGAGCTGCACGGGGATCGCCACGGCCAGGACGATCCGGCCATTGTCGGCGGCCTAGCCAAGCTGGAGGATCAGCCGGTGATGATCCTCGGCCACCAAAAGGGCCGCGACACCAAAGACAACATCCACCGCAACTTCGGCATGCCCAACCCTGCCGGCTACCGCAAAGCCCTGCGGCTCATGGAGCATGCCCACCGCTTTGGTCTGCCCCTTTTGACCTTTATCGACACGCCAGGGGCCTACCCAGGAGTTAAGGCCGAGGCTGAGGGCCAGGGGGAGGCCATTGCCACCAACTTGCGGACGCTGTTTCAGCTGGAGATCCCCATTATCTGTACGGTGATTGGCGAAGGGGGATCCGGGGGTGCCTTGGCCATTGGGGTGGGCAACCGCATCTTGATGTTTGAACACGCTGTCTATTCGGTGATCTCGCCGGAGGGCTGTGCAGCCATTCTTTGGAAAGACGCCAAAAAAGCACCCCAGGCGGCAGCAGCCCTGCGCATTACTGCCCAAGATCTGCTGCAACTGGAGGTCATTGACGAGATCCTGCCAGAGCCAGTGGGGGGTGCCCACCGCGCCCCTTTGGAAGCTGCCCAAACTCTCAAAGAGGCTCTCCTAAGACACCTCAAGGAACTTTCCAGGCTGAGCGGGCGGGAGTTGCGGGAAGAGCGTTACCAAAAGTTTCGCCGTATGGGAGCTTTTCTGGAGCTGGCTCAGGGGAGCTAATTATCTTCAGCGAAGCTAGCTCTGCTACGAAAAATTACAGTTCCTGGCCGGCTCTGAGGTCAAAGATCAAGTCAGTGGTAGATTCAAAGTGCTGCGCGCTATCCCAAGCGCGGCCCAAACAACGCTAACTACAACGAGAAGGGAGGCTATGGCTGTGATGGAAGGCGATCCCCGGCAGGGCGCTAAGCTCCCCCTCTTCGGGGGATCTACCGGAGGGCTGTTGAGCGCAGCCGAGACCGAAGAGAAATACGTCATCACCTGGACTGGCAAGCCAGGGCAGGTGTTTGAGATGCCCACGGGCGGGGCTGCTGAGATGGTGGAGGGTAAGAACTACCTCACCTTCGCCCGCAAGGAGCAGTGCCTGGCTCTTGGGGCCCAGCTGAGATCTGAATACAAGATCAACGACTACCAGATCTTCCGCATTCCGGCAGGGGGACAGCCGGAGCTGGTGCATCCCAAAGATGGCGTCTTCCCTGAAAAAGCTAACGAGGGTCGCCAGCCCGTCGGCAAGGTAGATCACAGCATCGGCAAAAACCGCGAGCCCGTTACCTACAAGTTCACCGACGGCAAGCCCTGGGACTAATTTGGTTGGCAGCCTTGGTCTTGTCCGATCCCCTGCCAGGCTCAGGGGATCCCTTTTGTCTGTCTGCACCTCTTTAAAAAAGCTCCAGCTCACTTGGAGCCGGAGCCGCAAGTCTGGCATTCCTGGTCTACTTGGCAACTGCTGCGAAGAACTCCTTGGATTTGACCGGGTCGGGCTTTAGGGTTCTCTGGCCGGGCTGCCAGTTGGCTGGGCAAACTTCATCGGGGTGGGATTGGACATACTGGATAGCCTGCAGGGTGCGCAGGGTCTCATCCACGCTGCGGCCAAAGGCCAGGTTGTTGATGGTGGCGTGCTGAAGGATCCCTTCCTTGTCGATGATAAACAGGCCGCGCAGCGCCACCCCTGTTGCCGGATCCAGGACATTGTAGGCGGCGCTGATCTCTTTCTTCAGGTCGGAGACCAGCGGATACCTCAGCTCGCCCACCCCGCCAGCTTTGCGGTCGGTTTGCATCCAGGCCAGGTGAGAGTACTCGCTATCCACCGAGATGCCGAGGATCTCCGTGTCCAACTTGGCAAACTCGTCGTAGCGATCGCTGAAAGCCGTGATCTCGGTCGGGCAGACAAAGGTAAAGTCCAGGGGGTAAAAGAGCAGCACCACATACTTCTTGCCCCTGTAGTCGGAGAGCCTCACCGTCTTGAATTCCATGTCGTAAACGGCCGTGGCCGAAAAATCGGGAGCTAGCTGCCCCACCCGCAGACATCCTTGCTGAGACATGAGGTCGACCCTCCTTCCGGTAAGGTGCAAATGTAAACTAAAATCAACATACCATACTCATAATGAGTTTGTCTTGCGGGTTAGGCAAGCTAAACCGACCCGACAACCTCTTGTCCCTCACCCATTTACAGCATCTGCCAAGGTATCCAAATGGGGGGGCAGCCAAGGATGGGCTTCTACTTCAGGAAGGGAAGAATCCAGCAACCAGCGGCAGGGGCGGCGCTCTTCCAAGATGGTAGTGGCGCAGCAGTAGCTATAGACTTCTAGGTAGTCGTCGGGCTCTGCCTCGAAAGTGGCATACTGGCCCGGGAAGAGGGTGCGCTCCCAGTGGCCAGGGATCGTCCGGATTACCTGAACCCGGCCAGAGCGGTTGACATAAACGTATCTTTTCATTGCTGTTTTTTAATTCCCTTAAGAAAAACTTATTGCCCTTTAGGACAGGCTATCATCCTTGATCCCCAGCCGACAATAGCCAGCGGCTGGGACGGGGATCGCTCTTTGCGCTTAACTTTTGGCGATTTGTTCTCTCAGGTTATTCAAGGTGGGGATAAAGATCTCGAGAAGAAGCCTGCCCTGGTAAACTGGGAGAGAGTTTGAAGAGATCCTTACTGAAGTTGGCCTTCATCGTTCCGAGGGGGGGCACACCGTGGACAACAAGTTGGGGCTCGAGATCATCGAAGTGGTGGAACAGGCTGCCATTGCTGCCGCCCGCTGGATGGGCAAGGGGGACAACAAGGCCGCTGACCAAGCAGCCGTAGAAGCCATGCGGGAGAAACTCAACCAGATCCCCATGCGCGGCCGGATCGTCATTGGGGAGGGAACCCGCGACGAGGCCCCCATGCTCTACATCGGGGAGGAAGTGGGGATCTGCACCCGTCCCGACGCCGAGCAGTTCTGTCGCGTGGAAGAGCTGGTGGAGATCGATATTGCCGTGGATCCCTGCGAGGGCACCAACCTGGTAGCCAAAGGCCAGAACGGATCCATGGCGGTGCTGGCCATCTCCGAGAAAGGCGGCCTTCTCAACGCCCCGGACATCTACATGCAAAAACTAGCGGCCCCGCCCCAGGCCAAGGGCAAAGTCCACCTGGACTATCCGCCAGAAAAGAACCTCAAGATCATTGCCGAAAGCCTGGGTCGGGAAGTGGCGGACCTAACGGTAGTGGTCATGGATCGCAAGCGCCACGCCGATCTCATCCGCCAAATCCGCGAGGCAGGGGCGCGGGTGAAGCTAATTACCGACGGCGACCTCTCGGCAGCTCTGGCAGTGGCGTTCAGCGGCACAGGTATCCATGCCCTGATGGGGATTGGAGCGGCTCCCGAGGGAGTGATCTCGGCAGCGGCGCTGCGCTGTCTGGGCGCTCACTTCCAAGGGCGGCTCATCTACGATCCCGAAGTGGTGCAGGCGGGCACCTACCTGCCACCGGTAGAAGAGACTCGGCGAGAACTAAAAGAAAAGGGCATTGAGGATCCCGATAAGGTATGGGAGTGTGAGGAGCTAGCCAGCGGCAAAGAGCTGCTCTTTGCGGCCACCGGTATCACCGATGGGGATCTGGTACGGGGAGTGCGCTTCTTCGGGGGTGGAGCGCGTACGGAAACGCTGGTGATTTCTAGCCAATCCCGCACCGTGCGCTTTGTGGACACCATCCACCTGAAGGAGGGCCAGCAGCCCCCCGCCCTGCAACTGCGCTGACGGATCCCCTCCTAGCTCTTCCCAGTGACGAGGGCGGCTTTCCCTGGGGAAGGTCGCCCTTCTGCTTGGGAGAACGTTAAAAAATCTATCAAGGCCGACCCCGAAAAAACGTAATAACTCTTCAGCAAAATCTGGCAAAACCGATCCGATACTGGTCTTAGGGTTTAGGTAGTCTGAGAAAAGTTACCTAAGCTTGCTGCAGCCAAGACAGGTAAGACGCTTTGCTTAGGCTCTGGCCTATTCTTGTTTCGGGCAAGGTTTGCCTTTGTTTAGAGATTTAACAATCAGTGGTCTAGAGACGACGGAGAGGCATGTTTATCGCGGTTGTCGGTCTTAGCCATCGCACAGCTCCTGTGGAGATCCGGGAGCGCCTCAGCATGGGGGAGGCGGAGGTGGGAGAGAGGATCCAGCAGCTCCGTGCCTACCCCCACATTGAGGAAGCAGCAATCCTCAGCACCTGTAACCGGCTGGAGGTCTACATCGTTACGCCAGAAACCGAAAGCGGGGTGCGGCAGACGATGCAGTTTTTGGCCGAGGCAAAGGGGATCCCCCTGCCCCAACTGCGTCCCCACCTGTTTACCCTGCTCTACCAAGATGCGGTAACCCACTTGATGCGGGTGGCGGCCGGACTGGAGAGCTTGGTGCTGGGAGAAGGGCAGATCTTGGCGCAAGTGAAAAAGGCTCAACAACTGGGCCAGGCATGCAACGGCACGGATCGCATCCTCAACCGCCTCTTCAAGGCTGCCATCACTGCCGGCAAGCGCGTCCGCGCGGAGACGGGGATCGGCACCGGCGCCATGTCCATTAGCTCGGCAGCCGTGGAGCTGGCCCTGCAAGAGCAGGGATCGCTTTCCCAGGGCAAGGTTACCGTCGTGGGAGCAGGGAGAATGGCCCGCCTCTTGCTGCAGCATCTTCTGGCCAAGGGAGCGGTGGATATTACCCTAGTCAACCGCTCCTTAGAGCGGGCAGAAGCGCTAGCCCAGCAATTTGAGCAACCAATCCAAGTCCTGCCTTGGGAGTCGTTGCTCAACAGCGTGGCGGAGTCCAATCTGGTCTTCACCAGCACCAGCGCCACCCAGCCCATCCTTACCTACGCCCAACTAGTGGAAGTGCTGCAGCCGGATCAGCCGCTGCTGTTGGTGGATATCTCCGTGCCCCGCAACATCGATCCCGAGGTAGAAAAGCTCAGAGGGGTGCGGCTGTTCAACGTAGATCACCTCTCCCGCGTCGTGGAAGAAAACCGCGCCCAACGGCAAAAGCTGGCCCTGGCGGCCGAGGCCTTGATCGAAGAAGAGGTGGAGCAGTTCATGGAGTGGTGGCGTTCTCTGGAAACAGTGCCCACCATTTCCAGCCTGCGCCACAAGGTGGAGTCTATCCGCGAGCAGGAGATGGAGAAAGCTCTCTCCCGGCTGGGCAAGGACTTTGCCGAGAAGCACCTGGAGGTCATCGACGCCCTCACCCGTGGCATCGTCAACAAGATCCTGCATGACCCTATGGTGCAACTGCGGGCCAAACGGGACATCGAGGCCCGACGGAAGGCGATGCAAATTCTGCAGGAACTCTTTAACCTCGATCCCATGCCCTTTCAGGCCCAGCAGGAGCGCTAGGTTTTAAAGAATTGCAACAGTCCCCTCATCTTCAGGCAACAGCGGACCTTAGGATACACAAGTAGGCTACGGGATTTGGGGCTATGTTCGGGCAATACGAAGTGTTCGTGCAGTTGGCGCTGCTTGCCTTGATCGTCCTAGCAGGGCCGGCGGTCATTTTGGTGCTTTACCTGCGCGGGGCTGATATGTGAGGCAAGGGTTGCCCGGTAGCGCTGGCAGGGCAACTCTCTCTGCGATGTAACACTTCTTTGCGCTAGAGTTGTAGAGGCACCCCCAGGAAAGGCTGGGGGTAAGTTTTTCTACGGATTGAGGGCTATGCCGATCCCTATCCGCAACATTGCCATCATTGCCCACGTTGACCACGGCAAAACCACCCTCGTGGATGCCCTGTTGCGCCAGGCAGGAGCCCTGCGGGCTGAAGGAGACATTCCCGCCTGCGTGCTGGATTGCAACGCCCTAGAGCGGGAGCGGGGCATCACCATCCTGGCAAAGAACACCGCCGTTCGCTATGGCGAAACCCTGATCAACATCGTCGATACTCCCGGCCACGCCGACTTTGGCGGGGAGGTGGAGCGGGTGCTGGGCATGGTGGAAGGCTGTCTGCTGATTGTGGATGCCAACGAGGGCCCGATGCCTCAGACCCGCTTTGTGTTGCGTAAGGCCTTGGAGAAGGGCTTGCGCCCAATCGTGGTGGTCAACAAAATTGATCGGCCTCAGGCCGAGCCCTACAAGGTCATCGACAAAGTGTTGGATCTGTTTCTGGAGCTAGGCGCTGACGAAGACCGGTGCGACTTCCCCTACCTATTTGCCTCGGGACTACGGGGTTTTGCCCTGGAAGAAGCTGACCTCAAAGCTTTCCTTGCAGGCAACTACAGCGGCCCTCTCGACATGAGGCCTCTCTTTGAGGCCATCCTCAAATACGTGCCGCCGCCAGTGGGGGATCCCGCCAAGCCGCTGCAACTGCAAGTCACGACGCTGGAGCACTCGGAATACCTGGGCCGGATTGTGATTGGCAAGATCCACAACGGCACCATTCGGGTTGGGGATCAGTTGGCGGTGGTCAAAGAAGACGGGTCGATTGCCAGGGGCAAGGTAACCAAGCTGTTTGGCTTCCAAGGCCTGGAGCGCATTGAGCTAACAGAAGCCACTGCCGGCAATATTGTGGCGGTGGCGGGGTTTGCCGAGGCCCACATTGGCCACACCCTCACCTCTCCCGAAAACCCCCAGGCCCTGCCGCTGATCAAGGTGGACGAGCCGACGCTGCAGGTGAGGATCTGCGTCAACGACTCTCCCTTTGCCGGCCAGGAGGGCACCTTTGTTACTTCGCGGCAATTGCGGGAGCGCCTGATGCGGGAGCTGGAAACCAACGTGGCGCTACGGGTGGAGGAGACCGAGTCCCCAGATTGCTTTTTGGTGTCGGGGCGAGGCGAACTGCACCTGGGCATTTTGCTGGAAACCATGCGGCGGGAGGGCTACGAGTTCCAGGTTGGCCAGCCGAAGGTGATCTTCCGCGAAGTCAACGGCCAGCCCTACGAGCCCTATGAGCTTTTGGTGTTGGATGTGCCGGAAGCGGCAGTGGGCGCCTGCATCGAACGGCTGGGAGAGCGGCGGGGAGAGATGCAGAACATGAGAGTGGGCGCGGACGGTCGGGCCCAGTTGGAGTTCGTCATCCCGGCGCGGGGGCTCATTGGCTTTCGCAGCGAGTTTGTCCGCATCACCCGCGGCGAAGGGATCATGAGCCATAGCTTTTTGGAGTACCGTCCTCTCACCTCAGGGCTGGAGACTCGCCGCAACGGCGTGCTCATTGCCTTTGAAGAGGGAGTGGCCACCACCTATGCCCTGAAGAATGCGGAGGACCGCGGCGTGTTCTTCATTAAGCCGGGCACCCGCGTTTACAAGGGCATGATTGTGGGTGAGCACAACCGACCCCAGGATCTGGAGCTAAACGTCTGCAAGACCAAACACCTAACCAACCATCGCGCCTCAACGGGAGAAGAGCTGGTGCAGCTGCAGGCGCCGGTGGAGATGACTCTGGAGCGAGCCCTAGAATACATTGGCGAGGACGAGCTGGTGGAGGTCACCCCTCAGTCGGTGCGACTGCGCAAGGTCCAGTTAGTGCCCTCTCGCCGCTAGAGGTAAAAGCGTAAGTTGGGGAAATAGAAAGCGCCCCAAAGGCCGAGGAGGACAAACCCCAGGCCAAGGAGCAGCAGCCACAGGCGGGGACGGCTGTGGAGACGAGCTGCTTCTGTTTGGACATAGGCCAAATCCACCCAGGCAGTGTTGCCGCGGCGGAACCAGCCCACCACCTTGACCTGCCGGCCCATGAGGGCGCGGAGGGGCTTTAGGCCGGAAAAGACATTGCCCAGCGGTCCCAGGGGAGAGGTGAAGCGCAGGGGGATCAGGCCGGTGGCATCCTGGAGCTTGGGCTCTGCTCCCAGTTGATAGCCAGTTGGTCCCAATCCCAGCAGCTCGCCTTCCAGCTCCACCAGCTGACTGCGGCAGGGATCCGCGTCCGGATCGGCCAGCAAGCTGAGCACCGCAGTGGGCTGGGGCAACAGAGGTCCTCGGTACATGAGCCCTGCCTTGGCCCACAGGCCCATCCCATAGCCCACCACCGCAGCCGCGGCAATGATCTTGGGATCAAGGCGATCTTGCAGCCCTAAGTAGAGGATTAGCCCCACCAGCCAGCCTATAACCATGCCGACCACCTCGGCAGCGTAGATGGCCAGGTCCACCCAGAAGCGAGCCTTTTGAGGAGCCCCTCCCTCCTTTGGCTTGACTAGGCTTAGCTCAGGCAAAAGGCGCAGCCGCTGCGCGTATTTCCCCAAAACCTGAAAGCGCTGTCCCAGCAGGGGATGGCTGGAATTCAGCTGCATCCAGCGGGCCCAGGGGTTGAGCTGCTCCCAGCGGAAGACCTGGCCGGCTTGGGCGGGATCCCGCAAGCGGACAGCGGCAGTGGCGGCAGCGGTAGTTTTGAAGTCCAGGAAGCTGAAGAGGCGGGTGCAGTGCAACAGCGAGGAGGGGCGGCGGTCGTTTTTGTGAACCTCCTGCAGGCCGGCAGCCGACTTGAGCAGGGCGGCCATTAGCCCGTTGGGGTTGCCCGTGGCCTCGACCGCGAAGTGATCGGCGTGGTAGGTGCCCAGGCGGGAGAGGAAAAACAGGGGGTAGGAAAGCACCGTGTAGATCAGGTAGAGCAGGGGAGCCGCGTGTCCAATGAGATCCCGCCGTTGGCTCCCCAGGTGGCTTACTTGCTCCAGGGTTAGGTAAACCAACTGCAGGGGGGATCCCAGCAGGGTCATGAGCAGGATGTCGCCGTTAACGATCCGCCCCAGGGCCTGGGCGTAGACGGCGGCAATCTCATCTGGAGCAAGCCGCTGCAAGAGGGCCTGGGTGACCACGATGCGGCCGCCATCGGGAAAAGTGCCGTAGACAAAGGCCAGCGGTCCCCCTTCTGGAATCACCCCCAGGCGCGGCAGTTTGAGGTGCTTCTGGGCGCAGAGGCGCTGCAGCAGGCGAGCTGCCTCGGGGCTATGGCGCTCGAGTTCTCCCAGGCTGGCCCAGCGCAACTTGTGCAGCCGCTGGTGCAGGTGATCCAGGAGCCAGGGGGCAAAAAAGAGCAGGCCTACGCCAAAGTTAACCGCCAGGCTGCCAGCCACCAGCCAGCGTAAGCCGTTGCGCAGCCAGGGCAGCAACCCCTGCAAAAACCAAAGCTGCCGTGGAAAACTCAGCCGCCCAAAATCCAGGTGGCTGCCCACCAGCCCAAAACTCAGCCACCAGAGGAAGAGGAGGCCCACAGCCAGGGATCCCCACTTGGCCCATCCTAGAGAACCGGCCTCCGCCGGCAAGGGGATCCTTAAGCCTACTTGACTGGCCCGTTGGCGGCTGGAGGAGGGGGAAGCAGCGGGTTTTTCCGCCGTTTGGGGCAGACGGGACAGGATTTTTTGGGCCCAGTCTCGCGCCTGAGGATCCGGATGCTGCAGCAGTTTTAGACAAAGCGCCCGCGCCTTCTCTGCTTGGCCTAGCTGATGGTAGGCCCGCACCAAATTCATCTGGGCTTCCAGGACTTGCCTACTTGCTGGGATCCCCCCTCCCTGGCCCCCGTGATGAACCTGGGCCAAATAGTCCTCAAGAAGTTGGATAGCTTCTTGAAAGCGGCCCTGCCGTAGGGCCTCCTTGCCCGCCTCCGCGGGAGTCATCAGCCTGCTCCGAGATCTGTCTGCTCCTCTAGCTTAGGCTCTGGGGATCCCCCCGAAAGGGGATAGCGGAGCAAGCGCCGCCGCAGACAGTCCAGCGCCGCTTGGGCGCTCCACCAGCGCACGCCCTCTCGGCCGCGCAGGCTACCCAAGCGGTACTCCAACACTTCCACTTTCCCCTCCGGGTAAGCTAAGCCCAGATAGACCAAGCCAACCGGCTTGGCAGCAGTGCCCCCCTCGGGGCCGGCAATGCCAGTAATGCTTAGGGCCCAGTCGGAGCCAAAAACCTGCTTGGCCCCCAGGGCCATCTGGGCAGCTACCGGCTCACTAACTGCTCCATGCTGCTGCAGCGTCTTGGGATCTACCCGCAAAAGCTGCTCCTTGAAGCGGTTGTCGTAGGCAACGATGCCGCCCAGGAAATAGCGCGAGCTGCCTGGGATCCCGGTTACCAACTGCCCCAGTAGCCCGCCGGTGCAGGATTCGGCTACCGCCAGGGTCTGCCGCCGCTGCAGGAGCAGCTCCCCCACCACGCTGGCCAAGGTGGCCTCATCGCTGCCAAAGTAGTCTTCTCCAGAAATCTGCAAAATCTGCTCCACCACTGGAGCAATCAGGGCCTCCGCCGCCTCGCGCGTGGGAGCGCGTCCAGTAACTCGCAGGCGCACCTCCCCTTGGCTGGCGTAGGGAGCGACCGTGGGATTTTCCCCGGCCAGCCAGGGGGCCACCCGCTCGGCCAAGGTCGATTCGGGGATGCCCCAGTAGCGCAGCACGCGGCTGTAGAAGACCTCCTTGCCCCAGCCGAGGGAGCGCAAATAGGGTACAGCCGTCTCCTGCCACATGCGCTGCATCTCCTGCGGCACGCCGGGAAAGGTGAGAACATGCAGGTTGGGGCGGGGCTGCCAAATGAGGCCACAGGCGCTGCCGAGGGGGTTGGGCAGGATGGCGGCTCCCCGGGGCAGAAAGGCCTGCTTGCGGTTGCTAGGCGAGGGCACAAGGCCGCGCTGGCCGTATTTTCGCAGAATCTCCTCCCAGAGCTGGGGGTGCTCCACCATCTCCACTCCAAAAAAGGAAGCCAGCGCCGCATGGGTCAGATCATCCGGGGTTGGCCCCAGGCCTCCTGTGATTAACAGCAGGCTGGAGCGCTGGCAGGCCACCTCCAGGGCCTGGTGGATGCGGGCTTCGTTATCCCCCACCACCGTTTGGTAGTAGTGCGGGATCCCGAGCTTGGCCAGCTCGGCTGCCAGATATTGGGCGTTGGTGTTGGCGATCTCTCCCAAAAGCAACTCGGTGCCAACACAGAGGATTTCGGCCCCTTGGGGGGTGAGGGTTTGGGGTGAACTCATGTTCTGTTTAACCAAGGGCTTCAGCCCGCTGACGCAAACAGCTCAGCCGCAAGTATAGAAGTCTTGGCCTCCCTTGGACTCAGGGATCCGGTAAATTGATCCCCCAGCAGAAGGGAGAGGGGGCGCAGCTGCCTGGGCGAGCGCTTCCAGGTCAGAGCCGCTGAGACGGTGGAGAATCCACTCAGGGTGCTGTTTGGCGCCCAAGCGCCGATAGAACTCCATTGCCGGCTGGTTCCAGTCCAAAACCATCCACTCCAGCCGCCCGTATCCTTTGGCCACCGCCTCCTGAGCCACCCGTGCCAAGAGCGCCTTGCCGATGCCCCTGCCGCGGAATTCGGGCAGCACAAACAGATCTTCCAGGTAGAGTCCGGGCCGGGTGAGGAAGGTGGAAAAATGACGAAAGTAAAGAGCAAACCCCACCGCTTGCCCCTCCACTTCTGCCAACAACGCCGAGGCAAAGGCTTCGGGGCCAAACAAATGGTGCCGCAATAGATCAGCGGATCCCGTTACCAAGTGGCTCAGCTTCTCGTACTCGGCTAGGGCGCAGATGAGGTTAAACAAAGCGGGCGCATCTTCAGGCCTGGCAGGGCGGATTTCCATACCTTCTAGCCTCACAACTTGAGATACCGGCACGAGAACAGACTACAGCTAGAACTGACCTGGGTCAGCCAGTTGGCCGAGGGCTAGCCGAGAAGAGCTGGAAAAACCGATTAGAGTGAAGAATATGAAGCAACCTCCTCAGCTCCCATGACGACCTCCACCCTTGATGCTGCTGCTATCCTTGAAGCCTTGCGCCCGGTTCAAGATCCGGAGCTACGCCGCAGCCTGGTGGAACTGAACATGATCCGGGATATCCGCGTCGAGCCGGAGCGGGTGGCCTTTACTCTGGTGCTGACAACGCCAGCCTGCCCCTTGCGGGAGTTCCTCGTCGAGGAGTGCAAGGCTGCTATCCGCCGCCTGGCTCCCGTTGAAACCATCGAGGTTACCGTTACGGCAGAAACCCCCCGCTCGCCCTCTCTGCCCAATCGGCAGCCCATCCCAGGCGTGCGCAACATCATCGCCATCTCCAGCGGCAAGGGAGGGGTGGGCAAAACCTCGGTAGCGGTCAATGTAGCTGTCGCCCTTGCCCAGAGCGGAGCGCAGGTGGGGCTGCTGGATGCGGATATCTACGGCCCCAATGTGCCGCTGATGCTGGGGCTGCAGGATCGGTCTCTGGTGGTGCGCAAACGGGAAGACGGCAGCGAAGAGATCCTTCCTCTGGAAAACTACGGCGTCAAGATGGTGTCGATGGGCCTCCTGGTGGGACGGGATCAGCCGGTGATCTGGCGGGGGCCGATGTTGAACGGGGTGATCCGGCAATTCCTCTATCAGGTGCAGTGGGGAGAGTTGGACTACTTGATTGTAGATATGCCCCCCGGCACTGGCGATGCCCAGTTGACTTTGGCCCAAGCGGTGCCGCTAGCGGGCGCTGTCATCGTCACCACCCCCCAGTCGGTTGCCCTCCTCGACAGCCGCAAGGGCTTGAACATGTTCCGGCAGCTGGGGGTGCCCATCCTCGGCATTGTGGAGAACATGAGCTACTTCATTCCCCCCGACCTGCCGGATCGCCAGTACGATATCTTTGGCTCGGCAGGGGGAGAGACCACCGCCCGCGAGCTGGGGGTTCCGCTGCTGGGACGGATCCCGTTGGAGATTGCTCTGCGCCAGGGGGGAGATGCGGGCAAGCCTATTGTTGTTGACAAGCCCAAGTCTGCCTCAGCCCAGGCGCTCCAGCAGATTGCCAAAGCCTTGGCGGGCCGAGTCTCCATGGTAGCTCTCGGGGCCGGCTAGAAGCGCTCGACTTCCACCAGCGACACCCCAAAGCGGCGCCCTGCCAACAGGATCCCTTCCTGGGCCTTGCCGCGCACGGTTACCGTGCTGTTCATAGCTGGCAGCCCCTTGTCCGTGAGGACCCAGAGGGAGCCGCTGTGGTCTTGGATCTCGTACACACCCTGGCCGAACACCCCTATCTGGTTGACCACCCGACCACGGACGTAGACATTGGCGTAGCGGGAGGGATCCTGCTCAATCTGGGCAATGGGGGTTATGCCAAGGCCAAGCCGTGCCAACTGGCTACACCCACCTAGGGCTAGGCTGAGGCAGAGCAAGAGAACTAAGGAGCCGCGCATGGATTTTTCCCCACAAGTGCTGCTCCCACCATAGCAAGCCTTTAGCTAGAACTTCTCCCCGATGCCAAAGTGCAGTTGAGCCCGGCCGGCCTCTCCTTGCCCAACAGCGTAGTCGATCCGCAGCGGCCCCAGGGGAGATTGGATGCGGATACCAGCCCCCAGCCCTAGGCCACTGCCGGGCTTGTTGCGCACCGCCGCCGGATTGCCGATGACCGCCGCGCCGCTGCCCAGATCGGTGCCGTAGTCGGCAAAAACCACTACCCCTACTGCGTCGAAAAGGGGAAAGCGCAATTCCGCCGTCGCAGTGGCAAAGCTACGGCCGGAGCCGATGCCGCCCTCAAAAAATCCCCGCACCGAGTTGCCTCCGCCAATAGGGAAAGCGTCGTAGGGAGCCAAGTCGCCAAGGGTAGTACCCGCCCGCACGTCAAAAGCCAGCACTTGCGGCCGCTCGCTGCGCGTTTCAAAGAGCTTGACGGGAATGAACTGACTGTAGCTGGCCTCGAGGCGGTTGGCGTTCAGGCCGTTCTGGAACAGACGTACTGACTGCTCGGTGAAGAGGCGAAAGACGGATCCCTGGCTGGGGGTGTTGAGGTTGTCGCGAGTGTCGTGGATGAGGCCCAACCGCAGGCTGGTATAGCTGTCTTGGCCGCTTGCGCTGAAGGTAATCGGGTTGCCCAGCACATCAAAGCGCTCCTGCTCGCCTTTGCTGTTTCGGGCTTCCACAAATTGGACGCGGGCACCCAAGCTGGCCCGCCAATTCCCTCCAAGGGGGCGCGAGAAGGTGATGCTGCCGCCCAGCCGGTTGATGCGCACAGGATCCCCGTTGGGCAGAGTCAATCCCTCGTTGAAAACAAAGCTGGAGCTCTGCTGGTTGGAGATGTTGACACTGTAGGAGGTGGGGATCTCCAGCGTGGCAATGCGCGGGTCGGTGAAGTTGAGGTCGAACAGAGTTTCGTTGGCGCCCACCTGCACATTGAAGCTGGCCTTTTGGTTGTTGCCGCCCAAGTTTTCTTCCGAGACGCTGAGACCGGCAAAGACCCCTGTGGCCGAGCTGACGCCAAGGGTCCCGCTCAAAGTGCCGGTGCGCCGCTCTTCAACATTCACCACCACCACGACTTTGTTGGGATCCCGCCCAGGGTTGAGGCCCACATTCACGTCCTGAAAGAGGTTAAGGTTGAAAACCGCCTGCAGATCTTCCTGGATCTGGTTGCGGTTAAACACATCCCCCGGCTTGGTCTTGAGCTCGCGGGTGATGATGAAGTCGCGGGTTTTGGTGTTGCCCTGCACGCGAATGTCCTCGATCTCCCCTTCAGCAATTTCCAGGGTGAGGGTGCCGTCTTCGGAAGTGCGTACATCAATAACTTTGGCTAGCACGTAGCCTTTGTCGGCGTACCATTGCTCGATCTCCTCCACTGCCGCCTGCAGTTTGCCAAAGTTGAGCACCCGTCCTTCTTGCTCAGCAAAAGCCTTCCGGAGCACCTCCAGATCCAACACTTTTGTCCCTTCTGTGCGCACGGCTTTGAGGACGGGGTTGGGCTTGACCTCAAAGGTAACCCGCACTCCCAGGGGGGTATCGGAGGGCACAGCCCGCACATCGGCAAAGAAACCGGTGGCAAACACGGCGTTGATGTCTTCCCGCAACTGGGATCGAGTGGAGACCTCGCCGGCGCGGGTGCGAATGACTTTGTAAACCTGCTCGATCAACTCTGGGTCATCGGTTCCTTCAACCACCACCTCTGCCACCAAAACTTCCGGCTCGCTGGCAGCGGGGGTAGGGGTGGGGGAGGGTGGGGCGGGCGTGGTGCCACCGGTGTGCAGATCCAGGGTGCCCGGCTGGGGTTGCGCCCAAGCTGCAGTTCCCGCCAGCAGGATCATCCCCCAAGTGAGCGCGGCAGTAAGCTGGAGCCCGAGTTGCCTGGAACGGTTCCTCATCCCTCACACCCCAAGGAGAAAAAGATTCCGCTCCGCCGTGAACAATTGGCCTGAATTATATCAACTCCCTCCCTAGCGGATCCGAGCCTTGCCGCGGGCCGGATTGCGGACCTTGGTCAGCTTTTTCCTCAGGGCAGGCGCAGGGATCCCTGGCAGCGCTGGCCACAGCTCTGAGACTCGACCTGCTCGGCGGACAGGTTGGCTTGGGAGTTGAGAATTAGAATTGTGATGGGAGCAGGAGGCGGTAAGGGGCTGCTGTGCCAACCCCACCTGCTAGCGAAGTGCTGCGTTGGGGGATTGGGCACGACGAAGACGAGGTTTTGCAGGACATTGCTTTGGAAAGGGGTGGCGCTGTTCTGTTTGCTGTCGAGGAGCACCGTCTGCTGGGCAGAGAAGGTCTGGGCCAGGGCGGTTGGAGCTAGACCTAGGCAGAACAGAGCTGCTACCCCAGGGAAGAGTTTGGCCAGCATCCTCAACGTTCTCCCCATAGCAGTGGGATGCTAGCACCTTAGCTTGTCCCGCCGAAAAGGCTCTCCTCCCTTGCCGCAAAAAGGGCTGCGCCTCAGGGCAAACTTATCCGCCCTAAAAGGCGGACTTTTCATCCTGCTTGCGCCAGCGGGACAGAGTCCTTACCTGAGCAAACACCGCCTCGGACCCAGGGGAGGAGCAAAGGGGGAAGGCTTTGTAGCTCTCAAGAAGCGGGCGATGAGACTCGAACTCACGACATCCAGCTTGGGAAGCTGGCGTTCTACCGCTGAACTACGCCCGCAGTTAACACTAGACACTATACTAGCACTTTACTAGCACTTTCTGGACGGGATCCCTGGTACAACAGAAGCAGCGTTCTGCCTTTGGCCGATGCCCTCTATCCTTCTGCTCTCCGGTAGCCCTGGTCCTCGAGAGTCTGCTGGCCCACCGCCGCGGTCGGAAGCAATTTTGCACTACGTTGCCGGGATCCTATCCCAGTTGGGGCTAAGCAGCGAGTTTGCTTCGGTGCGGGATTTGCCGCCGGAGGACCTGGTGCGGGTTAACTTTGAGAGCCCTCACCTAAAGCAGATCCAAGAGAAGGTGGCCCAAGCCGCTGGGATCGTCCTCTCGGCTCCGGTGTACAAGGCTTCCTATCCCGGCGTGTTCAAGGCGCTGCTGGACTTACTGGATCAGGATGCCTTTGTCGGCAAAGTGATTCTCCCCATCGCCACTGGCGGAACGCTGGCCCACCTACTGGCCATCGACTTTGCCATGAAGCCAGTGCTGGCTGTGATGGGCGCAACCCACATTTTGAAAGGGATCTACATCCTCAGCTCGCAGATTCAGTTTGAGGCAGACGGCACCCTGCGGCTGGAAGATGAGATTGCCGAACGCCTGCAGGCGGGGATCCAGGCCCTTGCCCAGGCAGTGCAGTAAAGGCCAGTCCCGACCCTCCTAGGAATCGCGCAGCAGCACCGGTTTGCTCACAGCAGTACTTTGTCCCAGCCGGTCGAAGACCCGCAAACTGAGCAGGTACGAGCCGGGCGCTAGATTCGAAGGCGGGCGGAGCCGGAAGCGAGTGGTGCAGGATACCTCGCCAGCAACACAGTTTACCTGGGCTGCCGAGAGGGTTTGCACCTCGATCCCGGACCACGAGAGCTGAAACGCCAGCTCTGCCGGGAGCCGCCCTGGCACTGACACCGCAACCCCCACCTCCAAAAATCCGCTTCGACTGATTACAGAAGGAATGTCGCTGCTAAGGATTAGGGGTGGCAGGGGGGTGCTAGGAGCCAGAGCTGCGCTGCTGCAACCCCCTACGGCTACTCCCAGCAGGGCCAACGTCAGTTGGCAAAGTTTGGATCCCACTGGACTTTCCCCTGAAAATCCCTCTCCCAGTATAGGCGGCAAGCTGGACATCTCTAGCGCCAGTTCTCGAGAACCCAAAAGTTTTTACGCTATATGTGGTGGTTACACTGGATCTTCCCCCACAGCATCTGCTACAGTAGGGCCCATAACCTCTCGAGCAGCCCGGCTATGGAAGGGGAACTAGAAACCTTGCGGGCGCGCGTGCGTGACTTGGAGCGGGCCGTGGCCGAGTCAGAGGCGCTGTCGCTGCAGCAGATTGAGTGCATCCAGCGCCTGGAACGGCAGCTGCAGGAGCAAGAGCGAGCGTTGCAAGTGTGTCAGGAAGAGAAGGCTCGCCTGGAACAACGCCCTACCCTGGAAGCTTTTCAGCAACAGCAGCAGCACATTGAGGAGCTCCAAAATCTCCTCTGGGAGATGGAGCGTCGCCCCACCCTAGAGCACTACCAGCTCCTGCAGCAGCAGTTGCAAACCAGCCAAGCGGAAATCGAAACCCTCAAGGCAGAATTGCAGCGGCGCATCGAGCCAGCTCGGTTCTATCAACTGCAGCAGGAGCTCTGGGAGCTAAAACAGCAAGCCAACCAGCTGGGGGAGTACGCCGCCAAGTTGCCCCAGGTGCAGCTTTTGCAAGCCCAATTCCAGCTCCGCATCCAGGAGTTGGAGAAAGAAAGGGAGCAGTTGCAGGCGCAGGTGCAGGAGTTGGAAACCCGGCGGGCGGAGCTGGAAGCTGCCCACCGCCAGGCCGAGGCAGAATGGCAAAGCCTGAAGACGCAGCTAGAGAGCGAAAAAGCCCACCTCGAGGCTGAGCTGAACAAGGCCTGGCAACAGCTTCGCCAGTTGGAGCATCTGCGCCAACAGGTCTCCTTTGCCAAGGCGGAGCGGGCTAGCTTGCTGGAAGAACTGCAGCAGAGCCGGCAGCAACAGGCAGAGCAGGCTCAGCAAATTGCCCAACTGGAGGCCCAGCTACAGGCTCTGCGCTCTGAACAGCCGCCAGCTGAACCCGGCAGCGGTAGAGATCTTGCCCTGGAGGAGCAGGTGCAGGCTCTCTCCCGTGAGGTGGACACCCTGCGGGCTGAGCGGGATCACCTCCTCCAAGAGCTGGCCCAGCGACCGGCGAAAGAAGAGCTGGAAGAAGCCCAGCGGGCGCGGGAGGTGGCGGAGGCCCGCTATCTACTCGGCCAAAAAGAGATTGAGAAGCTGCAGCAGCAGGTGGCGGCCCTAAAAGCTGAGTGTGCGCAAACCCAAGCCTACGCGCAGGCGCAGGAAAGGGAGGTGGCTCTGCTGCAGCAGCGCAACCGGGAGCTGGAGGAGCAACTGGCTGCCCTGCGCCAGTCGGCTCCAAGCCGGGCAGGGGTCGAGCTCAGGTCGAGCCATCCGACAGAGGCTGCGCACTGCTGGCGCAATCAGGAACGGCTGCAAGCCCTGCCTGCCCAGCCCGCTCTCTCTCCAAAAGTGACTGCCGCCCCCACCAGCGGTGAGTCCTCCAGGAAGAGAAAGCCCGTCGGCGGGATCCCACCCCTTACCCTCAAGGAAGAGGAGAGTCGGACAGAGAGGCTGCTGAAGCGCTCTCTCTTGGCCACTGGCCCCAGCAGCGGAGAAGGTGGTGAGCGCAGCCGCATCGAGTTGCCAACTTTTGTGCAGCGACGGCTCTACTGAGCGCTCCAGCCTCTTGGATCCAGCGGCTCCCCAGCTTGAAAACGAGGCCAGGCCCAGCGCAGCAGGGATCCCAGTTGGGCATGAAACCGCTCCGGCGCAAACTGCAGAGCATGGGCGCGAATTTGCTGCGGATCCCATTCCCGGCGATCCGCTTGGCGCAGCCCTTCCACCAGGGCTTCCACACTGGCTTCAGGGATGAGGATCCCAGTCTGGCCGTGGCGGACGGTCTCGCGAGTGCCCCCTCGGTTGAGGGCAACGACAGGTCGACCACACGCTTGGGCCTCTACTGCCACCAGGCCAAAATCTTCCTCCCAGGGAACTATCAGCAGCCGGCAATGGGCCAGCAGTTTCTGGAGACGCTCTAGAGGCTGGTGAGGCAAAAACTCCACCTGTGGCCCTGCCAGTTGCTTTAGCCGCGGCAGCTCCGGCCCTTCCCCCACCACCACCAGACGGCGGCCCAGTTGCTTGCAGGCAGCAATGGCCAAATCCACCCGCTTGTAGGGCACCAGCCGGCCCACCACCAGGTCGTAGTCGGCTGTGGGAGTGGCCACCGGCTCAAACCCCTGGAGCGGCACCGGCGGATAGATAACCACGGCCTCGCGGCGGTAGAGCTTGGCAATGCGCCTGCGGATGTGCTGCGAGTTGGCAATCAAGAGATCTGGCCGCTGGGCTGCTACAAAATCCCACTGGCGCAGGTGGTGCATCAGCCACCGGCTGAGGGCGGCAAGGGGGCGGATCCCTGTCAACCCCTCTCGCTCAAGATAGAGCTCCCGGTTTTCCCAGAGGTAGCGGGGCGGGCTGTGGATGTAGCTTAGGTGCAGGGTGGAAGGCCCTGTCAGGATCCCTTTGGCGAAAGCATGGCTGCTGGAGATGACGCAGTCATAGGCGGAGAAATCGAAGCTCTCATAGGCCAAAGGCATCCAGGGCAGCAGGTACTTAAGGCGCCCATGGTAGTTGCGGCGCAACACCCCTAGCCCCTTGGCCCAGCTTTGCAAAAATGAGGTGTAGATCGGCCGATCCTGCCAGCTCGGCGGCAGCGTGTGCGCCCAGAAGAGGCTGACGTAGAGAGGGGCTTGCGGGGCAAAGGCCAGCAGCTCCTGCAAAACCTTTTCCGATCCCCCCGGCCAGATGAGGTACTCATGCACCAACGCTAGGCGCTGTGGCCAAGCGGGATCCTCAGTAGGCATGGCTAGGACGCGGCGGCGGGAGGCCTTTTGCCAATGGGCCCGCTGACCTGTCTGGCTTTTTCGTCCAGCCGCTCGCTGATGTAGGCGTAGATCTCCCGGAAGCGCGGCACTGCCCGCATCTCTAGGCGGCTGCCGTCTTTAAGGGTGAGCACCATGTCGCCCCAAGTGCCTAGGCCCCGTGGCACCGTTACCACCTTGGCAATTTCTTTGTAAATGACATCAGAGCGCTCCTTGCCCCCCCAGCCGCCAATGACGGTAATGCGGCGATTGGTAATCCGGTAGTGAACCCACAGCCTGCGCACCAGCGCCCCCACAAATAGAGGCAAGCCAACAACGGTAAGGCCGATAAAGGAGTTCAGCACTAGATCGCCTATATGAGGCCCGCCTTCGAAGAAAACCTCCTCTTTGATAGCCATGCCTAGCCTAGTTGAGTGTTAACAGGGACGACTCTAACAATCTTAAACAGCTTCTCAGCTTTTCCCAACTGCCCGGAAAGTTAGCGGGAGAGGCGGGATCGGGTTTGCCGTTGAAGGGCTTGCCCTGAGCAGTAGGTGGCCCAGAGCAGGTGAACAAACAGGGTTGCCACGACCAGCGCCACGGCGGCTGCCCCAATATTGCCCAGCCAATTCCATCCCTCCAATCCCGTCAGAGCCACCAAGGCCCAAGAAGCAGGGTGCAGCATTCCCCCCAAGAGGAGAATTTGGGAAAGCAGTCGCCCAGCCGTAAAGCGGGATCCCAGCGCCACCAGGGCCAGTCCGCCGCCAATGTTGACTAGCCCCATGTTGCCCAAAAAGGCGTAGCAAATGTGCCAGGCGTACCAAATGTGCCAGGCGTACTTTTGTTTGGGCACCTCTTGCCAGGAAAGGGACCGGGCAGGGATCCATGACGCCTCTGGCGGAGCTAGCGGCAACGGCTGCACTTGGCTAAGGATGAGGCCCAGGACGATGGCCGCCAGCAGCATCGCCACTCCTGCCTTTGCATTGACCTTGCCAGGGATGGCTAACATTGCAGGTTCTCTGGATCCCGTCCTAGCCTATCCTGGCTTTGCCCCCAACGGGGAGATGGGCCAGCGGCCTGAGAGGAGAGCGCCGTGCCCCAGCGCTTACAAAACTGGGCATCCCCATCGTGCTGGGAGAGGCCACAGCCTGGGCAGGCCTCCTGCAGTGCCGGTTTTAGCTCTCCCACCTGCAAAGGGAGGAGGGCCACGACCCTCGAGATCCTCAGCACCATCAGCAGCTTTAGGCCAAGGCGCACCTGCGGAGGAAGCAGGGACAAGCTCGGCTTGAGGAGGGGCTGGGAGACTAGGAGAGCTGGATCCAGTTGCTTCCTGTCAACGCCTAGCGGGCCTACCTTGCCTAGGCTAAGGGAAACTAGTAGTAGAGCGAACTTTGATCCTGCAAACTCTAGGCTTGAGTTTTGAATCGATGTTGCCGCCCATCGTCCTGGCTTCGCAATCTCCTGCCCGCCGCCAACTGCTGGAAGCTGCCCGGATTCCTTTTCGCGTTCAACCCAGCTACTTTGACGAAAGCCAAATCAAGAGCTCAGATCCGGTGGAGCTCGTCCAGAAGTTGGCTTTGGCAAAAGCGGAAGTGGTGGCAGCCCAGCAGCGGGAACCTGTCTTGGTTATCGGAGCGGACTCCGTCCTCTACCTCAATGGGGAGATCCTGGGTAAGCCGGCCAATGCCCTGGAGGCAGAGCGGCGTCTACGCCAAATGCGGGGCGAGGTGGGAGAACTTTACACCGGCCATGCCTTGATTGACCTGAAGCAAAACCGCCGCCTCGTCCACTACGCCGTAACGCGGGTGTTTTTTGCCAAGCCCAGCGACGAGGAGATCCGCACCTACGTAGCCACCGGCGAGCCCCTGAACTGTGCCGGCTGTTTTGCCATCGATGGCCGTGGCAGCCTGTTCGTAGAGCGGATTGAAGGGTGCCCAGGCAACGTAATTGGGCTAAGCCTTCCTCTCTTGCGGCGCATGCTGCAGGAGTTGGGCTATTCCCTCACTGCAGCCTGGAATTAGCCGTCTAGATGCCGCTTGAGCAGCTCGTTGGCCAGCTTAGGATCGGCCCGTCCTTGGGTTTTTTTCATCAACTGCCCAACAAAGTAGCCAAAGAGCTTGGTTTTGCCTCCCCGATACTGCTGCAGTTGCTCGGGGTTTTCCGCCAGCACCTCGGCAACGAGCTGCTCCAGTAGGCGGCTGTCGGAGATTTGGGTTAGGCCCTTAGCCTCCACTAGGGCCCGGGCTGATCCGCCTTTTTCCAGCAGCTCTGGCAGGATTTCCTTAGCAATTTTGCTGGAAATGACCCCCTGCTCAATGAGGCCAATGAGCTCAGCTAGGGTTTCCGGCTTGAGGGCAATGTCGGGGTAGTCCAGCTTGTGGGTGTTGAGGTAGCTGGCGATATCGCTCATCATCCAGTTGGCGGCCGCCTTCGGGCTAGCGCCAGCCGCAACCACGGCCTCAAAGTACTCGGCAGTGGTGCGCTCATCGGTGAGGTAGCGGGAGTCGTATACCGAGAGGCCGTAGACTTCTTGGTAGCGGCGCCGCTTCAGGGCGGGGAGTTCCGGCAGCTCAGCTTGCCAGCGGGCTTTTTGCGCTTCGGTAATGCGAATGGGCGGCAGATCCGGCTCGGGGAAGTAGCGGTAGTCGCTGGATCCCTCCTTCCTGCGCATGCTGATGGTGCGCTGGCTGTTTTCCTCCCAGAGGCGGGTCTCCTGGACGATGGGCTCGCCCGCTTCCAAAGCCTTAACTTGGCGGTTGAACTCGTACTCAATGGCCCGCTGGATGGCGTTGAAGGAGTTCATGTTTTTAATTTCCACCTTCGTGCCAAAGGTTTGACTTCCCAGGGGGCGCACCGAGATGTTGACGTCGCAGCGCAGGGATCCCTCCTGCAGGTTGCCATCGCACAGGCCGGCATAGCGCAGGATGCGGCGCAGCTCCTGTACGTATTCCGCTGCTTCCTCGCCACTGCGGATGTCTGGCTCGCTGACGATCTCGATGAGGGGAACCCCCGCCCGGTTGAAATCCACTAGGGAATAGCTGGATCCCGCCAGGCGATCGCTGCCGGCATGCACCAATTTGCCCGCATCTTCTTCGATGTGCAAGCGGGTGATGCCAATGCGCTTGGTGCGGCCGTCGCTGAGCTGGATCTCGACCCAGCCGTGGGTAGCAAGGGGTAGGTCGTACTGAGAGATTTGGTAGTTCTTGGGCAAGTCGGGGTAGAAGTACTGCTTGCGGTCAAACTTGCTGTAGGGGGCAATGGTGCAATTCAAAGCCAAAGCAGCCTTGACGGCATACTCGAGTACCTTTTCGTTGAGCACCGGCAGGGTGCCAGGCAGGCCCATGCAGACAGGGTCGATTTGGGTGTTCGGGGGAGCGCCGAAGGCCGTCGCGCTGCTGGAGAAGATCTTGGAGCGAGTGCTGAGCTGGCAGTGCACCTCCAGCCCGATCACCGCCTCATATTGCACTTTGGCAGGAGCGGCAACCGTCATGGCCAAACGAGAAAAGTGGGTTTCCCCATTCTAGTGGGATCTCGCCAGCTGCTGGGATTAGACGGTGGGGCGGATCTCAAAGGTAGATAGGCCTTCCGGCAGCTCGGGCCGTTGCTCGATGGCCTCTACAACTGAGCCAGGGCTGCCCTGCTGGCACCAGCGCAGCATTGCCTCCACCGCCGCCGGGGATCCCTCGAAAACCGCCTCCACCCGGCCATCCCGCAAATTGCGCACCCAGCCGCCAACACCGGCCTTGCGAGCCATGGCCTCCGTGTAAGCCCGAAACCCCACTCCCTGCACTTGCCCACTGATCCAGACGTGAACGCGAACGGTGTTACTCATGTCGACAGGGATCCCTCCTCCGAGGTGCTGCGGGGTTCTGGAGCTGCTGGCGGCTCGGCTGGCTGGGCTGTGGCTTCTTTGGCCTGCTGCTCTAGGCGCTGCCAGAGAAAGTTGACAAGGGCAACCAGTCCCAGGATCCCCACCGAGATCCCGCAGGCGTACCCAATGGCTTGCCACAGCACAGGAGACATGGGCCAACCTTGCCTGTGCAGAAAGCCGCTCTGAAAGACCTACGAAACGCTCACAAACACTCCTATTTGCGATAGGGCAGTGTTTGTCGCGTCTCTGCTTTCTTCCTGCTTCCGCGACCCATGACTAGTGGCAGAGTTCACCCCTACCACCCCGCCAGAGGGATCTCCACAGGCGTCACTTCCCCGCGAGCTGCAGGTAGCCAGATACCACTGGACCAGGTTGAGGGCAGCGTTCAGGTCGCGGTCTAGCTCCAGACCACACCTTTCACACCGAAACACCCGCTGGTGAAGGAGCATCTTCTGTCGGTGCCCACAGCGAGAACACAGTTGGCTGGATGGATAAAACTTATCCACCACCACCAACTGACAGCCATAGAGCTGGGCCTTGTACTCTAGCTGTCGCCTGAACTCATAAAGCCCACACTCGGCAATACTGCTTGCTAAGCTGCGGTTTTTAAGCAGGTTCTGCACCTGCAAGTCCTCAATCACCACCACCCGGTACTTCTTGGCGAGATAGCTGGTCAACTTGTGCAAGTTGTCCAGGCGGATATCCGCTACCCGCTTGTGGGCCCTAGCAAGCTGCATTACCGCCTTCTTGCGGTTGGCAGAGCCCTTCTGTTTACGGCTCACCCGCCGTTGCAGCCTCACCAAGCGCTTCTGGGCTTTGCGGTAAGGCTTGGGGTTGTCGTTCGCGCTAGCGGCGCGGAGTGCAAACATTTCCCCGCTGGAGCAGGTGGCCAAGCGGTTCACGCCCAAGTCCACTCCCACCACCTCTCCAGTCTTCTCCACCTGCAGAAGTGGGGCCTCGTACTTGAAGGAAATGTACCACCGCCCGGCCCGCAGGCTGATTACAACGTTCTTGGGGGTGGCAGTGGGGAGAATTTCCGCACAGCGCAACCAGCCAAAAATGGGCACCTTGATGCAGTTACCGGAAATACGGATATTGCCTTCGAGATAAAAGCTTTCCCGTACCCCCTTACGCTTGAAGCGGGGAAACCTACCCTGCCCGCTCCGCCAGCGTTTGAGGGCCTGCTCCAAGTTGCGGAGGGCCTGCTGTGGGGCACACTTAGAAGCCTCGTAGTACCAAGGGTTGGCTTTCTTGACCTCTGCCACTAAGCGCTTATGTAGGTCGTTCGCGGCAGCGGTGCGGAGCACTTTAGCTGTAGGCAGTTTTTGCTTGGCCTCAACAGCTTGCTTGCAGATAGCCAAGCCCCAGTTGTAGGCGTGGCGAGCCACCCCAGCATGCCGGGCTGCCAGGGTTCGCTGCTTGTTGTTGAGGGCCAACTGGGTTTTAAAGCCCAGCAGCATGGGACTAGGAGTGTTGGGTAGCTTGCTTGAGTATTGTGAGTCTTTCTGCCTGCTGTTGTCTACCCCCTTCTGGCCTTATTCAGAGGAGATAGCAGAGAGGGAGGCAACGCCTCCCAAGCTGGGCAAGATTGGGCACAATGGGAAAAAGTGTTTCTAGCAAGCAGTTGAGAAGCGGCCATGGCCCATAAACTCTGGATCAATGGCCAATGGGTCGACAGCCAAGGGGGAGACCTAATGGTCATCGAAAACCCGGCCACTGGCGAGAAATTGGCAGAAGTGGTGGACGCCAGCCCTGCTGATGTGGATCGGGCCGTGCAGGCTGCCCACACCGCTTTCTCCGATGGCCGCTGGTCCAAACTCACCCCTAGCGAGCGATCCCTGGCCCTCTGGAAACTGGCCGATCTCCTCGAAGCTCACGCCGCCGAACTGGCGCGTCTGGAGTCGGAAAACACTGGCAAGCCCTACGAGGCCGTCAGTTTGGGGGCGGATCTGCCCTTTGCGGTAGATAACTTGCGTTTCTTTGCCACTGCCGCCCGCGACGCCCATGGCCTCAGCGCCGGGGACTATGCCAAGGGCTACACCTCGCTCTTTCGCAAAGAGCCGGTGGGCGTGTGCGCGCAAATTACCCCCTGGAACTACCCGCTGCTGATGGCCATCTGGAAACTTGGCCCTGCGCTGGCAGCTGGCTGTACGGTGGTGCTCAAGCCCGCCCCTGTTACTCCCTTGACCACCCTGAAGCTGGCGGAACTGATTGCCGAGGCCGGGATCCCGCCAGGCGTGGTTAACATCGTTACTGGGGGCAATGCCACGGGTCAGGCCTTGGTGGAGCATCCCTTGGTGCGCATGGTCAGCTTTACTGGCTCCACCGCCACCGGCAAGCAGGTGATGCGCACGGCTGCCCACACCCTCAAGCGGGTGCATCTGGAACTGGGGGGCAAGGCCCCGTTTTTGGTTTTCGAGGATGCCGACGTGGAAACAGTGGCCGCCAAGGCTGCTTTTGCCGCCACCTTCAACAGCGGCCAGGACTGCACAGCAGCCACCCGCGTCTATGTGCACGAGAGCAAGCTGGCGCAGCTTCAAGAGGCCATTGTCGAGGCCATGCGCAACGTCAAGCTGGGATCCCCCTTTGAGCCAGGAGTGGAGATGGGACCCTTGATCTCGGCAGCCCAGCGGGAGCGGGTGATGGGATTCGTGGAGCGGGCCAAAGCCGAGGGAGCTAAGGTGCTGACCGGCGGGCGGATCCCTTCCCTCCTGGATCGGGGATACTTCTACGAACCCACGGTGATTACCCATGTCGATCAAAAAGCGGAGATTGTGCAGAGCGAGGTTTTTGGGCCAGTCCTCACCCTCAGCTCGTTCCGCGAGGACGAGGAAGCGCTACGCCTGGGCAATGACGTCCTATACGGGCTGGCGGCTTCTGTGTGGACTCAGGACATCGGACGAGCCCTGAAACTAGCCGCCGAGCTGGAGGTGGGCACCGTCTGGATTAACGACCACCTGCCCATAGCCTCAGAGGCTCCCCACGGCGGCTTCAAGCAGTCGGGCTTTGGCAAGGATCTCTCGGCAGAGGCCGTGCGAGAGTATCAAGCGACCAAGCATGTGATGATTGCTACTGGCTGAAATCTCGTTCGAGGAAGAGGCTAGTGGCAGCCGGTCGGCCATGCCTTGGGGAACTCCTCCAAGCGATAGACTTGGGTGTATTGCACCCCCTGTTCTCCGTTGCCAATGGCCACGTCCTACTTCTCAACCCCAGGATCCGCAACCCTAGCCCCTCCCCGCACTTTCCCTCTCACTGCCGTAGTCGGCCAGCAAACCGCCAAGCTGGCTCTGTTGTTAGCGGCGGTGGATCCCAGCTTGGGAGGAGTGGTGCTGGTGGGGCCGCGCGGCACAGCTAAGTCCGTCTTGGCCCGAGGCATTCACGCCCTCCTACCCCCCATTGAGGTCATTGCCGGCTCCTACTGCAACGACGATCCGGCACGGCCCGAGACGTGGTCGGACTGGGCCAAGACCCGCTACCCCCAGGGAACGACGCCCCCTACCCAGGTGATAGCTCCTCCCTTTGTCCAGGTGCCTTTGGGGGTGACGGAGGATCGGCTGCTGGGATCGGTAGATGTGGAGGCCTCGGTAAGGCAGGGGGAAACGGTTTTTCAGCCGGGGCTCTTGGCTGCCGCCCACCGGGGCGTGCTCTACGTAGACGACATCCACCTCTTAGATGAGGCCATTGTCAACCTGCTGCTGGCGGTGGTGGGGGACGGGGTAAACCGCCTGGAGCGGGAAGGGCTGAGCCTGCAGCACCCCTGCCGGCCTCTTTTGGTGGCCACCTACAACCCCGAAGAGGGATCCCTGCGCCCCCACCTGCTAGATCGCCTGGCGCTGGTGGTGCCGGTGGGGCAGGAGCTGAGCCTGGAAGAGCGCGAGGAGATTGTCCAGCGGGTAACGCAGTTTGTCGATGCCCCCGAGCCTTTCTTAGCCAAGCACCAGCCAGAACTGGAAGAGATCCGCACCCGCATCCTCCTGGCGCAGGAGTGGCTGCCCCAGGTCAAGCCGCAGCGGGAACAGATCCACTACCTGGTGCAAGAGGCCATCCGCGGCAACGTCCAAGGGCATCGAGGGGAGCAGTTTGCCCTGCGGGCTGCCCGCGCCCTGGCGGCTCTGGAGGGGCGGGATCGCCTGGTGGCTGAGGATTTGCAACAGGCCGTGCAACTGGTGCTGCTGCCCCGGGCCCGCTATAACCCCGACCCGCCACCCCCTCCACCCCAATCCCAACAGCCGGATCCCCCACCCAGCTCCTCCGATAACAGCGACCCAGAGGAGACGGATCCCCAGCCGCAAAGCCCCAGCCTGCCGCAGGAGTTTTTCTTCGACCCCGAGCAGGTGGCCCTCGACCCACGCCTCTTGGCCTTTGCCCAGTCCCTCACCCAACAGGGGAAAACGGGCTCCCGCAGCCTGGTGTTCAGCACCGACCGGGGCCGCTACGTCAAGCCCATCCTGCCCCGGGGAGCCAACCCCCGCATTGCCGTCGACGCCACCCTGCGGGCTGCTGCTCCCCACCAAAAAAGCCGCCGCCAGCGGCAGCCAGGGCGGAGCGTTATTGTGGAACCTGGCGACATCCGCGCCAAGAAACTGGTGCGCAAGGCCGGGGCCCTTGTAATCTTCGTGGTGGACGCCTCTGGCTCCATGGCCCTCAACCGCATGCAGGCGGCCAAAGGCGCTGCCCTGCGCCTGCTGACCGAGGCCTACCAAAACCGGGACAAGGTCGCCCTCATCGCCTTCCGTGGGGAAACCGCCGAAGTGCTGCTGCCCCCCACCCGCTCCATTGAGCTGGCCCGCCGTCGCCTGGAATCCCTACCCTGTGGCGGGGGATCCCCCCTGGCCCATGCCCTCACCCAGGCGGTGCGCTTGGGGGTGAACGCCCGCGCCAGCGGCGACGTGGGAGAGGTGCTGCTGGTGGCCCTTACCGATGGCCGGGCCAACATCCCCCTCAGCCGCTCGCTGGGACGGAGGGAGGGCGAGCCTGTTGACATCAAACAAGAGTTGCGAGAGATTGCCCTGCGCATCCGCGCCTTGGGGCTAAAGTTGCTCTTAATCGACTCGCAAAGCCGCTTCGCTGCAACTGGCTTTGGCGCTGAGCTGGCGGAACTGGCGGGCGGACGCTACTTCCACCTCCCCCGGGCCACTGACCAGAGGATTGCAGCCGTAGCCCGCTCGGCCCTTCGAGAGGAACGTAGCTCTCCCTAGGGAAGCCGCGCTTGTAACTTTTCTTAATGGCTTGGCTATGATCCCTGTAGGCGCTCCTCACCTTGCCCTATGGCCACAGGACTCCTGCCAGAGCTCTCTCTGCCCCATTCCATGCTCACTGACTGGGTCAGCCGAGGGGTGAGCGCTGCCATTCGTGCCCTTTTTAAGCAAGCCGGGCGGCTGGAGGCACGGGTGCGAGCAGAGCCGATGGCCAAATTGCTGCAAGGGTGCATCGACAGCTTCGAGCTGGTGGGCCAGAACTTGCAGATGTACAACGGCCTGCGGCTTTCGCTTCTGGAGCTATTTTGCAATGCCGTGGCCATCGATTTCAGCCAAGTCTGGCAAGGGCGGATTAGACTGCGCCAGCCGGTGCAGGCTAGGATGCGGGTGGTGCTGAGCGAGGCGGATCTGGCGCAATCCTTCAACACCCCTCTTGTGCTGAACAAGCTGGCCCAGGCGGGGCAGGAAGGCCAGCCCCTGTCGTTTCACCAGGTAGAAGTGCGCATCACCCCCGAGCAGCGGTTGCAAGTGCGGGCCAAGGTGCAGCAAGGAGAAAGCAGGGTTTTTCGGGTGGGCTTCTCCGCGCGCGTTGAGGTGATAGAGCGCCGCCGCATCTGCTTGGCCGATCCGTTCTTTGAGGGCGATACAGAAGAGGAGCGCCTCCTAAGCCGGGCTTTGGTCGACCACCTGAATGCGCTCCTGGATTTGGACCGACTGGCCTTGCAAGGGAGCAAGCTGCAGGTAGATCGGGTGTGCCTCCAGCCTCAGCAGATGATCCTCTCCGGCAGCGCCACCTTGGTGCGGTTTCCCACTCGCCAACCCCAGCGGGAAAATGCTTGACAATCCTTCAGAGGGCGGGTACGCTCGAAGGCGGTGAGGAGTGAAGAGAAGAAGCCTCTGGGGTCGAAACACGGACAGACACCCAGAGGTTTTTTCATGACCTCTGAAAGCTCTAGCCTTTGAACCCCGGGGGTGTTTTTGGTCCTCTTGCCCTGCTTGGTCAAAAAGCCTGCCTAGCCAGACAGCTCTTGGCGCAACTTGAGGAGACCTGGAAAGCTTTCCCGGAGTTTGGGGATGTCTTTTGCCAGCCCTCTTGACCGGTTTGCTCGTCTCTGGCCTAATTCAAGGCAAACCTCTCTCCCCTTCTCCCTTGAGATACTTCTGGCGACGTCGCTTTCCCCACAACCTGCGCACTCAGGTGGCGCTGGTCATTGCCAGCCTTTCCTTTGTCCCCAACCTGGTTTTCATCCTGTCGGTGCCGTGGATCCTGGCCGATAGGCAGCTCAGCAGTGAGGGATCCGCCCTGCTGCTGCTGTGGATCCCTTTGCTGGCGGTGCTATCGGCGCTGGCGGGCTATGCCTTGTCTTCCATGCTCTTGCGGCCCCTGACCTTGCTGGCCCGCGAGCTAGCTCACCTAGAAACCTTGATTAACCAGCCAGACCGCTGGACTTTGCTGCTCCGCCCAGGGGATCCTCAAGAGGTTTTGATCCTGCGGCAAGCCCTTGCCCACCTGCTGCGCCAGATTCAAAGCAATCAAAGACAGCGGGAGGCCTTCACTGCCACTCTGGTGCACGATCTAAAGACTCCTCTCATCGCCTTTGGGCATCTGCTAGGCGCCCTCAAGCAGGAGCTGCCCTTGAGTCGTCAGGAGCGGCTAGCCCTGCTGGATCGCATGCTGGAGGAAAACCAACGCAACCTGGCGCTGGTGCAAAAAATGGTGGAGGTCTACCGCCTGGAGCGGGGGGAGATTGCCCTGCATCCCCGGCCCTGCGATCTCGGATCCCTGGCTCGGCGGGTAGCCAACCGCATGGGATCCCTGGCGCGAGAGCGGGGGATTGACCTGGGCGTGGAGGGAGAAGGCTGGGGCAACGCCGATGAGGCCGAGCTGGAGCGGGCGCTGGTGAATCTGGTGGACAATGCCCTGCGCTATGCCCGCCGCGCGGTGGTGCTGACCGTTGGCCCCCGCCAGATCCAGGTGCGAGATGACGGACCCGGCCTGCCAGCTCCCCTAGAAGATCTGGCCCAGCCCTACATTGCCCAGACCATTTCCATTGCCGGTCAGCACTATCCAACTGGCTTGGGAGGTCTGGGACTCTACATTGCCAAGCGCATCCTGGAGGCTCACGGAGGAGACCTGCGGCTGGTGGAGACGGGATCCCAAGGCACGACTCTGGCCCTGGTGCTGCCCTGATCTCCAACCTTGCCCGAGGTAGTCCCCCGCTTTGCGTTAGCAGGGCGGAGCGCTGGCAACTACTCGACGGGGCGGCCCCGATACATCAACCGGTACTTTGCCGGCTGGGTCTCAGCCTTTTGCTCCTGGTGTTCTTCTGCTGCCTCAGGCAGAGAAGAAACGGGCTTGCCACTCCCCAGACCTGCCTGCTCGAGAGCGGTATAGAGGGCTTGCACATCGATGGGAAGAGGCCAGCCGGCGGCTTTGTACACTTGCTCAAGGGGAGGGAGGATGTCGTCCGCCTCTGCCAAGCCTGGGATCATCTCTGCTGCTCCCTGGGAGATGGCCCAACGTCGCTCAGCAGGTTCGATGGGGCGCCGAGGATGGTGGGTGAGGATCACAGGGACAGCCGGGAGCCTGCTCCGGCACTCTCGGCAGAAGGCGTAGGGGTTAAAGAGTCCCGTTGTTATATCCACTACCATCAAGTCTAGGGGCTGGCATTGCGTTGCTGCCACTTCCGCCAGATCTGGCCGCGGCGAAATGAGCACCACCCTATGCTGCTGAGACTCCAGCGCCAACTTCCAGAGCTGCGCTTGGAAGGGCTGGCCCTGAGCTACCAGGACGGTCTTAGTCACGGCAAGGGGGAATACGTAAGCAAAATGGGAAGTCAAAACCTGTACCACTTAGCTTGCTTTCCTAGCCCTGCTTGCAGTGCAGAATAGCCTTGCCAAAGGGAGAAAGTAGTAGCTGGGTATACAGGCGCCGTGCCCCTCTTCTACCTTGCGAAAGCAGCTCTAGCGCCTGTCCGGCCCAGGCCAGCTAACTTCCCCTTCGGTTTCGGATTCCAGTTCGGCCTGCAGGGCCTGCCACTCCTCCAGCGAGAAAGAGCGGAGTTTCTCTTCAATTTGCTGCCTTTCGAAACTGGCCCACTGGGCCTTCAGAGTCATCTCGCCGCTTAGAACCCGCCTCAGGTAACTCACCGTCCAGCCCAGGCACCCCAGCATAAACGCCGCACTCGACACCTGCTGTGCCGTTCCCGTGTCTAGGCCGGCCCAAAGCAACAGACCGTAAAGAACGCCTCCCCCCAGCAGCAGGGCCAGGCCAATGCTGAGGATATCTCGTCTGCGCATAGCTCGAGGGCTCTAGAGGGAACGCGGCTTAGGCCGAAACGTCATGAAGGGGGCTACCAACACCATGCCGGGGAAGAAAAACAAGACCAGGAAAAACATCAACACCTTTTCCCAGGCGCCGCTGCAGTTCCAGCGCTTGTCCACGTACACCAAAGACAAAAACGGCAGCACCAGCAGGTAAAGAGCTGCTAGAGCACCATAAGTTGCCCAAACTAGCCAGGTGGTAGAAGCCATGGTGAGCTTGCCCCAGAACCTAGTACTGCCCATTCTACTCTTGGGAGAGGTCGCCAGCTCAAGGCTGCCTACAGGCTGGCGCTAATGGCCCCAACCGGACAGGTGGGAATGCACTGTTCGCACATGACGCAGCGGTTGCGCCGGAACTCTAGCTTCCAGTCAGGAGCTGAAATCTTCAGGGCTTCGGTAGGGCAGACTCCCGTGCACAAGCCGCAGTCTACACACAAATCCGGGTCAATCTGAATTTCCTTGGTCTGGTCAGCCACCTCGATCCCCAGCGACTGCACCCACTCCAGCCCTGCTTCCACTTGGTCGATATCTCCGGAGAGCTCCACCACGAGGGTGCCCACTTCATTGGGACTGACCCTAGCGCGCAGGATGTTGGCCGCCACGTCGAAGTCTTTGGCCAGGCGGTAGGTAACAGGCACGTTCACCAAGTGCCGCGGGAAGATCAACGTTACTCGTTTGCGCACGGAATCTCAGACTGTGGGTTGAGCATTGGCCAGGAAGCCTCGCTTTTCAGTATGGCAAGGCCTCTTCCTGCAGGGGTAGAACCTCTCCGGTTGGAAGCTCCAAGAGGTACCCCGGAGCCTGCCACAATAGGAGCAGAGCGTTCTTTGAACCCCATGGACTCAGCCCGGCCCTGCCTCAACTCCGAGCACTACCGACAGATGTTGGTGCGCGATGGCGAGCGGCGCTTCCGCGAGTGGCACACCGCTTTTCTCAACTACCAGCGGCAATTTTTACGCGAGATGGAGCGACTGCGTCTTCGGTATTCTTCAAATCGCTAGGTAATGCCTACGGCTATCCCTTCGGTCTCTTCTTGCCCCGACTCTTCCCTCCGCCAGGAAACCTTGGAACTGTTGGAGTGGCCCCGCCTCTGTCAGCAGCTAGCCACTTTTGCGGCTACACCTCTGGGCCGTCGCGCCTGTCTGGAGCTGGATCCCTGGCGTAGCCGCGAGGAGAGCGAGGCCTACCTTGACCAGACCGAGGAAGCTATACAGCTGGATCGCAGCCAGCCGGGAGGGGTTTCCCTGGAGGGGATCCACAACTTGCTGCCGGCCCTGGAACGGGTCGAACGAGGGGGTGTCCTGAGCGGGGAAGAGCTGATCCAGATTGCCACAACCCTGGGAACTGCTCGCCGCCTTCGTCGCCTCATCGATGAGCAGGAGCACCTACCCCGCCTGCAAGAGTGGGTGAGCAGCCTGCGCACCTACCCTGAGCTGGAGCAGGAGATCTTCCGCTGTCTGGACGAGCACGGCGAGGTGAGAGATAGCGCCAGCCCAGCCCTTGCCGACCTGCGCCGTCAGCACCGCCTTTTTCGCAGCCAGATCCAGGAACGCCTGCAAGAGGTGATGAGCCAGTGCCCACAGGCGCTGCAGGATACCCTGATTGGCCAGCGGCAGGGACGTTTTGTGCTGATGGTGAAGGCCACCCACCGGGATCTCATCCGCGGCCTTGTCCACGACAGCTCTGCCAGTGGGGCTACCCTCTATGTAGAGCCTTATGCGGTGGTGGAGCTGGGCAACCGCTTGCGAGAAACCGAGGCTCGCCTCCGGGCGGAGGAGGAGCGAATCTTGGCGGCGCTCTCGGCCCAGGTGGGAGCCGTGGCTGCCGACTTGGAGCACCTGCAAGCGGTGATGGTGAGGCTGGAGGTAGCCCTGGCTCGCGCCCGCTATAGCCTTTGGTTGGAGGGCAACCGTCCGCAGTTTGTTGCCGGTGGATTGCGCCTGCGCCGGGTTAGACACCCTTTGCTGTGGTGGCAGGCCCGTCAAGAGGGCAAGGGCCTAGACGTGGTGCCCATCGATTTCACCCTCCCCGAGTCTATTCGTGCTGTGGTCATCACTGGCCCTAACACCGGTGGCAAAACCGTTGCCTTGAAGACGCTGGGCCTGTTGGTGCTGATGGCCAAAGCAGGGATCTTCCTGCCAGCTCAAGATCCGCCCCAACTGCCTTGGTTTGACGGGGTCTATGCCGACATCGGTGACGAGCAATCGCTGGAGCAAAACCTCTCCACTTTCTCGGGCCACATCCATCGGATTAGCCGCATTGTGCAAGCTCTGCAATCCAGTCCAGCGCCGGCCCTTGTTCTGCTGGACGAGGTGGGGGCGGGCACGGATCCCACCGAAGGCGCTGCCCTAGCGGCTGGGCTATTGGAGTATCTCTCGGAAAAGGCCCTGCTGACTCTGGCCACCACCCACTACGGCGAGCTGAAGGCCCTCAAGTACCAGCACCCCGGCTTTGAAAATGCCTCGGTGGAGTTTGACGAGGCCACCCTGGCTCCTACCTATCGCCTGTTGTGGGGGATCCCGGGCCGCTCCAACGCCTTGACCATTGCCCAGCGGCTGCAGTTGGATCCGGAGATCCTGCGGCGGGCCCAGCGGCGTCTGCAGGGAGAAAGCCAAGTGGATAAGGTCATCGCTGGGTTGGAAGCGCAGCGGGCTCAATTGGAAGAGCGGGCAGCCCAGGTGGGATCCCTGCACCAAGAGCTAGAGACCCTCTACCGCCAAATGCAAGAGCGCAGCCGGCGGCTGGCCGAGCGGGAGGCCCAACTGGAATACCAGCAGCGCCAGGGGCTGGAAACTCTGCTAGCTACTGCCCGCCGAGAAGTGGCTGCTGCCATTCGCAAGCTGCAACAGGGGGACGCTCCTCAACAGGTAGCCGCCCATCTCGAGCAAATCCGCAAGCGCTACTTGCCGGCGCCTCAACCTGTGGACACGGAGTTTGTGCCGGAGGTGGGGGACCGGGTGCGGCTGCGGGGGCTGGGACAAACGGGAGAGGTCATTGCCGTCGAAGGAGAGGTGTATGTGGTGCGCAGCGGCCTCCTCAAGTTCACCGTGCCAAGGGCCCAGTTGGATCCCCTCGATGAACACCAGGCTAAGCAGCGCCAACGCCCCAAGGCTCCACCTCCCCCGCCACCAGCCACCGCCCCCCTTAACCTGCGCACCAGCCACAACACCCTTGATCTAAGGGGGAAAACCGTGGCTGAGGCCGAGGCTATTCTCGAAGCGCACTTGGCCCAGGCACCTCCTGGTCCCGTTTGGATCATCCACGGCCACGGCACGGGTCGCCTCAGGGCGGGTATCCGGGCCTATCTCCAAAATCACCCGCGCGTTCAGAGTTTTGCCGCGGCGGCTCCCCAGGAGGGAGGAAGCGGCGTAACCGTGGCCCAGTTGCGCTAGCAAGGAGCAGGGGGATCCCCCAAGCCTCTAGCGGAGCTCGATACTCCCAGGCCTTTGCTTATCAACGGAATCTTCCCCTGCCCCCCAAAACGGCTACCCTCAGAGCAGCTAGGCGAACTCTCAGCTCCTGGAGCAACCTCAGAACAAAAGGTTACAAAGGGGATAAAGGTAAGCCCTGTTGCCCCAGAAGTAGCAGCTCTGGGGAAAGCTTAGGGCGAACCCAACGCCTCTGTCGGTATTTTGCAGCTTTCCTTGCCAGGCAGTCCACCCCAGCGAGGTTAATTAAATTGTCAAAAAGTCAAAAATTATCAATTCATCAATACGAAGCGTTAGGTAGACTAAAGGTTCATTTAGATTGGTATCTCAGTCCTCAACAGGAATCTACCGGTTGCTTGGCAGTCTGCTTTGAGATACGGGTTAACTAGATTCTTTTGAGCGGCCATGAAACTTGAACTGACTCCCCGCCAGCGGAAGATTCTCTGGGCGACAGTGCGCAGCTACATTGCAACGGCTGAACCTGTCGGTTCCAAGACTTTGGCTCAGTCGTATAACTTTGGGGTAAGCACAGCCACCATTCGCAACGACTTAGCCACTCTTGAGCAGGCGGGGTTGCTGTTCCAGCCCCACACCTCTGCCGGTCGGATCCCTTCCGACTTTGGCTATCGGGTTTATGTCAACGATTTGTTGACCTCCGTCGGCATGGAGGGGATCCCCGACGACGCTCCCCAGCCAGAGCCCCACCCTGCGCTGCAGCGGCTGTTGGATCAGGTTAGTCGCGAGCTGGGAGACGACCTCGACAGTTTCCTCCAGAGGGTGGCGCAGCTTCTGGCCCACGTGAGCGGCTGCATTGCCCTCATCACCCCACCTCAGGGGCCCCTTGTAGCCATTCACCACGTGCAGCTGCTGTCGGTAGGGCCGGGACGGGTGATGGTAGTGGTGGTTACCGATTCCTACCAAGCCCATTCAGCCCTGGTCAGCCCACCGGCATGGCCCGACAGCCGCTATGAGGATTTGGAAGACGAGCTGCAGCTACTGAGCAACTTTCTCACCCTCAAGCTGCGGGGCAAGACTTTTGCCGAGCTGCAGGATCTGAGCTGGCTAAAGCTAGACGAAGAGTTTCGCGCCTACAGCCAGTGGCTGCAGCAACTGCTGCGCTCAGTGGTCCAGCGCTACCTGCGGCCCTCTTTGGGGCCTGTGTTTAGCGCAGGCATGACAGAGCTGATGCGGCAGCCAGAGTTTTCTCAGACCCAACGGGTGCAAGCGGTGGCCCAGTTGATTGAGGCGGGATCCGAGCAACTGCAGGGGATGATTGGGCTCTATACTACCAGCCCCCCAGATTGCCAGATCTCTAGCGAGGCTACTCCTTCTGCCCCGCCCTCCTCTGGCGATCCCTTCCACACCATCCCGGTGGTCATCTACATTGGCAGCGAGAATCCGCTAGAGTCTCTGCGCCACTGCACGGTTATCGCCTCAGTCTACCGCCGTCGCTCGGCGCCGCTGGGGACGGTTACCGTGCTGGGGCCAACGCGGATGGCCTACGAGCGGAGCATTGCGGCGGTGCAGACGGTGGCCTCCCATCTCACGCGGGCTCTGGCCTAGGAAGTCTAGGTGCAAGTTCCCAAGAGCAATCGCCCACCGTGGCCAGACTCTCCCCTCTTCACCTACGCGTTCAGTGTGCCATCCGCGAGCGGCAACTGCTGCGCCCCGGCCAGCGGCTGCTAGTGGCCTTTTCCGGCGGGCAAGATTCTTTCTGTCTGCTCCAGATCCTGCGCGATCTGCAGCGGCGCTGGAACTGGCAAATCTTTGTCCTGCACTGTAACCACCGCTGGTCGGAGGATGAAACGACGTGTGCTTGCTTCTTGCAAGAGTGGCTGCAGCAGCAGGGCCTGCCTCATGCCATTGAAACTGCCGATCCCATCCGCTGGGATGAGGCGGGGGCCCGAGTTTGGCGCTACCAACAGCTGGACAAATGGGCGCGCACCTGGAATTGCGAGGCAGTGGTTACGGGACACACCGCCAGTGACCGCGCGGAGACGTTCTTGTGGAACCTGCTGCGGGGCACAGGGGCAGCTGGGCTAGCTAGCCTGGATTGGCGGCGGCGTTTGGACGAGCGGGATCCCTCCTCCGCCTGGCTGGTGCGGCCCCTCCTAGGCCTTTTCCGGTGGGAAACAGAGGAGTTTTGCCGGCAGTACCAGCTGCCGGTCTGGCCGGATCGCAGCAATCAAGATTTGGCGCACGGACGCAACCGGCTCCGCCTGGAGGTGATACCCTATCTCAAGCAGCACCTCAATCCCCAGGTGGAAAAAGCTCTGAACCGGGCCGCCATCTTGTTACAAGCAGAACATGAACTGGTGGTGGCCCAAGCCGCTCAGCTATGGCCGCAGGTGTATGAGCCGGCCCTGCCGGGGTTGCGGCGGGATCCCTTGCGAGCTGCTCCCCTTGCGCTGCAGCGGCAAGTCCTGTTTCAGTTCTTGTCCTTGCTGCTCCCCCATCACCCCACCTTTGAGCAGGTGGAAGCCGGGGTCCGGCTCCTCAAAGCAGGTCGCCGCAGCCGCAGCCCCGACTACCCCGGCGGTGGCTGGCTGGAGGTGAAGGAAGAGTACTTGGCTTGGGTTTCTCGCCCTTGCGCTTAACAGCAGCGCTAAAGCGCCCCGGAGCCACCCTGGCTTTCCTGCAAGCTGGCTACAGCCATGAGCATGCCCCGCGCTTTGTTCAAACATTCTTGGTACTCCCGCTCCGGCTCCGAGTCGGCCACAATGCCCGCCCCCGCCTGCACACTCACCTGGCCGCGGTGAACCAGGAGGGTGCGGATGGTGATGGCGGTGTTCAGTTGGCCGGCAAAGTCGTAGTAGCCGTAGGCGCCAGCGTAGGGGCCGCGGCGGCACCCTTCCAGTTCGTGGATAATCTGCATGGCGCGGATCTTAGGAGCGCCGGTAACCGTGCCCGCAGGAAAGGTGGCCCGCAGCAGATCCCAGGCGCTGTAGCGGGGATCCAACTGCCCCACCACGTTGCTGACAATGTGCATCACGTGGCTGTAGCGCTCAATCTGCATTAGGTCGTCCACCTGCACGGATCCCAGGCGGCAGACCCGGCCCAGGTCGTTGCGGGCCAAGTCCACCAGCATCACATGTTCCGCCCGCTCCTTGGGATCCGCCAACAGCTCCTGCTCCAACTGGCGGTCTTCGGCAGGGGTAGCGCCGCGAGGGCGGGTGCCGGCAATGGGACGAACGGTGGCAAGGCGCTCTTCCCCAACGCGGCTGAGCTTGACCATCACCTCTGGGCTGGAGCCGACAAGGCAAAGATCGCCAAACTGCAGAAATGCCATGTAGGGAGAGGGGTTAATGAGCCGCAGGGAGCGATAAAGCCGGAAGGGATCGCCGGCAAAGGGAGTGGTGAAGCGCTGCGAGAGCACAACCTGAAAGATCTCGCCGGCGCGGATGTATTCTTTGGCCCGCTCCACGGCCTGGCAGTAGGCGTCGCGGCTGAGAGTGCTGGGGGGGATCTGATCCGGCAGGTGGGGCTTCCAGTTGAGGCTGAGGTGGGATAGCGCCAGGGGGGCGCTGAGCTGCTGCACCAACTTTTCCACCCGCTGGCAGGCTTGGGCGTAGGCCTGCTCCGCCGGCTGCTGGCGCGTGTCGGCAAAGGCCACCACCCAGATCTTGCGCTTGACCTGGTCGAAGATGAGGATGCTGTCCACCTGCATCAGGATGGCGTCGGGAGGGTCCTCTGGTTGCAGGGGATAGATGGGCACCTTGGGCTCAATCCAGCGGATGAGCTCATAGCCCCAGTAGCCAAAGAGCCCGCCAATGCTGCTGGGCAACTCCGGCAGGTGCACCGGCTCATAGGGCTCTAGGCAGCGGGCCAAGATGGCAAAGGGATCCCCCCGATGCTGCTCCCGATGCCCATCGCGGTGGATTTGCCAAGCCTGATCCCCGCGCACCTCCAGCACCCACTGGGGATCGCAGCCGAGGAAGCTGTAGCGGGCCACCTGTTCCCCTCCCTCCACGGATTCCAGCAGAAAGTTGTAGGGCTGCCCGGCGCAGACGCGGTACCAGGCAGAGACAGGCGTTTCCAAATCCGCCACCCATTCCTGGTACACCGGGATGAAGTTGCCCTGACCCGTGAGGGCAAGAAACTCTTTCAGGGGAGGGTAAATCATGGCTTGCCAGGTGGGATCCCTGCTTTCCCCGACTGTATCCCACAGTGGATCCCTGGCAACAGGGCCGGAAACCACTAAGCTAGGAGCGGCTCTACTCTTGGGAAATCTTGGCCATGCAAATCCCATCGCAAGTCCTCCGCGAGCGCCTGCGCTTTCAGGGCCACAAGTACACCTTCGTCAGCCAGCGTCTGCGCTTTCCCAACGGCACAGAGGGGGAGCGGGAGTACCTCATCCACCCCGGGGGCGTGGTGGCTGTGCCAGTGACTGCCGAGGGCAAGTTTGTCTGCATTCGCCAGTATCGCTTTGCCGTCGCCTCCTACCTTTATGAATTTCCAGCGGGTACGGTCGAGCCGGGAGAACATCCAGACGAAACCATTCGCCGCGAGCTGGAGGAAGAAACCGGCCTGCGGGCCCACCGCTGGGATTCACTTGGCCAGTTTTATCTCTGCCCCGGCTATTCCAGCGAGATTATGTACGCCTATCTGGCGCGGGATCTGGAAGTGCTGGACTCTCCTCCGGCAAGGGATGAAGACGAAGACATTACTGTTGTCGAGTTTTCCCCGGCTGAACTTACCGAGAAAGCTCGTTTTGGCCTCGATTTGGACAGCAAATCCATTGCCTGCTTTTGGCGGGCTCAGCTGTTTTTGGCCTCGGAAAAGGGGGTCAGTGCCGCTGGGAGCTAATCCCCCGCAGCGAAAGAGGAGGACTACAGCAAGGTGGCAGCATGGCGGGCGGCCCCCCTCAAACCCACCTGCTCGTTAAGCACCACCTGCACCGACAGCTGTTCCAACAGCGGCCGCATTCGCCCTTTGTCCAAAAACGCCGCTAGAAACTCCCCCTGGCGCAACAGGGGCAAGAGCTTGGGGGCAATCCCACCGGCAAGGAACAGCCCACCCCGGGGCAATAGGTGCAGGGCAAAATTGCCAACAGCCGCTCCGTAGAGGCTAACAAACAGCCGCAAACACTCCATAGCTAGAGGATCCCGTCCCTCGAGGGCGGCATGAGCAATTTGGGCGGCTGGATCAATCCCACTGGCTCCTCTTTCCCAGGCAGCAACCTGGGCTAACCCTTGCTCCTCTCCCTGGGCCCGGCGACTATCCCGCAAAAACTGGTAGATGGCTACGATCCCCTGGCCGGAGACCACCCGCTCGGTGGAGACACGCCCGTATCGCTGTTGCAAATACTGCAGCAGCTCCCATTCCAGAGGAGTGCGCGGGGGAAAATCCACGTGGCCTCCCTCGCTGGGATAGACCTGGTAGCCGCCCTCTCCCCAGGTAAGGTAGGCCTGCCCCAGCCCCGTGCCCGCCCCTATGACGCCAATGGGTGCCCGCGGCTGCCGCTCCCCCGCTTGCAGAGTCTCCAGCTCCGCATCGTGCAGGGCTAGCACGCCATAGCCTACGGCGCTGAAGTCGTTGATCAAGGCCAGGCGCGGGATCCCCAGTTCTGCCGTCAACTGGCTTGAGTGCAAGCTCCAGGACAGGTTGGTGATTTTGGCCCTTTGTCCGCCGCTTTTCTCCTCCACCACTGGGCCGGCCACGGCAAAACAAGCAGCAGCCGGCTGCGGATCCCGCCCCAGCTCCTGCCGAGCTTGGGCCAGAAACTCCTGCACCAGGGGGGTAAGGCTGGAGTAATTTTGGCTGGCGTAGCGACGGCTGTAGAGGCTGTGCTCGGGATCCTCGGCCTTGACCAGACTGAGGCTGGTCTTGGTGCCCCCAACATCTCCGGCCAGCAGCAACTCCATGGGGCCTTCTCCGAGCAGCGCGCCCATTCCACCCTGCCATTTTCGGCAGGGCTCTGGCAATGGACGTCGGAATCCAGAGGTGGGAAGGTCTCTTGCCCATGCCAGGGTTACCCCGAGCTGGCTGGCGGAACCGGGGCTGGCTGCGTTGGGAGCCGCTCTGGCCCATGCTGAATTGGCGGCAACGCTTTGCCCGCCTTGGCACCTAGTTTGGCTCCCTCTGAGGCACGGCAGGAGTGGCGGCAGGCGACGCCGTTTGACCGGCTGGAGACGCAGCTGACGCAGGGGAGGGTGCCTCTGCTTGCCCAGGGGGCAAGAAGTCGACGACTTCCCACCCCTTGCCATCGGGGGAGCTAGAGGCCAACAGCCATCGCTCAGTTAGGCCTTGAGACCCCGCCGATTGGACTTGTTGGCGGGCCAAGGTGAGCTGAAAGGGATCGCCTTTGCGGCGGTAGGGGCGGCGGGATCCCGGTGGCTTCACCCTTAGAGTATAGGTGCCGCTGAGGTGGTGGATCTCTAGTTTTTCCCCGGTTGCTACCCGCAGCCCCGTCTCCCGGCGATCCCGGCGAATGCGGACATCCTGCACTTCCAGATGGGCTGCCAAGCGGTCACTGCCCACCAGCGAGGCTACTGGCTCCGACAGGTGAGCAATCTGGTAGGTCAGGGCCTGTTGGACAACAGACTGGGGTGGCCGGGGAGCACAGCCTGCTAGGAGCCCCAACAAGGCAAGGGCCAGGAGGTTGAGTAGACAACGCCTGCCACGGTTGCCTGCTGCTTTTGCCGTGGCCCTCTCCTTAGGCATCTCCTCTTCCCGGCAGCTTGGCCAAGTCTGTTAGACCATAGCAGCGTTGGGATGCTGCTTTAGGTATTCGGTATTAACTCCCGACTCGCGGGTGAGCGCCACTAGACCCGTGCGGGCAATCTCGCGAATGCCAAAGCTAGTCAACATTTTGATGATGGCCGCCATTTTGCCCGGATCCCCGGTGACTTCCAAAGTTAAAGACTCTTCCGCCACATCGACGATGCGGGCCCGGAACATCTGCGCCACGTCCATGATGGCAGAGCGAGTTTCGATGCTGGCATTGACCTTGACCAGCATCAGCTCCCGTTCTACACAGGGGACGTGGGTAATATCCGTTACTTTCAGAACCTCGATGAGCTTGTAGAGCTGCTTGGTTAGCTGCTCCACATCGTGCTCGTCTCCCTGCACCACCATGGTGATGCGGGAGATCCCAGGCCGTTCAGTAGGGCCAACGGTGAGGCTGTCGATATTGAAGCCCCGGCGGGCAAACATGCCGGCAATGCGGGTTAAGACGCCGGGCTGATCCTGCACAAGAGCGCTAAGGGTATGTCTCACGGCAACCGCAGAGGAGAGTGGCTGGAAGTAGGCGATGGCCTTGTACAAATCTTACGCCAATTCCGCAGCTGCCAGGAGGGATCCTCGAGCCTTGCCGAATTGAACTCAGCCGTGCTAAGGATCTCCCTCTTCATCCTGGAGTTGGCGCAAAGCGCGCTGCACCTGCTCTTGCAGAACCCGGTTGTGGCGCTGGTGGCCAAGGTGCAAGGCGGCTTGCCAGCTGGCAATGGCGGTCTTGAGGTCTCCCATATTCCGGTAGGCCAGTCCCCTTGCGTAGAGGCCGTACTCGTCGGCAAGGTCAAGGGGAATGCCGTTGGCCTCTAGGCGAAAGGCCTGGTCATAGTCGTCGAGGGCTGCCCTAAGCTCCCCCAGCTCGTAGAGCAGATTGCCCCTGAGGTAGAGAGCGCAGGGCTGGCCGGGCTCTGCCTCTAGGCTACAGCTGAGGTCGGCAATCGCTTCGAGGTAGCGATCGGCCCAGGCGTAGGCGATCCCCCGCCGGTAGTAATGGGCTGGGCAGGGATCCCAGCGGATGGCCTGGGACCAGTCGGCTACAGCCGCCTCCCACTCCCCCAGGTAGCCGTACACCTGAGCACGGCAGGTATAGGCGGGCGCCCAGGTGGGATCCCGCGCAACTGCCTCATCCAAGTGAGCCAGCGCTGAAGGTAGGGATCCCTGCTGCAGGTACAGCTCAGCCAGACGGAGATGGTAAGTAGGGCTGGGATGCAGCCGTACTAGCTTGGTCAACTCGGCGGTTGCCCCTTGCAGATCCCCTCGCGCTTGGTAAATGAGGCTGCGGTAGAAACAGGGTTCTGGGCGACGGGGGATCAACTGGGCAGCCTGGTCGAAGTCTTCCAGGGCCTGGGCAAGCTGACCCAGTTCGAGGCGGATCTGTCCCCGCAGGAGGTAGGCGTTGGCTAGACGGGGATCCCGTTGCAGCGCCAGGGTAAGCTGCTGCAGGGCCCCTAGCAGATCCCGGTTGAGCCACCGTTCGCGAGCGCGGTTGTAGGCCAAGATGGCCGGGCGAGTAAAGGCAGAAATCGCCGCTGCGCTGGCCAGGCCCATCACCGCCAAGAGGCGATCCTGGTGCCAACTGGCCAGGCTCCCCAGCAGCAAGGCAGCGGCAACCCCAAGGCGCAGGCCAGCAGAGGTGTAGGCTTTGAGCATGGTATTCCGCCGCCCTGAAAGACCTGCGAAACGATAACAAAATTTATGGCAGGGCATGGCTTGCCGCGTTTCTGCCTTCTTCCTGCTTCCACGACCTGTAGCTGGTAGTAACTCTACACCTACCAGCCGGCTAGGGGGGTCTCCACAGACGTCACTTCCTGTCGAGCTGACGGGAGTTGCCCCTTGCTCTTGATGCCAACCTTAGCTTAGGCAAAATACCTACCGAAGAGAGGTAGCTGCCGGCCCACTAGCTCAGCTACTCCACGTTAAGTCAGAAGATTTGTTGGCAACGCTGTCCAGTGTGCCACAAAAGTAGCAAAGTGCTCCGCACCCCTGTTGCGAACGAGAGCCCCCTGCTCTGGTATCCTGACACCCGCCCGGTAAAACGCTGGCCAGAGGAGGAGATGGGCGTCAAACTGACGGTGGTATCTACCCAAAGGCAGCAGTGGAAGACAAGTCGAGGACTGGCTTGGGCCGGCAGCCTTTACAGAATAGCCAGAGCAGCCGGCAACTTGCCCGCTGGCGCCGCCACCGAACTAAGGAACGGCAGCTGGCGTGGCTTTGGGAGGATCGGATCCCGACGGCCCGACAACTGGACTTTCGCCTTGCGGCGGTGGGCTTGGCTTTGGCCGTCGCTTTCTTGGGAGCGGGGGCGCGTTTGGTTTACTTGCAACACTACCAAGGGCCAACCCTACAGCAGCGGGCCGAGGCTCAGCAGCGGGCCCACCTCCGACCCTTCCTCCCTCGCCGTTCGATCGTGGATCGCCACTCCGTAGCTCGGCAGCAGGCGGAGCTGTTGGCCGTAGATCGCCCTGCCTATACCCTTTGGGCCCATCCCCGCCTTTTCGGCAAGCGCACTCCGCAGGAGATTGCCACGGCTCTAGCCCCTCTGCTGCGGCGGCCAGTTGAGCAATTGACCCAGCAGTTGTCGGCTAACCATGCGGTGCGGCTGGAGCGCTGGCTGGCGCCAGAAGTGGCGGAGCAAATTCAGGCTCTGTACCTGGACGGCCTGGAGCTGGTGAGCGAGCGGCAGCGGGTTTATCCCCAAAAGGAGATGGCTGCCGAGGTGGTGGGCTATGTGGATTTAGACCACCGCGGCCAGGCAGGAGTGGAATATTCTCAACAGGCACTGCTGGAGCGGACAGTTCAGCCAGTTACCATTCCCCGAGATGGCTACGGCCAGTTGTTGGCTGCCGAGGTGCCGGAAAGGCTGCTGCAATCCGGCGAGACGGTGCTGCAACTGACCTTAGACATGCGCCTGCAGCGGGCTGCCCGCGCTGCTTTGAAAGCCCAGATGGAACGGTTTCAGGCGCTGCGGGGCACGGTGATTGTTTTGCAGCCCCACACTGGCGAGATCCTCGCCTTGGTGAGCGAGCCCACCTACGATCCCAACCGCTACTTCGAGTACGACCCTGCCCTTTTTCGCAACTGGGCCGTTACAGACTTGTACGAGCCGGGATCCACCTTCAAGCCTATCAACATCGCCATTGGGCTCGATGCCGGGGCCTTCGCCGCCAACGAGCGGGTTTACGACGCAGGGCGGATCTGGATTGGCCGCTGGCCCATCCAAAACCACGACTACCGCCAGCGGGGTGCCCATGGCTGGCTAAGCGTTACCGAGATTCTGCGCCTGTCCAGCAACGTGGGCATGGTGCACCTGATGCAAAAGCTGGATCCCCGCCAGTACCACCATGCCCTCCTACGGCTGGGATTGAACGACCGCAGCGGTGTCGATCTGCCCTTCGAGCCGCCCAGCCGCCTAAAGCCCCTGCGGCAATTTGTAACCGTGCCAGTGGAGCGGGCCACCGTCGCCTTTGGCCAGGGATTGGCTCTCACTCCTCTGCAGCTAGCCACCTTGCACTGCATCATCGCCAACGGCGGGTTAAAGGTGCGGCCCCATGTGGTGCGCGGCCTAGTGGAGAGGGATACCGACACCCTGGTTTGGGGCCCCTCCCGGCCAGCGCCAGTGCGGGTGCTCTCGGAAGAGGCCACGCTGGCAGTGCGCATCCAGATGCGGGATGTGGTGGACTTTGGCACTGGGCAGTCGGCCAAGATCGAGGGGTATGAGATTGGCGGTAAAACGGGCACAGCCCAGAAAGTTGGGCCGCAAGGGAGCTACTTGCCCGGCAAGCGCATCACCAGTTTTGTGGCCTATTTCCCAGCCCTTCGTCCTCAGTATGTGATTTTGGCTGTGATCGACGAGCCAAAGGGGGAAGATGCCTTTGGATCGACGACAGCAGCTCCCGTGGTTCGCTCGGTGATCCAGGAGATCATTGCCCTAGAAGGGATCCGCCCCAATTCCCCATAGGAAAAGGCTGGGATCAGGACTGGCTGCCATGGGCATCTGACCTTGGTGCTGCCACCCGCCAGCTCAGTTTAGCGTTGAGATAAAAGTTCCAAAATACAACAATACCAATTGCGATCAAGTTAGCGAGCAAATAGTGAATGCCCAGGCGCTCGCTTAGCAAGATCAACAACAAAGAGTTGAGCAGCAGGCCAATCAAGCAAATGACATTAAACTTGACCAGTCGCTGCAGACGATTCCAGAGGCCTGGCTGTAGCCGAGTGACATGGCGAAAGGTCCACAGGTCGTTCCAGAGGAAGTTATTGAGGATGGCCACCTCAGAGGCGATAAGTTTGCTGATAGCCAGATCCCACCCTAAGTTGTTGGGATCGTGGAACAGATACAGCAATGTCATATCCACAAACGTGCCGGACAGTCCAACCATGCTGAAGCGCAAAAAGGATCCCACTTGACCTAGCGAAAAGCGCAGCGCAATGAGGTGGTGGAGATACTGGAGGCAGGTTTGCAGTTGGATTTTGCTCTCGCCGTTTTGGCGCTCCTGAAAGATGTAGCCGACTTCAGCAATGGTCCTCACCCGGCCCCGCGCCAGCACCTCAACTAGCAGCTTGTAGCCTTTGGGGCTGAGCGGGATCCCGGCAATAGCCTGGCGTCTGACTAGAAACAACCCGCTGAGAGGATCCGACACCCGCCTAAAAACCCCAGGAAGTAGCATCAGCCCAATCCACTGGGCCCCCCGGGAGACGAGGCGCCGGCCCAGGTTCCAGTGGCTCACTCCCCCCGACTCCGCGTAGCGGCTGCCCACCACCAGGTCTACTCCCTCTTGGATGGCAGGCCACAGCTTGAGAACAATCTCCGGCGGGTGCTGCAAGTCCCCATCCATCACCCCCAGGACCTCGCCGCGGGCCGCTTGCCATCCCCGCAACACCGCCGTGGCCAGCCCCCGTTCGTGGTCTCGGCAGATAACCTGCAGTTGGGGAAATTCCTCTTGCAGTTCCTGGGCCACTTTGGCGGTGTAATCGGGGCTATTGTCATCCACCACGATCAGCTCGTAGGCCCCAGGTAGGATTTTGTCCAGGTGGGCACACAACTGCCGGATCAGGCTGCAGATGCTGGAGGCCTCGTTGTAGGTGGGAACAACCAGCGATAGCTGGACAGAGGTGGGCTGAGAGAGCGGCGGGATTTGAATAGGGACTGTCGAAGCTTGCGGATGGTTGGACGAAGTAAGAGTTCCCTGAGGCATTCAGCAGGCCATCCAAAAAACATCGAGGAGAATCCTAAGCAGGAGCGCGGAAACACCGCTCCGCGCCACCAAAGCGCTAATCCCCTATCCTATCGGGGGATAACCCCCAGAGCTAGACAGTTCTCCACCTGCCCAGCTTGCCTAGGAAGATCCCGTCGAAGGGAGCGGGATCTAGGCCGCGGCAGAGTTGGGCTCTCGCAAGCCTCGATGAGCGTTTGTTTGGCCTGCCAGTCGAGGAGGAGCTGCGCCATGGCTAAGCCGCCAAGGGGTTGCAGAGGGCCCTCTGGCCCGTTGCTATCTGTGGGCGGTAGTTGGCGCAGGTAGAGCTGGGTGGGCAGAGAGAGCAACTGAACCGAAACGTAGGGCAGGGGGCCGGCCTCTTGCCAACCGCCTCCACTGCAGGGGCGATAAACGTCTGCGGCGAGCGGCTGCCAACCGTCAACTGTGGCTCGTTGTAGCAGCAGATCCCGTGGACAGCTGTGAAGGGGAGCTGCTCAGAAAGAGAGGGCTAGGCTTTGCGAGCAGATGCCGCCTGCGGCTGTTGCATCCAGCGTCGCACTCTAGGCAGGAGAGGATTGTTCATCATTTGCTCGGCGACGTCTTTCTCTCCTTTAACCGGCCAGCCCAGGGAGCCGCCTAGTCGCCAATGGTGATCTGGCCAATCATGCCGGCTTCTGCGTGACCAGGGATGGTGCAAGCCAGAGAGTAGACCCCAGATTTGAGGGGGATAAACTGCCACTCCACCGACGCGCCCGGCTTGAGCTCAATTTCTCGGACCTGCCCTTTAATTTCCACGCCAGCCACTTCCAGTTTGCGTGTCCAAACAGCATCGGCAAAGTCCTTGGCGCTGAAGTAGTGCTTCAATTGGCTGGGGTTGCTCAAGCGCAATCGGTAGAGGTTGCCATTGCGAAAAAAGAGCTCCTTAGGCGCAAATACCAACTGGTTGTCAACCGTGCCCAGCTCGACTGCCCTGTCCTGGGGCGTTTGCCGCGACAGATCCCGTCCCCACGCCGGCCAGGAGATCCCGCTGCTCAACATCCACAGACAAAAGCTCACTAGCAGGAGATAGCGCAGCCCACGCAGCATACCCAACAGGGAAACTCCGCCTGGAAACCTAAGATAGCAATTCACGAAAAACGGGGCAGGCAACCCCCAACTTTAGCCAGGGGGTACTTGACCAAGCCGCACGGTTGGGGGCGCCTCTTCGGCTGTTCCCCTCTCCCATTCCACCGCTACCGCTGCAACGTAGCCATCGGCAACCCCCAGAGGCAAGGTTAGCCAGCCGGGATCCCTGGCCAACCTTTTGGCACCAGCCAGGCCCACACCCATGGCTTTTAGGAGAGCCTCTTTTTGGGTCCATATCTGCAAAAAAGCCGCATCTCGCTCTGGCGGTGGGCAGGCTAGGAGGTAAGCTTGCTCGGCAGCAGAAAAGTAGCGGCGGGCAATGCGCTGCCAGCGGGGCACGGGTCGGATCCGCTCCAAGTCCACGCCAATTCGACGGTGCAGCGCCAAGCCAACCAGGATCCACTGGTGGGAGTGGCTGAGGTTAAACTGCAGCGGCAGAGGTGGATCCCGCCAGTAGGGCTTACCGTTAGCCGTGCGGTCGAGGGAGATGGCTTGAGGCGGAATGCCGCTATAGTGGCTAAGCAAAGTTCGCAGCAACAAGCGGCCAGCCAGAAAACGGCGCCGATCCCCCACCAGTTGCAATTGCCCCGCCCGCTGCCGTTCCTCGAGGGAGAGCAGGTCAAGCTGAGGAAGCAACACCTCCAGAGGGGGCACTGCCTGTAGCCACAGGTGGATCTCCGGCTTTTCCAGCTCCACCAGCGGCTGCCGCAATCTTACCCTTCCACCCTCTTGAGACCTAGACAGCTCGAGAGGTTGCGAATGGGGTAACATGGCCTTGAGCTGGCGTGGTTGGCAACACCACCTAGACAGTACTTCCTTTAGACGTGTTCCCAAGGCCCGGCTCGAGCTAATGTCTTCCTTTCACTACCCACCCCGCCCCGGCCCTGTTCGCGCCGCTCGACAACAGGCCATTTGCCAAGGGATCCTCTGGCTGTTGCTGGGCTTTACGGCTATTTTGTCCGGCTCCGCTGGGGCCTTCCTGGCGGCCATACTGCCCCGCCCGATCCTTCCCCCTTCTCTAAGTGCTGAGGAACAGGCAGCCTTTCGACCGGATGCCCTGCGCGCCGCTGCTCTAGATCGATCCTTGCACATCCTCATTCTGGGCCTCGACAGGCCAGATCCCGTCCTCTTGGGAACAGGGGATCAGGACCGCTTCAACACCCGCTCTGACACCATTCTTCTAGCCCGCTTTGACCCCCAGGCGCGGCGGATTACCGTGTTGTCGATCCCCCGCGACACCCGCGTGCGCCTGCCCGGCTTCGGCGTGGCCAAGATCAACGCCGCCAACGTGGTGGGAGGCCCCGCCCTAACAGCTCAGGTGGTAAGCCAGTTGCTGGGCGGGATCCCGATTGACCGCTACGTCCGCCTCAATACCGAAGCCCTGGAAGCGCTGATTGACGCGGTGGGTGGCGTAGAGGTCTACGTGCCGGAGCCCATGCACTACGTGGATCGTACGCAGCAGTTGTTCATTACCCTACAACCCGGCTGGCACCGCCTCAACGGCAAACAGGCCCACCACTTTGCCCGCTTTCGCCACGACCAGCTGGGGTTAGGAGATATTGGCCGGGTGCAACGGCAACAGGAGCTGCTGCGGGCCCTCAGCCGGGAACTGCTCTCCCCTGCCGTCTGGCCGCGCATCCCAAAGGTTTTGCAGGTTGTCCGCGCCCACTTGGATACCAACCTCACCTGGGAAGAAGTCTTGAGCTTGGCCAAATTCCTTCTCACCTACGGCGGGGATCGCATGGATCTGGTGCTGTTGCCGGGCCGCTTCAGCCAGGCGGGAGAATTTGCCACCAGCTACTGGCTGCCGGATCTGGCCGGGATCCGCCGTGTGGCCGCCACCCATTTTGGCCTAGAGGCGGAAGTAACCCCCATCCCGCCGCAACACCTGCGCATAGCCGTGCAAAACGCTACCGGCAAGCCGGGGATGGCCCGCCGCATGGTGCAAGAACTGGTTAGACAGGGCTATGCCCAAGCTTTTGCCGTCGAGGATAGCCCCCAGGTGTTGCCGCGCACCGAGATCCTTGCCCAAAGTGGGGACCGGGAGGGGGCTAGGCAGGTTCGCGCTGCCATTGGGCTAGGAGAGGTGCGGGTGGAGTCCACGGGAGTTCTCAACTCCGACGTCACCATTCGCCTAGGTCGAGATTGGGCGGAGCAGCTTACCCTTAGTAGGAACCAAGCTCAGAGCCTCTAGGGCCAGCTGGTTTGAGTGCAGATTTATTGCCCTGCTGCCCTAAACGGCAGAGCACAAAGCCGCTCTACTGGGGCCTACGAAGGTCATGCATAGTAGTGGGCAAGGCTTGAGGCTTGGTCTTCTTGGTAAATTGGAACTAAGCTGGTTCGAGTGACAAGCTACCTATGGCCGTCTTGGAGCAAGGAGCCATCACTGTCCACACGGAAAATATTTTTCCCATCATCAAGCAGTTTCTCTACTCGGATCGCGAGATCTTTTTGCGGGAGCTGATCTCTAACGCTGCTGACGCTATTGCCAAGCTGAAAATGGCCAAGCTGGCCGGCGAAGTGACGGAGCCTCCAGAACCAGAGATTGTTATTGCGCTCAACAAAGAGGCAAAGACTCTCTCCGTAAGCGACACTGGCATCGGCATGACTGCCGAAGAGGTGAAAAAATATATCAACCAAGTGGCCTTTTCCAGCGCTGAAGAGTTTATTCAAAAGTACAAAGACAAGGGTGCTGACCAGGTGATCATCGGCCACTTTGGCCTAGGTTTTTATTCTTCCTTTATGGTGGCGCAGCGGGTGGAGATCGACACCCTTTCCTACCAGCCCGGCAGCACCCCTGTGAAATGGTCCTGTGACGGCAGCCCCAATTTTACCCTCTCGGATTCCCAGCGCTCTGCTATCGGCACCACCGTCACCCTTTACCTAACCCCCGATAGCGAGGAGTACCTGGATCCAAGTCGCATCCGCGAATTGGTGCGCAAGTACTGCGATTTTATTCCCGTTCCCATCAAGCTCAATGGAGAAGTCATCAACCGGCAAAAGCCCCTCTGGAAGATTTCTCCCTCAGAGCTCAAAGACGAGGACTACCTGGAGTTTTACCGCTACCTGTATCCCTTCCAGGAAGATCCCCACTTCTGGGTTCACATCAACACGGACTATCCTTTCATTGTGCAAGGGATCCTTTACTTCCCCAAACTGCGCCCGGACATCGATCCCACCAAGGGCCAAGTTAAACTGTTTTGCAACCAAGTTTTTGTCCAGGATAACTGCGAGGAAGTTATCCCTAAGTTCCTCCTGCCCCTTCGCGGTGCCATCGACAGCCCTGATATTCCTCTCAACGTCTCCCGCAGTTTCCTACAGAACGACCGCACTGTCAGGCGCATTGGGGATCACATAGCCAAAAAGGTGGCGGATCGCCTCAACGAGCTCTACCGAGAAGACTACGAAAAGTACGTCAGGGTCTGGCCCGATATCAGCCTATTTATGAAGTTTGGGGCAATGAATAGCGACAAATTCTTTGCCCAGATTAAGGACATTCTCATCTTCCGAGTGGCCGGATCCCCTGCCGACAAACCCGAGTACGTGACCCTCAAGGAATACCTAGAGCGCACGCGAGAGAAACAGAACAAGCGGGTTTACTACGCCACGGACGAGGCAGCCCAGAGCGCCTACATTGACCTGCACCGCTCCCAGGGCCTAGAAGTCATCATGCTAGATAGCTGGATCGACAGCCATTTCAGCAGCTTCCTGGAGCGAGAGTATCGCGAAGAGGGGATCCAATTTAAGCGGGTGGACTCGGAGTTGGATGAAGCCCTGATCAACAAAGACAAAGCTGCTGAGCTTGTCGACCCCCTAACTCAGAAAACCCGTAGTGAAAAGCTAGTAGATCTTTTCCGTCAGGCGCTGGGGAAAGAAAAGCTGCAGATCAAGGCTGAGGCCCTTAAGTCCGAGTCTGTGCCGGCCATGATCCTGCTGCCGGAAACCCTGCGGCGCTTGCAGGAGCTCAATGCCATCCTGCAACAGAAGCCGATGGAGTTTTTGGAAGAACACACCTTAGTGGTCAACACTGCCCATCCCCTCATTCAGAACCTGCAAGCTTTAGCCGAGGAGGGCCGGGATCCAGAGCTAGTCAACCTTATCTGCAACCACATCTATGACCTGGCGCTGATTACCCAGAAAAGCTTCGACCCGGCAGCGGCGCGGGCTTTCGTGCAGCGCTCTAACGAGGTGCTGACGCGGCTTACCCGCCGTCAGTAGGCAGCACTCTCCCAGCTTGCCCCTGCTTGCAGGGCTTCTGCTGCCCCAGGCAAGGGGGGACGAGGGCCAGCGCCGTTTCTACTTTCTTGGAGAAGGGGAGCCACTTGACGCATGAGCGTAGCCATCTCCAGGGCGCTCATGGCGTACTCCCAGCCTTTGTTGTTTTTGATCCCGGCTCGCTCCAGCGCCTGCTGCAGGGTGTCCGCCGTGAGGATCCCGAAAATGACCGGCACGCCAGTGCGAAAGCCTGCTGCCGCGATCCCCTTGGCCACCTCTGCCGACACATAGTCAAAGTGGGGGGTCTGCCCTCGGATCACCGCCCCCAGGCAGATGATGGCATCGTAGCGGCGGGACTGGGCCAGTTGGTGGGCCACCAGCGGCACCTCAAAGCTGCCAGGCACCCAGTAGTAGTCCACCTGGCGGCTCTCGGGGCTGACATCCAGGCCATGCCGCCTCAGAGCATCCTGGCACCCCTCCAACAACTTGCCCACAATCAAATCGTTAAACCGACTGATGACGATAGCTAGACGCAGATCGCCTGTCTGCGTAAAATTCCCCTCGTAAACTGCCATCTTGCTGCTCCAGGAAAAGGAAGCGGCCTCCTCTAGGCTACAAAGCTGCACTCTTCCATCCTGACATACTTCTTGCCATCCCACTTTCAGGAGGATAGTTCTGCAGCTGCCCATCGAGCAGCAAGATTGACATCCTCCCCCAGTGATCTAGCTAGGCCAGGAAGGGATCCCTGGCCGGACGGCGCGGCAGTCTGGTACATGTCTCCAGGCTGGCGGCCCACTCGCCGATGAGGGTGTTGACCCAGTGAGGCAGCTCGTCGTGGGCGCAGTGACCCACCCCCGGTAGCTTCACCAACGTAAGAGCTGGCTGCCAGTGCTTGAACTGATCTGCCAAAAAGCTGGGTACCGCTGGATCCTCTTGACCCCAGAGGAGGAGAATGGGCATTTTGAGGGTGGGCAGGAGGCGCTTGGGGCTATCGAAGGGGCGGCAGAGGATGGCCCTGAGGCTGTCCAAGAACACGTGGGCTGCTCCTGGCTCAAAAGCTGGCGTTTGGAAGATCTGCACCAGCTCATCGTCCACTTGCTCATCGCGCTTGTAGACGTTCTTGATCCAAGCCCGCAGCACCTTAGTCTGTCGCAGCCAATTAAAGAGGTGAGGGCCCAGCAGCGCCAGGATCCCCTCGCAGAAAGCTCGCACTAGGGCATCCCAGGGAGGGGGCAGTTCTTCTGGATGGGGCCCGTCGGCGCAGCTAATCAAGCATAGGCCCCTCACCATCTGGGGATAGCGGGCAGCCGCAATCACCCCCACCAACCCGCCAAGGGAGTGGCCAACCAGGATCACAGGCTGGCGGATGTGGACGCGCCAAAACTCGTACACCTGCTCCACCCAGAGATCGACGCTGTAGGCGATCTCCGGCTTGGCGCTCTTGCCAAATCCCAGCAAGTCAAGGGCGTAGACAGGGCGCTGGGATCCTAGAGGGACGATGTTGTGGCGCCAGTGGCCGACGGAGGCGCCAAAGCCGTGGATTAAAAGAGCCGGCGCTGCCACCAAGTTTACCTGGCCTGCAGGAGTTTGGGCGCGACTAGGAGTGTAGGTGAAGTGAACCGGCCAGCCGCGCCAAAGCCAGGTTTGAGAGTGGCCGTAGCGAGGCAGGCCCGAGAGGGGATCCCTGCTGTCGCCTGCCTGGGACGGGGAAGGTAGGGATCCCGGCGCGGAGGGAATAGAAAGGGGGTTGGGTGTGTGCAAGGAAGGAGCGAACAAGCCACCTCCATCAGAATAGACCAATCATGGCCGCTTCTTCGGAGCGTCTAGAGTGGACTAACGAGGCGTTTTGGGGACTAGAGGTTCCGCCCAGCTTCCGCCCGCCAGCAGTCTTCGCTTGAGCTTGCAGATTCGATGAGCGAGAAAACCGACGAGACGGCCTGGATAGACCCGATTACAGCAGCCAGCTTTCGCCAGATTGACCAAGAGATCGGCCCCCACCCCTGGCAGGGGATCCCCTATGAGATCGTGCGCCGCGCTATCCACGCCACTGCTGACTTCGAGCTCCGGGATCGCTTTGTGTTCAGCCCCACGGCGGTTGAGGCGGGGCTAGCGGCCCTGCGGCAAAAACGGCCAGTGGTGGTGGATGTGAGGATGGTAGCCGCCGGGATCCAAGCTGGTCTGCAGGCCCAAGGGATTCCGCTCCACTGCGCCTTGGACTGGGTGGAAGAGCCCCTCGAGGCGGGGCAAACCCGCACTGCTCAAGGGATGATCAAGGTGGCCCGCCGTCACCCGGAGGCAATCTTTGTCGTCGGCAACGCGCCCACAGCCCTGCTGGCGCTGGTGGAAGAGATTCGGGCGCAGCGGGTTCGGCCCAGCCTGGTGATTGGGGTGCCGGTGGGCTTTGTGGCAGTAGAAGAGGCAAAGCAAGCCTTGGCCCAGACAGAGGTTCCCCAGATTCGGGTGGAGGGCCGTAAAGGGGGATCCCCGGTGGCTGCCGCCATTGTCAATGCCCTGCTGCTGGCTGCCCGCCGGGACTAGAATTGGGGACGAGCTGGGAAGGCCATCCAGGAATCTCGCCGCGATAGAAATGCAGGAAACCCCATACGCCAGTACACCCGCCTGTCGAACGCTAGATGGCGAGCCAGTTGCCTCAGCTTGCAGTTGTAGGGGTAGCCGGAGATGGCTCGGTGGCTTCCTGGGGGATCCCACCCCTTTCGCAGGCCAAAGTCCTGGCCGGGCCTCCTAGCCTACTCCAGCACTTTGCTGACCATCCAGCCCGCAAGATCCCGCTGACCGGGTCAGTGGAAAGTTGGATCCCGCTTCTGCAGCAGGAGCTAGCGCAGGGATCCCTGGTCTTGTTGGCCAGCGGGGATCCGCTGTTTTTTGGGATTGGGCGCCTGCTGACCCAGTATTTCCCGAGGGAGCAGTTGGCTTTTTATCCCCAGGTGAGCTCGGTACAGTTGGCCCTCAACCGCCTACAGATCCCCTGGCAGGAGGCCACTATCCTCAGCCTGCATGGGCGGGGAATGGAGCAGTTGGAACCCGTTCTCAAACAGGGATCCCCTGTGATTGTAGTGCTCACCGATCCAGAGCACACACCAGTCAGCTTGGCCCAGTTCATTGCCGACCTGCGGCTGCCAGTGCGCTACCAGGCCTGGGTGTGCAGCCAACTGGGATCCCCCCAGGAGCAGATCGTGCCCCTGCAGGAAGGGGAGAACTCTGCCTTCCCCAGCCCTAACCTGGTGGTGCTGCGGCGCGTTGAGCCGAAACCGGATCCCAGCCGCTGGCCTTTGGTTGGGATCCCGGACGACCAGTTCCACACCTTTCCCGACCAGCCCGGCCTAATCACCAAGCAGCCCATCCGCCTCCTCACCTTGGGAGCCTTGCAATTGCCGCGACGGGGGGTGGTGTGGGATATCGGGGCTGGCACGGGCTCAGTGGCTGTGGAGATCGCCCGCCTCTCTTCCCAGCTCCAGGTCTATGCCATCGAGCGCAACGCCATGGGCATTTGTCTCATCCAGCGCAACCGCCAACGCTTTGGTCTGGAAAACCTGCAGGTAATCCCAGGGGCAGCGCCTCAGGTGCTGGCTGACCTGCCGGATCCGGATCGGGTGTTGCTGGGAGGGGGTGGAAAGGGGATCCCCCAGCTCCTGCCCACAGTGGCGCCCCGCCTACGGCCTGGAGGGATCCTGGTAGCCAACTTCGCCACCCTAGAAACCTGCAGCGAAACCCTGCAGTGGCTGCGCTCACAGGGCTGGCAGGTGCGAGTGGAACATGTCCAGATCTCCCGCTCCACGGCCTTGGCTGAGGGCACTCGCTTTTCCCCCCTTAACCCCGTTTACCTGCTGCAAGCAATCCCTTCCACCTCGAAGTTCCACTAAGCCCTCAACTGAATGGGAGAGAGTTCAGGGAAGGCTTAGGCACGGCCTAGGATCCAGGCGATAAGGGGGGGATCCCTATGCTCAAGATAGTACCGAACGGCTGAGGTCAGGTCTAGCTCCAAGTCGCGGTTTTGGATGTCGGCGATCATTCTGTACATCAGCTCCAGGTGAATGCGATCCTCTTTGGTGAGCAGCTCATACTTGCCATTAGGGCTGTTGTTGAGGGCAGCCAAGGCCGCTTGGGTGGCAGTAGCTGTTGGAGAAGGAGGCTTGAGGCGGGCGTCCCGCAGCAAGAGAAACTGAAGCCCAGGGTGAGCAATCACCAATTGGTTGAAGTTATTGACCTGCCAATACATGCTGCCAGCAGCCACTTGGATAAAGGCAATCACCCGCTTTTGGCTGGGGAAATAGAGGTGATCTGGAAGCTTGCGTTTGCCCAGCTTCAGGGTGCTCATGGGGACAGGATGGATCCCTTGCAGGGCATTGACGATGGTGCGCAATTTGCCGATATCAGCTGTGCTGTCGATGATCGCCTCTTGAGGATAGGCGGCGCGGAGCTGAGCCTCAGTGGTGCGGAGATAGGGATCCAGCGTCTCAACAAGATCGGCAGATCGGCTGGGATCCCGAAGGGGTGGAGATAGAACGATGGAGGGGCCGTGGGCAGGCAGAAGGGGGATGAGCAGTTGTTTGAGGGTTTGCAGCTCAGTCTCGAGGCGCTGGACGCGGGCGGCTAGATTGCTGGCAGTGGGTACAACTTGCACCTGGGGAGGGAGAGGGATCCCGTTGATGTAGTGGCGGTAGTAGGCTGAGGCTCGGTTGAGAATGGCGCGGATGGAGGGTTGGCTGAGGATATCGCTGAGGTCATCGGCGGTGAAGAGAGCTTGGAGGTGGATCCCTGAGGGCAGACGGGTTTGCAGAAGGGTTTGAAGCTGGGGAAGAGAGGGGGGATCCAGAGAGAGAACGGTTTGGGAGAGACGATCAACGGTGGCCCGGTCAAATTGGGTTTGGAAATGTTGCCAACGGTCGGGGAACAGATTGAGGATAAACAGACTGTTGGGGATACGGGTAAAAAGCTCTTTCAGGGCATCGCCAAAGTTGAGAAGGATATCTCGATTTTCCTCTCGGCCCAGAGCCTCCAATTGGTCGAAGACAATGATCAGGGGCTGGTCGAGCAGCGAAAGCCTGCCGATGACTTTCATCCCTTCTAGGGCAAAGGTGTTGCGATCCAGATCTGCACTCCAAGGGGGCAACCCAATCAAGTTGGTTTCTTCAGGATCCAGGTCGGTACCGCTGAGCCAGCGGATGATCTGGTGACGGCGGTTGGGATCCCTGTAGCTGCAGTATTTGATGATGCCCTTGAGAATGTTTTCGGTGGAACCGGTAAGGAAGTTTTGCTCTGCCCACCAGCGCAGAACCAGTTTTTCAATGGCTTGCCATTGCTGACGACGACGCTCGCTGCCTTCTGCTCCTAGGCGATGAAAGAGATTAAGGGGATCCGCAGTGAGAATAGAGAGAAGCTCCTCATTTTTTTGAAGTTTGGGGGAAGTTTTCAAGATTTCCACAAAGCTTTTGGCAACGAGATAATCAAGCTGAGTATGGTGACGAGCATCAACTTGTTCTCGCAGGGATTCCAGGGTGTGGCTGTAGATGTGGTGATAGATGTTGTCGGGATGGGTGGGCTGAGGGATAAACAGGAGACGGTTGTGGCGCAGCAGGTTTTGGGCCACCCGCATGATTAGGTGAGTCTTGCCGGATCCAGGTTCCCCCAGTAGGACAACGCCCCGGCTCTGGTGGTTGGGATCCCGTTGAATGTCCTGGAGAACGGCTATGAGTTGCTGGTACTGAGACTGATAGATGGTAGCCTCGTCGGGGTAACTCTGAAAGGGATTGTCAACTCTACTGCTGGCAAAGGGGTTGGGAATATTCTGAGCTTTGAGCTGAGCGTGGGTGAGGTGGCGATAGAGGTGATAGGTAAAAAGAGCATCGTAGCTGGCGTCGTGGGCCAGTTTGGAGTTGAAATAGCCGCTCTCCAGTTGGATACCAAGATGTTTGCTAAGATACTCTAGACTGTAGCTGGGGAGGTTGGGGAAACATTCCTTGGCAGCTAGCCAAGTGCAAAAAACGGGGTTAGGAAGCCACTCTTGGTTAGCTTGCTCAAAGGCTTGTTTAAGGATTTTTAGGTCGTGCTCTGCGCGGTGGAAAACGAGGGTTTTACCTTGGGCCAAACGCCGCAGGTCTGCAACAATCTGGGCTAAAGGCTTGGGCTGGGGGTGGCCAGGCGAGTATTCCTGGGTATGGGCGTGGTAAACAAGCTTACCGCTGCTGTCGACAATGGCAATCTCTTCGAGGTTAGGGTTGCCCTCGGTGTCAATAACCAAGTAGCTCATGGAAAGGGAGGTTCTGGAGCACTAATGAGCCAAAAGTACCACTGTAACTTTCTTTCTAAATGGACAGGGGGTCTAGGAGGTAACCTAGCTTCCCAGCAGAGGGGCTAGGAAGCCAGGCGGGCATTTGCCTAGAATGGCAGGAGGGCTGGGAAGTGGTGGGCCTCCTAGGGCTCTAGCCCTCGTCCTCCTCGTCGTTGCTAACCCCCCCTCGGTAGAGGTAAGAAGAACGATTGGTTTTCTTGATGTAGTCCTTGATGGACTCCAGGTCGATGTAGCGATCCGCCAAGTTGATGAGCTGATCGCTGGTCATAGAGCGCAGGCTAACCACCTCTACCCGTGCTCCCTGGTAGCTGACAGCATTGACGGCATAGGCCAAGTCCCCGTCGCCGCTTACCAGCACCGCTGTCTCATACCAGCGCACCAGCGACAACATGTCCACGGCAATCTCCACATCTAGGTTGGCCCGCTTGGATCCATCGGGGAGTTGGGTCAGCTCTTTGGTAACCACACGGAAGCCATTGCGGCGCATCCAGAGCAAAAACCCCTGCTGCTTTTCGTTGTTGCGGTCGACGCCGGTGTAGAAAAAGGAGCGCAGAAGGGGAGAACGGCCGGTGAGCGTCTTCAGGAGGCGGGTGTAGTCAATCTCAATGCCCATCTGCAGGGCAGCGTAGAAGAGGTTGGCCCCGTCAATGAAGATGGCTACGCGCCCGCGGTTGTCCTGAAAAGGCTCCGGAAGCTGAAAGCCAGGGTCAGGGTCAAGACGCAACATTCGAGTTTTCTTCTCCAAGTTTTGGCCAAGGGATAGAAAAGGTAGGATATTAAAATCAGGGGAGCAAGGCATCGGCCCATGAGAGCCCTAGCTTACGCCATTACCCTAGCGTAGAAGATCGCTCCCCCCTGGAAGACTTCCAAAATCCTAAAGAAAAAATACTTAGCTGGAGGGCACTTGCAGATGCCTGGGCAGGAGGGCCCGCCACCCTATCGTTTCCCCATTCCCCTACTCAAAGGCGTGTTGCGCGGCCGCTGCAAGCGCTTCTTTGCCGAGGTGGAGCTGGAAAATGGGCAACAGGTAACTGCCCACTGCCCCAACACCGGCCCGATGACGGGAGTTTGCCAGGTGGGGGCACCCGTTTGCCTCTCCTATCACCCCGATCCCAGGCGCAAGCTGGCCTACACCTGGGAGATGATCCAAGTGGGGGAGGTGTGGGTAGGGATCAACACTGGCCTACCCAATCGCCTAGTGGAATGGGGGCTGCAGCAGGGCTGGTTCCCCCAACTGGCTCAGTTTTCCCGCTGGCGGCGGGAAGTGGTCTGGGGCAAAAGCAGGGTGGACTTTCTTTTGGAGGGGCCGGGCGGCTGTGCCTACCTGGAGGTTAAAAATACAACCTGGGCTGTTGGCTCCTGTGCCCTTTTTCCCGATACCGTGACGACTCGCGGTCAAAAACACCTGGAAGACTTGATGGAGATCCGCCGACAGGGTCAGCGGGCTCTGCTGCTGTATTGGATTAACCGCGCCGATTGCACCGAGTTTGCCCCCGGAGCAGAACGGGATCCCCGCTATGCCCGTCTGTTTCACCAGGCCCTGCAGGCGGGGGTTGAGGTGCTGCCCTACCGGGTCGAGGTTTCGCCGCAAGGGATCCGCCCCCTGGGCCTAGCTAAGCTTGTGGCTTGAGAGAACCTTCTGGGATGCGAGTAGCCACCTGGAATGTCAACTCCATCCGCAGCCGCCTGCCCCAGGTTTTGGCCTGGCTGGACAAGCAGGGATCCCTGGATGTGCTCTGCCTGCAGGAGACCAAGGTGGTGGATGCGGAGTTTCCCCGTGCCCCCTTCGAGGAGCGGGGCTTTCATGTGGAGGTGTACGGGCAGAAAGCCTACAACGGCGTTGCCCTCATCAGCCGGGAGGTGCCGGAAAAGGTGGAGCGGGGCTTTGCTGCCCTGCTGCCAGCAGCTGCAGAGCTGGATGAGCAAAAGCGGCTTATTGGCGGCCTCTACCACGGCATCCGCATCCTCAACCTCTACGTGCCCAATGGCGAGGCGGTGGGATCTGACAAGTACGCCTACAAGTTGCGCTGGCTGGCCTGCCTGAAAGACTACCTCCAGGTGGCCCTCGACCAGGGGCAGCCTATTCTGCTCTGTGGCGACTTCAACATCGCCCCGGAAGATCGGGATATCTGCGATCCCGGCAAAGCCGGAGAAATCATGGCCTCTGAGCCGGAGCGGCAGGCCCTACGGGAGATCCTGGCTTTGGGCTTTGAGGATGCCTTTCGCAAGTTTAACCCGGACCCTGGGCATTTTAGCTGGTGGGACTACCGGGCCGGGGGGTTCCAGAAGAATCGGGGCTGGCGCATTGACCACCTCTACCTTTCCCCCCTGCTTCAGGACAAAGCTACGGCTTGCTGGATCGACGTCGAGCCGCGGCGGGCAGAAAAGCCCAGCGACCATGCCCCTGTGGTTGTGGAGCTGGCAGTCTAAAACCCTAAGCTGCTCCCTTGAGACAACAGCGGCTATCTACGCTAGGCTGGTAGACGTTAACGAATGTATCGGGCTGCCGCCATGGCGCTCTTTGGTTTCGGCAAACTGAGCAAGAAACTGACCCTGCCCACCCCGGAGGAGGCTTTGCCGGGCCGCTCCGAGCCAATGGCAATCGTTAACCGGCACTACGTCAAGGGCACGCCCCTGAAGCCCCCTTTTCCCGAGGGGATGGAGCTAGCCATGTTTGGCATGGGCTGCTTCTGGGGAGCGGAGCGCAGGTTTTGGCAGTTGCCTGGGGTGTATACCACTGCAGTGGGCTATGCGGGCGGGTATACTCCCAACCCCACCTATGAAGAGGTCTGCACCGGCTTAACTGGCCACAACGAGGTGGTGCGGGTGGTTTACGATCCCAGCCAGATTAGCTACCTCCAGCTCTTGAAAGTGTTTTGGGAAAACCACAATCCCACCCAGGGGATGCGCCAGGGCAATGATGTGGGCACTCAGTATCGCTCCGGCATCTACGTCTATTCCCAGACCCAGCGGGAGCTGGCGGAAAAAACCCGCGACCTCTACCAGCAAGTCCTGAGCGCCCATGGCTACGGCCCCATCACTACTGAGATCCTGGAGGCTCCAGAGTTCTACTACGCCGAAGACTACCACCAGCAGTACCTCGCCAAAAACCCGCGCGGCTACTGCGGCCTGGGGGGAACTGGGGTACCGCTGCCGGAGCTCCTCACCCCCGACCTTGCTCCCTAGAGAGAGAGGGAACCTAAAAGATGCGGCGGGAAGGGGATCCCCGCTCCAGCAGCTCCCTGGCCACTAGGGTCACCACCGCCAGCAAAGAAAGCACCACCGCGGCTGCATAGGCTGATCCTGTGGCATAGCTGCGATAGGCATCTTCCACAAACAGAGGCAGGGTTTGGGTGCGCCCAACGATGTTGCCCGAGACCACCGCCACAGCGCCAAACTCCCCCATGGCGCGGGCATTGGTGAGGATGACTCCATACAAGAGGCCCCAGCGGATGTTGGGCAGGGTAATCCGCCAGAAGACCTGCCAGGAATTGGCCCCCAGAGTTTTGGCGGCTTCTTCTTCCTCGGTGCCGGCCTCTTCCAACACCGGCAATACTTCCCGCACCACAAAGGGCAAGGTGATGAAAGCCGTGGCCAGCACAATGCCTGGAAACGCAAAAATGACCCGCAGGTTCCAGGATCCCAGCCAACCTTGACGGCCAAAGATCAGCACCAGCATCAGGCCGGCTACTACCGGCGAAATGGAAAAGGGCAGGTCAATGAGGCTAAGCAGCAAGGCCCGCCCTGGAAAGCGGCGGCGTGCTAGCGCTATGGCAGCGCAGAGGCCAAAAAGAGTATTGAGAGGCACGACAACCAGGGCAGTTAGCAAAGTCAAGCGGGCTGCGCTGAGAAACTCTCGCTCCCCCAGGTGCTGAAAAAAACTGGGGATCCCTTCCCGCAACGCCTGGTAGAAGACATTCACCAGGGGGATCCCGATGAGCAGCCCCACATAGAGCAAGACGATCCCAATCAGCAGGCCAGCCAGCCAAGGGTTGGCGGGTGGCTTCCCTTGAACCTCGGCAACTCCCTTAGGTCTCATGGCGACTTGCCCAGCCTTGCAGAAGGTTAATCACCGCCAGCGACAGGAAGGAGATCACCAGCATCACCGTCCCAATCACCGTGGCGCCGGCGTAGTCGTACTGTTCCAGTCTTTGGATGACCAGCACCGCTGCAATCAAATCTTCGAAGGGGATGCTGGCGGCAATAATGACGATGGAGCCATACTCACCGACAGCGCGAGAAAACCCCAACGCCACCCCCGTTAGGATAGACGGCAGAATTTGCGGCAGCACCACTCGGCGAAAGGTCTGCCAGCGGGAGGCGCCCAAGCTCCAGGCGGCTTCTTCCACATCCGGTTCCAGTTCCTGCAGCACCGGCTGCACGGTTCGCACCACAAAGGGAAAAGAGATAAACAGCATTGCTACCCCCACCCCCCAGCGGGTAAAGGCAATGCGGATTCCCAAGGGAGCCAGCAGGGATCCTATCCAGCCGTTGCTGCTGTAGACGGTCGCCAGGGTGAGGCCGGCCACAGCCGTGGGCAGGGCAAAGGGCAGATCAATCAACCCCTCGAGGAGCTTTTTCCCAGGGAAGGCGTAGCGCACCAACACCCAGGCGGTTAGAGTGCCCATCACACCGTTCACTAAGGCCGCCAGCAAGGCGGTTACAAAAGTAACCTCATAGGCAGAGAGAGCCAGGGGATCGGTGGCAATTCGCCAAAACTCTGCCCAACCCAAGGTGCTGGCCTTGGCAACCAAGGCAGCTAGTGGCAAGACCAACATCAGGAAGAGATAGCCCAGGGTCAGCCACCACGGCCAAGACACTGGAAACACCGCCTGCAGCAAGGTTCCCTAAGCTCCCACCGCCATGGCTGTCATTTCCGTTTTCTTGATGGGGAAGGCTTTGATTACCCTGGGGCGCACGTAAACCTGCTGCCCAATGTGCAGGGGTTGGTTGGTGTATTGCTCGCGGCTGAGGTGGGCCCAGAGGGATCCGCCATCGCTCAAGACCAGCTCCGCCTGGATCTCCCGCCCTAGGTGGATGATCTCTTTGACCCAAGCCGAGACACCGCTGCTGGTGGGGCTGAGCTCGATTTGGACATCATGGGGGCGCAAGAAAAGCCGATGCGGGCCGGCCTGCGCTTCAGGGAGCTGGCAGGATAATACGGAGCGGGGCGAGAGCTCGTTGACCGGGCCAATAAAGCTCATGACAAAGGGGGTGGCCGGATGGTCGTAGATCTCGGCAGGGGATCCCACCTGTTCGATCCGCCCCTGGTTCATGACCACAATTTGGTCGGCCACCTCCATAGCCTCTTCTTGGTCGTGGGTAACCAGGACGGTGGTGACATGCACCTCGTCGTGTAGGCGCCGCAGCCACTGGCGCAGCTCCTTGCGCACCCTGGCATCCAGCGCCCCGAAGGGCTCATCCAAAAGCAACACCTGCGGCTCCACCGCCAGAGCACGGGCCAGGGCCACCCGCTGCCGCTGCCCCCCCGAAAGCTGGGAGGGGTAGTGATCCCCAAACCCCGACAGTTGCACCAGCTCCAGCAGCTCGTCCACCCGTGCCCGAATTTCAGCTCTTGGCAGCCTGCGGATCTCCAGGCCAAAGGCAATGTTCTGCCGCACCGTCATGTGCTTAAACAGGGCGTAGTGCTGGAAGACAAAGCCGACGTTGCGCTCCTGGACGCTGGCGTGGGTGGCATCCCGCCCGGTGAGGAAAATCCGCCCCGTGTCTGGCTTCTCCAGGCCGGCAATCAGGCGCAGCAGGGTAGATTTGCCAGAACCCGACGGCCCCAACAAAGCCACTAGGGATCCCGTGGGGATGGTGAGATCGGTAGGGTAGAGCGCCTGAAACTCGCCGAAACGCTTCGATACCCCTGCAATGGTGATGCCCATAGGCTCTGCCTAGCTAGTGGTTTGCCTGAGAAGTTGCTGGATTGGTTGCCGGCTGAGTCTTCTCAAAAGGTTGAGGGAAGTTAAACGCCCACCTAATCTACGGTAAACCTGTCAACAAACCGTTGATACAGCTCCCAGAATAACTTGAATGGGAATCCAAAACAAGGGAGCCTCCCTACAACTCGGCTTGAATGCGGTCAAACAAAGCCCCATCGGCAAAGAAGCGGTTTTGGATTGTCTCCCAGCCGCCTAGGTCGGCAACGGTTACCAGTTTCTCAACAGGAGGGTAACGCCAGGCAAACTCTTGCGCCACCGTGGGCTCCACTGGCCGAAAACCCACCTTGGCAAAGGCCCGCTGCGCCTCGGGCGTAAAGAGATAGTCCACAAAGGCTTCGGCCACGGCGCGGGTGCCCTTGCGGTCTACGTTGGCATCCACCACCGCTACCGGGTTGTCGATGGAAATGTTGGGATCCGGCACCACGTAGGGCAAGGGCTGGCCGCGCAAGCCCGCCAGGATCACCTCATGTTCGTAGGTGAGCAGGGCATCCCCCTGCCCTTTTTGGAAAAAGACATCCGTAGCCTCCCGCGAGTCCCGCGGCAGGACGCGGACGTTTTTGTAGACCTGAGTAGTGAAGGCTAGGGCCTGCGGCTCAGGGACAGCGCTCCAGAGGGCCAAAAAGTTCCAGCGGGCACCCCCTGAGGTTTTGGGGTTGGCAGTAACCACCTGCAAGCCAGGCCGAGCCAGATCCGTCCAGGAGCGGATATCGTGGGGGTTGCCCTCCCGCGTTACCATCACCACCACCGAACGGGTGACGATCCCTTGGTTGGGTGTGCGACTTTCCCAACCCGGCCGAATCAGGCCGGCAGCCACAATGCGCTCCACATCCAGGCCCAGGGCCAGGGCTACTACGTCGGCATCCAGCCCCTCGATGACCGCCCGCGCTTGCGTTGCCGAGCCAGCGTAGCTGCTTTCTACACGCACCCGTTGTCCAGTCTGGGCCAGCCAGTGGGCCTCAAAGGCAGGGATGATCTGCCGGTAGGCATCGCGGGTCACTGCAAAAGAAGCTAGCAGAATCCTCACTTCCCCCTGGGATCCCGCCCCGCCGCCGCAGCCACCCAGCCCCAGCAGAAGTCCTAGAACCAGGGATCCCAGCCCCAGCCACCGCCCCACTCTCGCCGACCAGCCCACCGCGATGGGTAATCTGTTCACAGCCATCCCCAAAAGCTTCTCATCCTCAACCCTCTCCCCGAAGACGAGGGAAGGTTGGGCGTCAGGGATCTATTCTACGGTAAGCCGGTCGGTAAACCGTTTTTGGAGCCAGGGCTCCCTAGGCAGGGCGTGGGGAGCGCTGCATCGGCAGCAAGATCCAACGTGGCCCTGAGGAGGCCGGGATCCTCTGGGGAGGGGAGCAACTGGAACCCCGAGCGCCTACACAGGCGGCGCATGCCCTCGTTTTCGCTGAGCACCTCGCCGGCCAGGCGCTGGATCCCTTCGCAGCGGGCCACCTGAATGAGGCGGGTCAAGAGCTCCGTGCCGATCCCCTGTCTTTGGTAGGGATCCGCCACCAAGAGGGCAAACTCCGCTTCCTGAGGAAGGCCGTGTTTTTTGGAGAGACGGCTGATGCCAAGGAGCTGGGGTTCTGGGTCTTGCCGCTCGGCCACTAGGGCAATCTCGCGGTCGTAGTCATTAAAGCAGAGGCGAACCAGGCGCTCGTGGGCAATGCGAGCGCTGTATTGGATGGGGTGGAAGTAGCGCAGGTAGAGGCTGTAGTCGGAGACGTGGCGGTGAAACTCGATCACCAGCGGCTCGTCTTCGGGACGGATGGGGCGGATGGTGATGCCGTCGCGGAAGGGCCAGATGTACTGGCTGGGGTAGGGGCGGATGGCCAACGGCACGGGTGGTTCTTGCTCCGCGCGCAAAATGACGCGGGCATCCAAAGCCAGCAGGCCCTCGCTGGAAGCCAGCAGCGGGTTGATGTCGATCTCTTTGATCTCCCGCTGCTCGGCCACCAGTTGGCTAAAGCGCACCAAGAGCTGTTCCAGGGCCTCCAGATCGACGGCTGGGCGTCCCCGCACCCCCTTGAGGGCTTTGTAGATGAGGGTGTTTTCCATCAGACGCCGGGCCAAGGTGGTGTTGAGGGGGGGAAGGCCAATGGAGCGATCCTGAAACACCTCCACCAGTTGGCCGCCACTGCCAAACAGCAACATCGGCCCAAACTGGGGATCCTCGCTGCTGCCCAGGATCAGCTCGTAGCCGTTGGTGGGAACCATGGGCTGCACCGTCACCCCTTGAAAGTGCTCTGGCCCTGCTTTCTCGCTGACGTTGCTGCGGATCTGGGCAAAGGCTCGCCGCACTGCCTCGGCATCGGGCAGGTTGAGCTGCACGCCGCCTACGTCGCTTTTGTGGGTGAGGGTGTGGGAGTAAAGCTTCAGCACCACCGGGTAGCCTATGGCCTCAGCAGCTTCCACCGCCGCTTCCGAACTTGCTGCCACCCGCGTGGGCACCACCGGGATCCCGTAGGCGGCTAGGATCTCCTTGGACTCGACCTCGGTTAAGAGCGTGCGACCTTGCTGCCGGGCTTGGCTGAGGATTTGGTGCACCCTATCCCGCTCGACCGCTCTTGCAGGGGGCAAAGTGGGAGTTTCGTAGAGGGCCTTGAGGTTGTCGCTAAAGCGCCACAAGTAGCTAAACACCCGCGCCGCCTGGTCGGGGTAGCGGTAGGTGGGGATCCCGGCCTGGTTGAGGATCTGCTCGCCGGCATCCACCAGGGCTCCCCCCATCCAACTGGCCAGGATGGGTTGGCGGGATCCGCTGCGCCGCCAGGTCTCCACCACTTTCTCAGCCGTGGCCGTGGGATCCGTCATGGCTTGGGGGGTGAGGATTACCAAACAGCCCTGGCTAGCGGGATCCCGCAGCACCACTTCCAGCGCCTGGGCAAAGCGCTCCGGGCCGGCATCGCCCAGGATATCGATGGGGTTGCCGTGGCTCCAGTGGGGCGGCAGGATCTGGTTGAGCTGCTCCAGGGTTTGGGGAGAAAGCTGGGCCAGGGATCCGCCGGCGCGGATGAGGGCGTCGGTGGCCAGCACCCCCGGCCCGCCGGCATTGGTGAGGATGGTGAGGTGGGGCCCTTGGGGACGAGGCTGTTTGGCCAGCACCTCCGCCATGTCGAAGAGATCTTCAATGCGATCCACCCGCAGCACACCACAACGGCGAAAGGCCGCATCCAAAACCGCGTCGCTGCCGGTGAGGGATCCCGTGTGGGAGGCTGCTGCCTGGGCTGCTGCCTGGGTGCGTCCCGCCTTGATGACGATGATGGGCTTGCTCAGGGCCACCTCGCGGGCTGCCGATAAGAAGGAGCGGGCATCTCCAATGGATTCCATGTAGAGGACAATGCTGTGGGTATGGGGATCCTCGCCCAGGTAGTCGATCAGATCCCCCCAGCCCACATCCAGCATTGATCCCAGGGAGATGAAGGCGCTAAAGCCCACATTTTCCCGCAGGCTCCAGTCCAGGATTGAAGTGCAGAGGGCCCCGCTTTGGCTGATAAACCCCACGTTGCCGGGTCGGGCCATCTGGGCGGCAAAGGTGGCATTCAAGCCAGTGTGGGGGTTTTGGATCCCCAGGCAGTTGGGGCCAATTAGGCGCAACTTGCCGCGGGCGGCCTGTTGGATGGTCTTTTCCAGGGCCAACCCCTCCGGGCCGATTTCCTTAAAGCCTGCCGAGAGGACAATGGCCCCCTTGACTCCGGCCTCGACGCATTCTTGGATAACCGCCGGCACCCCGGCTGCCGGGATGGCGATGATGGCCAGATCCACCGGCTCGAGCAAGGCGGAAAGCCGCTCGTAGGCCCGGATGCCCAACACCTGGTGCCGCTTGGGGTTGACCGGGTAGACCGTGCCGCCAAAGGGATGGCTAATGAGGTTCCACAGCACCGTGCGCCCAACACTGCCCTCGCGCTCTGTTGCCCCCACCACGGCCACCGAGCGGGGCAGAAAAATGGGAGCTAAGGGGTGGGATCTGGCCTTCCAGATGTCGAGGCTGGGATCGGGGCGGTGCAGCGTAGCCATAGCCGTTGCCAGGGTGGGGGTCACGTTTTGGCTGGGAGCAAAAAGGCGGCTCTTAGGCCAGAGCCGGCTCCGGCTGGTGGTAGAGAGCAGCCTCTACCCGGCAGCCCCGATAGGCCAAGATGTACAGCTCCTTCATATCCTGGATGAGGGGGTAGCGGGGGTTGGCGCCGGTGCATTGGTCGTCAAAAGCCTGCTCCGCCATCGCTTCCAGACGGTCGTAGAACGCCTGCTCGCTCTCGCTGAGGGCCTCGCGAATGCTGGCCGGGATCCCCAGCTTCCGCTTGAGCTCCTCGATGGCCTCAATGAGGCGCATGACCTTTTCATCGTCATTGGCCCCGCCCAACTGCAGGTAATCGGCAATCTCGGCATAGCGGTGCTTGGCGTTGGGGTAGCGGTATTGGGGAAAGATGGCCTGCTTGAAGGGAGCGTCGGTGGCGTTGTAGCGGATGACGTGGGTAATCATCAAAGCGTTGGCCAGGCCGTGGGGCAGGTGGAAGGTGGATCCCAGCTTGTGCGCCAGGGAGTGGCACACCCCCAAAAAGGCGTTGGCAAAGGCCATGCCGGCAATGGTGGCAGCGTAGTGGACTTTTTCCCGCGCTTCTGGATCTTCGGCCCCCCTCTCGTAGGCCCGCGGCAGGTAGGTCATCAGCAGCTTAATCGCCTGCAGCGCCAGCCCGTCGGTAAACTCGCTGGCCATCACCGAGACATAGGCTTCCAAAGCATGGGTGAGGGCGTCGATGCCGCTGTAGGCGGTTAGCTTCTTGGGCATCTTCAGGGTGAGATCCGGATCCACGATGGCCATGCTGGGGGTGAGGGCGTAGTCCGCCAGGGGGTACTTGATCCCCACCCGGTCGTCGGTCACCACCGCAAAGGGTGTCACCTCGGATCCCGTCCCGGAAGTGGTGGGGATGCAGACCAGTTGGGCCTTTTGCCCCAGCGGCGGCAGCTCGTAGACCCGCTTGCGGATGTCCATAAAGCGCGTTGCCAGGCCTTCAAACTCCAGCTGGGGCTGCTCGTACATCAGCCACATCACCTTGGCCGCGTCCATGGGGGATCCGCCGCCCACGGCGATGATGACATCCGGCTGAAACTGGCGCAGCTGCTCCAGGCCGCGGTTGACGGCGCTGAGGGTGGGATCCGGCTCCACGTCGTGGTAGACATCCCACTTTATCTGGAGCTCCTCGAGAACCCGGGTAACCGGCTGCAGCACACCCAGCTCGAAAAGGGGCTTGTCGGTAACCAAAAAAGCCCGCTTTTTGCCGGCCAACTCCCTCAAGGCCACCGGCAGACATCCCCGCTTAAAGTAGATCTTGGGCGGCACCCGGAACCAGAGCATATTTTCCCGCCGGTAGGCCACCGTTTTGACGTTGAGCAGGTGGCGCGGCCCCACATTGTCCGAGACGGAGTTGCCCCCCCACGTGCCACAGCCCAACGTTAACGAGGGATCCAGCCTGAAGTTGTAGAGATCCCCAATCGCCCCCTGCGAAGAGGGGGTGTTGATCAGCACCCGCCCTGTTTGTAGGGCATTCTCAAAGTAGGCAATATCGTCCCGATTGGCTGGATCGGTATACAAAACAGAGGTGTGACCCCGCCCACCGAAATTGACCACTTGGACGGCAATATCGACAGCGCTGTGGAAATCCTTGGCGCGGTAGAGGGCCAAAACAGGGGCCAATTTTTCGTAGGAGAACGGCTCCTCAGGCCCCACCTTGTCCACTTCTCCAATCAGGAGCTTCGTGCCTTCGGGTACTTGGATCCCGGCCAGAGCGGCAATGGTCTGCACCGATTGGCCGACAATAGCCGGATTGAGGCGGCCGTCTTTGAGGAGGAGGCAGCGCACCGCTTGCGTTTGTTCCGGATCCAAAAAGTAGGCCCCCCGCTGGCGGAATTCGGCCTTGACCTGCTCGTAAACAGCATCCACCACGATCACCGCCTGTTCTGAGGCGCAGATCATGCCGTTGTCGAAGGTCTTGCTCAAGATAATCGAGCTGACGGCTGTGGGGATGTCGGCGCTGGCATCGATCACTGCCGGGGTATTGCCTGCCCCCACCCCCAAAGATGGGTGGCCGGAAGAATAGGCCGCCTTGACCATGCCAGGGCCCCCGGTGGCCAGGATCAGCTTCACCTCAGGATGCTGCATCAAAGCCTGGGAGAGCTCAATCGTGGGCGCGTCAATCCAGCCAAACACCCCCACCGCCG
>NZ_JANSHH010000036.1:0-89869 GCF_047461515.1 Synechococcus sp. W70.1
GTGCGAAGATGGACAACCTAACCTTAATCCAACCGTTAAGTTCTGTCAACTCTCCCTCAGTAAATCCTGGCTTAGCGGAGAGTGGGGGAGAAGAGGGCTTCTAGAGCCTGGGCGAGGGTTGGCTCCATGACCACCCGGTCTTCGTAGGCGGCGATGACCCGGGTAAGCTGAGGCAGGCGGCCCTGTTCCGCCTCCAGGTAGAGAGGCTGGACATAGAGAAGGGAGGTCTCGATGGGGATAACCAGCAGGGTACCCAGGCTAACCCGCGACCCATGTTCATTCCAGAGGGCAATTTGCTCGGAAATGGCGGGATCCTGGTTCACCCGCGCCTCCACCTGCTCCGGGCCGTAGATGAGACGCTGCTTGGAAAACTCGTACACCAGCAACTTGCCGTAGTTTTCCCCATCGCAGCGGGCGGCCATCCAAGCCACCATGTTTTGCTTGTTGAGGGGGGTGAAGGGAGAGAGCAAGACAAACTCAGGTTCGTTGGGGGATCCCTTTTGCCGCTCCTCCGGCAAGGTGAGGATGAGGTACTGGGGCTGCATAGGGAGGCGCCGTCCCTTGCGGAATTGGTTGGGGATCTGCCACTGGTCTTCCCGGTTGTAGAAAAGGCGAGGATCTGTCATGTGGTAGGTGGCAAATTGCTGGGCCTGCACTCGGAAGAGATCCTGGGGGTAGCGGATGTGCTGCCGCAGCGGCTCCGGCATGGCCTCCAGGGGCTTGAACAGCGTGGGGTAGATGCGGGCGTAGGCTTGGATGAGAGGATCCTGAGGGTCAGCTATGTACCAGTTGATGCTGCCGTTGTAGGCATCCAGCACCGCCTTGACGGAGTTGCGGATGTAGTTGAAGGGAAAGTCAGGCAGGTACTCGGAGTAGGGGTAGTGGCTGCTGGTGGTGTAGGCGTCGAAAAACCAGTAGAGCTTACCGCCTTGAATCACCAGGTAGGGATCCTGGTCGTAGAGCAAAAAGGGCATCACCTGGCGCACCCGCTCGCGGATTTGGCGGCGGTAGAGAAAGCGGGTGTTGGGGGAAAGCTCACGGCTGAGGAGAATGCGCAGATCCCGGAAGTGCCAGGCATAGAGAAAGCGCTGCCAAAGGTAAGGAATGGGGACACCCCCTGTGCCGCGGTAGCTGCTGTAGACGTAGTGGTCGGCAGCAGGGTAGTCCAGCTCCCTTGCCTCTGCGCCGACAAACACCTCAGTGGTGGTTAGCTCGCCGTAGTAGAGGGCCGGCTGATCCACCTGCAGCACCTCCGCTACCTCCGGGTAGCGCGGGGAAATCCGCGGTGGGATATCCGCTAGAAAAAAGTCTGGCAGCCCCTCCGGAGTAACCACGTTAACTGGGCTGAGGGTGAGGCCATAGCCGTGGGTGTAGAAAAAGCGCCGGTTAACCCAAGTTTGGGCCGCGGGGGGTACCTGGGCAAAGTCCAGCTCGCGTGCTGCATGCATGACTTGGCGCAGCTCTCCCCCTATGCGGTAGCGATCCACATCCACATAGGGAAACTGGTAGTAGGGGCGGATCTCCTGGAGCTGGCGGTAGGTGGCCAACAAGGGCTCCGCATCCCAAAGGCGCACGTTGCTCAGGGTAGATTGATTTTGCTGCAGGATCTCCCAGGTAAGGGATCCCTCCTCCGGGAAGGGCTTGACCTCCACCTGGGTTAAGCCAAAGCCGGCGCGGGTAAAACGGATGTTGTGCTCGAGGTAGGGGCGTTCCAGCTCCAGCTCGTTGGGGGTAACCAAGAAGGTCTGCACCAAGTGGGGGTAAAGCCGGGTAGTCAGTAGCCCGAACCCCAGGTAGGCTCCCCACAGCAGAGCTGGCGCCAGTAGGGAGCTGCCCCAGGGGGGGCACCAGGATTTGAGCAAGGGAAGGTTGAGGCGGATCCCTTGGCGGGCCAAGGCCCAGAAGCCAAGGGCGGTTAGGAAAGCCACCCCACTCATCAAAGTGGTAGCTGGCAAAGTGGCGTGCACATCGGTAAAGCCGGCTCCAAAAACCACGCCGCGGGTGGAATAGAGTAATTTGTAGCGCTCCAGCCAATGGCCCCAGGCCCGAAGCAAAAACAGAGCTCCCCCCAGGATGAGCAAGTGCCGCTGGGCAAACAGGGAAAGGGCCAGCGTCAGCCGCTGTTCCGAGAGTCCCAGCTCCACAAAGTAGATGAGAGCAACGGCAACCAAGGTCAATAGCACCAGGTTGAAGCACCAGTGCTGGAGCTTCTCCCAAAAGGGCAAGCTGAAAAGAAAAAAGCCCAGATCGCGGTTAAAGATTGGATCCGACTCTCCCACAGGCACTTGGTGCAGCCAAAGCAGCAGCGTAAACCAGTGCTGGGAAAGAAACCAGGCCAAGCAGCCGCTCAGGCCCAGCGCAATGGCCCAGGCCCAGGCTGGGTCTGCTCCCCGCCAGCAGGCGCGGATGTTGACTCCTACCACTGCCAGGGCAAAGACAAAGGCGCCTAGGCCCAGCCCCCAGCGGGCAAATACCCGTGTCCAGAGCACTGGCAGGGCGTTCAGTTCGGCAAACCAGGCCAGATCGACGTAGAAAGAGGCCAAGGCCGTAATGGCCAGAATCCCTAGCCCCGCCCAGAGCAGCAGGAGCACGCCTTGCCGCAGCCATTGCATGGCCTCATGGCGTCCTGTCCAAACTTGCCCTCGATCCTAGCTGCTGCACCGCCTCCAACAAGCCCGCTGGACCACCATCCACCCGCACCACCGGGATCCCAGCCTGGGCTTGTAGGTCTTGCCAGGTGAGGTCATCTAGGAAGCGCTCCCCATCCTTGAGGGTAATCTGGGGCAGAAGCAGGCCGTCGTAACTTGCCAGGTTCTCAACCGATTTCAAAGCGTTGAGGATGTCCTGCCCTGTCAGCAGCCCGGTTACCGTCAGGGTTTGTCCCCAGAATTGGCTGGCAAGGGGAAAAAGATGCAACTGCAACCTGTGGATGCGGTTCATCCGCTCTACCACAGGCTGGAAGGCTCGCTCCACTGCGTTGCCCACCACCCAAAGCAATTTGAGAGGAGCAGGGATCTCCAGCGGCAGTTTGAGCTGCTCGAATTGGCTGAGAAAAAGCCGCAGGGATCCCACCCCATTGCCCAGTTGGGGGTAATCTTCGTAGTGTTTTTCCGGCGGCAATTCCCGCCCCGCCAGCAGATACCACTCATCAGCTAGCCAGGCAAAGGTGGATCCCAACTCTTGCCGAAACTGCGCCTGTAGCGCTTCCACCTGATCGATCACCTCCGCCGCCTTGGCAGCATCCACCGGGATCAGCTCATCATTGGGGGGGCGAAAGCGGGTCAGCCCCACTGGCACCACCGCCGCCGAGAGGACAGTTGGGATCCCTTCTTCTGGCCGACGAAAAGCGGCTAGATCCAAGAGCGTGCGGGTGAGGTGCTCCCCATCGTTCCAGCCTGGGCAGACCACCACCTGGGCATGCAGTTGCAGGCGGTGTTGGCGAAACCAGGCCAACTGCTCCAGGATGAGGCCGGCGCGGGGGTTTTTGAGCAGGCGGCTGCGCAGCTCCGGCTCGGTGGCATGCACAGAGACATAGAGAGGAGAAAGGCGCAGGCGGGCGATGCGATCCCACTCGGGAGCGGTCAGGTTGGTGAGGGTGAGGTAGCTGCCGTAGAGAAAGCTGAGGCGGTAGTCGTCGTCTTTGAGATGCAAGGTTGCCCGCATCTCAGGGGGCTGTTGGTCGATAAAGCAAAAGGGGCAGGCGTTGTTGCATTGGATGAGGCCATCGAACAAAGCCGTCTCAAACTCCAGCCCCAGATCCTCGTCAACGTCTTTTTCCAGCTCAACCGTGCGCCGGATCCCTTGGCTGTCCAGGATCTCCAGGCAGAGATATTCCTCGGCAATGAGGAAGCGATAGTCAATGAGGTCGCGGGGCCGCTCGCCATTGATGCTCACCAGCGCCTCCCCCGGTTGAATGCCTGCCTTTGCCGCCAGGGATCCGGGCAGGACGGCGCTAATGCGGGCGGGCTTGACGCTAGCGCGGGACATAGTGCACCCAAGGCGGGGCTGCGTTGTCAAGAAACTCAAACCTACTCTAAACAGCGGCGAATCGCTGCTTCCAGCTCCGACTGGCTGAGGTCGGTAACCACAAAGACCTCTTGCACGCTGCTGCCCTTGCGGGCAACTAACTTGTACCCCCCTCGAATGGGAATAGAAACCCGCAGCTGTAACTTCGGGATCCGCCCGCGAGCGCAAGATAAGGCACCTGGCGTTACAGTTTTAATGCCTGGTTGTCGAGTCAAGCGCTCCAAAACAGGGATCAAGCCAGAGATGTGAGTGGAATGGTTCCAAACTAAGCGACCAGGAGGCTCAGACATAGTGGCAGACTAACGGTAAGGAGAGGCTAGACTTCCATGATAGACTCTCGCCTTTGCGACTGAGAACAAAGAGACTGGCCTCCCTCAAGCTTTAGCAAACTTTTAAGTACAAGTACTTTCAGAAGGTTTTCTCTGTGCTAGTCTGATGGCACCAAGGACAAGGAGCTGCTGATTTATTTGCTGAGCAAGTCATCCTAGACATTCCCGAAGCCATCCTGAAAGGCCTGCAAGATGGCACCTATGAGCGCATAGGCGGTGTTGTGAGAGAAGTGGCTTCTAAGCGGGTGGTAGCCTGGCTGAGAGAAACTGGAGGCCTGACACTTGCAGATAGCATTGGTAAATGAATTCCCGAGTTGGACATTGCCAACGGGATTATTGCCAACATTCAGTTGGGACAAATTAACCTAAAATTAATCGATATAGGGAATACACTGAATACCATCTTAGGCTTGACTCAATTCAACACCGCTCTTGATCTAGCTAACTTGGGTTTGTCTGCCATAGGCTTTGCAGTCGTTATCTCCAAGCTTAATCAAATTGATTCACGGATCCAAAATCTTTAGGCCTCCATCTCTGAAATCAGGAACAAAATAGACAGATCGATCTTTGCTAAAACTAAGTCTGCGATTGAAGTTGCAGAGATAGCTCTAAAGATGTCTTCTTCGTCCGGCAGGAGGCGGCTGGTGAGCGAGGTCATTCAACCCTTACTTGAGGCTGAGCACTATTATCAAGCTGCTTGGGATTCTGACTGGAATGAAGGTAACTGTATTTTGTCCCGTGAGTACATCTTAATCCTATCTTTAATCTATGTTACAGAGACTAAGTGTTACTTAGAGCTTGAAGAGCACGAGATGGCTCTTAAGCGCTTGGCTGAGGCCGAGGAGATTCTGAAACCTCGTATTAGGAAGTACGTCAAGCTTCTTTTTGAAGATCCTTCAGGATATCTTCACAGTGCCTGCCAAGGAGTTAGACTGTCAAGCATTTTGGAAATTCTTAAGTATGTAACGGCTGAGTCAAATGTAGATAAGCTGTTTGATGAACATATACGCACGGCTATTTTCAACACATGTAGCATTGAATCCTGGACTGATAGCATACCGCTAAGATCTAGGAATGCTATCCTTGCCCTCGTTGCCCCATCTTTGGTTGGAGTAGAATGGACGTTATAGGATCGCATGCCGTGGAACACTGGCGCTCGGAGAGAAGTCATCCTCGGTTTGATGTCTCGAGCTAATCAAGTTATAGCGGCTGCCCAGTCCATGATTGAATTGCACAGAAGATTGGAAGGCTACAGACACGAAATCAATGAAATGGTTCGGCTTGGCCTTAGCTTCCGGGAATGGCAAGATCTGGTTTTGCCGCCAAAAAGCTCGTCTGAGGATCAGGACTCCAAGATTTTGCTCCTCCTGCCGGCCTAGGATCAATACCAGGGGGATTCTACTGCTGCTTTAACCCTGCCCTGAGTATCAGGCAGGCTGGGGAAAGCTGCCGTCCCAACAGTTCTCTGAGTACGGCTGGCTCTTCTTCCCAAGCCGTAGCTGTCTGTCCCCAACCGCTTGCCGACAGAAAGGGATCTAGTCCCTCTCCTCCCGGCGCAGCCGCTGCAGGGCAGAAAGAGGCTTCTCCTCTTCCGACTGCTTTTCTGGGGTTGCTACCGGCAGAGGAGCTGCTTTGTTTTTCTCGGGTTCGGGCGAAAGTTTGCCTGCTTCCGAATCGACGGCTAGAGGAGAAGGGAGGTCGTTGGTCTGTTGGCCAGGCAGAGGGATCGACTCCAAGGGGGCCAGCAGGGATTGAATGTGGCTGTAGGTTTCGGGGTTGCTGCGGGCAGCATGGGCCAAGAGGGTAAGCTGCTCCTTGGCCGCCACCAGGTTCCCTAACTTAAGATCCACCAGCGCCAACTGGTAGCGGGCCTTAAAGCTAGTGGGATCCACCTCCACTGAGCGTTGAAAGGCGGCTCGTGCCTCTGCCAGCTTGCCTTGGCGGGTGTAGATCAAGCCGAGGTTAAAGGGCACGTCAGGATCCCGCTCGCTGGGAAGCACTTGGGCTTTGTCTTCCAGTTCAAGGGCGGCCCGGTAGGCGTTGATGGCTAGGGTGTAAAAGCCCATCTGCAGGTAACGAGCTGCATCTTCCTTGAGTTGGGCCACCGTTGGCTCGCCGGTGAGCAAATTCATAGGCGGCTGCGCATAGGCAGGCAGACCCACCGCCAAACCCAGCAGGCATACTACTGAACTCAGGCCCCAGGGTGCAGCCTGTCCACTGGTTTGTTGCTTATTCCTCACCATGATCGGTTTCCTCCAGCCACCTCAACACCACTTGTTCCACCCCTCACGGCCGGGAAAGGAAGCGAACTGGATCCCAGGCCCACCAAGGCGAAAGGCCTCACTCCAGAGACTATCCGCAATTGGACTGGGAAGCACGACTTTCCACTCGATCCAGCGAAAAAGGCCAGATTGAGATACCAGTGCGAAGGGCTGGCTGGGGCCTCCTGGTGGGCAAGGGCTGCCTTTAGGGTGGCTAGATCAAATCTCGCTGTACTCACGCTGTTGCGCCCGTTCTGGTTCTTCACAAAGGGATCCCCGTGGCCGCTGCCAACTCCGGAGCTGTTCAGTCCTCAAATCGGAACCTCTTGGGCAAGCAGCAACGGAACTCAAGTGCCAAAAGCGCGATCCCCAGCATCCCCTAGCCCGGGCAGGATAAACCCCCGGTCGTTTAGCCGCTCGTCGATCATGGCGCAGAAAACTTGCACCATTGGGTAATGGGATCCCAGTCGCTGCAGCCCTGGCGGCGCGGCCAAGACGCTGACAATCCTCACCAAGCTGGGATCCGCTCCCCGTTTTTTCAGCTCATCCAAAACCCACAGCAAGGTACCCCCCGTGGCCAACATTGGCTCAGGGATGAGAATGCGCATCTGATCTGGAATCCGCTCCGGCAGGCGATTGAGGTAACAACTCACCTGCAGCGTCTCCTCGTCCCGCACCAAGCCCACATGAAAAATCCGTGCCTGGGGCAAGAGGGCCTGACAGCCTTCCAGCATGGCCAGGCCAGCCCGCAAAATGGGCACGATGGCTAGCGGCGTGTTGGGGGCGATAACTTCTGCTGCCGCAGCTTCCAGAGGAGTTTGCACCTGCACCGCTTGGGTCGGGATCCACTCCCGCATCGCCTCGTAGGTCAGCCAGCGGCCTAACTCCACCAAAGCCGTGCGAAAAAGAGGCATGGGGGTCTCTCTATCGCGGGCCACGGCTAGCCAGTGCTTGATGAGGGGATGGGGAGGGACGTAAACCCGCAGTTGCTGACTTGCCACCGGAGGATGCCTCAACCTGGGCGGTAGCATAGCGGCTTGCAGGGGTAGGAGGCAAGCCTTCTTCTTAGCCTTCCCCGCCGTTCCCTAGCTGCCAGCTTTTCCTCTGGCTTCCTCGCCGCGTTTAGTTACAATAGCGCCAGCGCCTCCTCAAATCTTCTGCTCGCGCTAGTGGGACGGGATGATCTCCCTCAACTTGCGGCCCAGCCTGGAGTTGACGGATGAAGTTTTTGAACAGCTCTGTCGGCAGAATCCTGAGCTGCGCTTGGAGCGCACTGCCCAAGGGGAGCTAGTGGCCATGGCCCCCGTCGGCAGTGAGAGCGGACTTCGCAGTGCCGACCTGCTGGGTCAGCTCTGGCAGTGGAACCGACGCACAAACTTGGGACTTGTATTCGACTCCTCCACGGGTTTTGCCCTGCCCAACGGGGCCATTCGCTCTCCTGATGCCGCCTGGGTTGCCAGGGAGCGCTGGCAGCAGCTGACTCCAGAGCAGCAGCGCCGCTTTGCACCCCTTTGTCCAGACTTTGTCCTGGAACTGCGCTCCCCGAGTGATGACCTGGCCACTTTGCAGGCCAAGCTGCAGGAGTACCTCGAAAACGGCTCCCAACTGGGCTGGCTGATTGACCCGGAAAGCCAAAGGGTCTACGTCTACCGTCCAGGCCAGCCTGTTCAGGTTCTAGAGCGGCCCACCTCCCTAGAAGGGGATCCCGTCCTCCCCGGCTTCGTTGCCGATCTCACCTTAATCTGGGAATGACTGGCCTGCCCATGGGCGTCGGCAACCCCAAGCGTGCTGGCACCTATCGGGCGGGAAATGCAAGAACTGGATGAGCCCGAGAAAGCCCAGCGCCTTGCTGGCCCAGCAACTAGGCAAACTGGCCCACCACCTGTAGGGCAAAACTCAGCAAGAGGAAGGCCAACCAGGGGGAGAAGTCCAAGCCGCCGATGGGGGGAATAATGCCGCGGAAGAGGTTGAGATAGGGATCCGTAAGCTGGCTAAGCACCGACAGGAGAGGGTTAGACCAGTTCAGTTGCGGGAACCAGCTTAGCAAAATCCGCACGATCAGCAGGGCGTTGTAGATGACGATGAACTGGTAAAGGGAGCGAAACAGCAAAGAGACTGCACCGCTGTAGACCGACCCCAGAGGGAGGTCGTCTAGGCCAGCAAGAGAGGACAACACGTGGCTAAGCATATGACTGGAAAAGGGGGAAAGGACTCATCCACAGCTTATCGGCAGAGCAGTCGGCTTAGGGTAGCGCCGGCAGAACCTCTGCCGCCTCTAGTTTGGCATGGGCAGGGATCCTTTGCTCAAGACTTTTCCTCCACGGCTTGGGAGGAGGTTTCCTTGATGAGCAATTGGGCCCGCGTGGCCTGAATGGCCTCGTTGAGCTCGGCAATTTTGGCTTCGAGGGTGCGGCGAACCTGGGCAATCCGTTCTGCCTCCTGCTCCCACTCCCTCCAGCTCCTCAAGCTGGACTCCGTTGCTTTCCCCAGCCCTCGAGAGCGGGGGCATTCAGGGCTAGTGGCGGTGCCGTCGAGGCGCTCGGGATCCCGGCCTTGACCTTCAGCGGATTCCTTACCTAGCTTGGGGGCGAGCACAAGCCCAAGGATCCCGCCGAGGATCCCTCCCACCACAGCCCCCGTTACCACACCAGCAATGAAATCACTCTGCCGATCTGCCACGCTTGCGTCCCAGTCAATTGAGTCTCCCTTCTTCCGTTCTAGCTCTCTTGCCCCGCCCCTGCCAGCAAACGAGGCCAGAGCTGGGGGAGTCGCCATTGGCTCAAATTTTCCAGGTAATCTTGCATCTGCTCCCTCAACCCGGCCAAGATGGCCTCCAGTCTGTTGGTCAAGGGCAAGGAGGCTAGAGCGGCTTGCCAAAGGTGAGCTAGTGACAAGTCAGGGCTGACTACCCGCCACAGCCGCTGCAACTCCTCGAAGTGCAGGCGATCATCTTCTGTAAGCGAGAGGATTAGCTGGCGGCGCAGCTCCCGTGCTTCCTCCGACATGAGATAGCGCAAGCCCATGCGGGCAGCAGGGATCCAATCCAGCCCACCATCGCTGCGGGCAACTTGAAGCAAGTTCTCCAGGCGGTTCCAGCGGAACTTGCCATCCTTAATCAGCACTTGCAACAGCCGCTGGCGAATACGAGGGGATTCATCGGTCAGCAGGCGCTTGGCCACGTAGGGATAGGCCACGCCGACGATGCGAAACTGCGGATAGAGACTGAGGGCCACCCCCTCCTGGGTAACCAAAGAGCGGATCACCAAGGCAAAGTGGGAGGGCACCTGGAAGGGGTAGCGGTACATCAAATCGGAGAACTGGTCGGTGGCGGTTTTGAAGTTGAAGTTAGCCACCTCCTGCCTCAGCACATCCGCCAACACCGTTTCTAGAGCAGGGAGCAGCTCTTGCCGATCTACATCCGGCTGTAAAAAGCCCAGGTGAATGAAATCGTCAATCAGGGCGTTGTAGTCGCGATCCACCAGGTGGACCAGCGCATCCACCAGGTACTCCTTCATCTGGTCGGTGAGCTGGTCCATCATGCCGAAGTCGATGTAGGCCAGGCGGCCATCCGGCAGGGCAAACAGGTTGCCCGGGTGGGGATCGGCGTGGAAAAAGCCGTATTCCAGCAACTGCTTTAGGCCGGCTACCACACCGATGCGCACCAATCGTTTCACCTCCAAGTTGGCGGCCCGAATGCGCTCCACATCGGTGAGCTTGATGCCGTCAATCCACTCCAGGGTCAACACGCGGCGGGTGCTGTAGGCCCAGAAGATGCGCGGCACATACACATCGGGATCGTCGCGAAAGTATTCAGCAAAGCGCTCGCAGTTCCGTCCTTCCTGGAGGTAGTCAATCTCCTCAAAGAGCTTGCGGCCAAACTCATCCACCACCGCTGTCAAGGTGTTGCCCAGGTTGAGGGGCAACCAAGGGCCCAGCCAGGTGGAGGCCCAGCGGATGAGGTAGAGATCCAGGCTTAGCCGCTCCCGCAGGTGAGGCCGCTGCACCTTGACCGCTACCCATTCGCCGCTGTGCAACTGCGCCTTGTAAACCTGGCCCAGGCTGGCCGCAGCCACCGGCTCGGGCGAGATCTGGGCGTAAATCTCGGTAATTGGACGGCCCAGCTCCGCCTCAATGCAGGCAAACGCCTCCTCTGAAGGAAAGCTGGGCAGTTGATCCTGCAGCTTGGTCAGCTCCTCCAAGTAGTCTTTGCGCACCAAGTCGGGCCGGGTGGAGAGGGCCTGCCCTACCTTGATGAACGTCGGCCCCAGGTCGGTGAGCAGTTTGCGCAGCTGCGCCGCACGCTGGGGCACCTTGCGATTGCCCTGCCCCCAGAGCTGATCCCAGCGCAGGCAGAGAACAAACCACAAGAGAGGGCCAAGGATGGCCAGTGCCCGCGCCACCACTTGGGGCAGACGCCAGCGGTAGTAACGGGCAATAACCTGCGGATCGTAAACTTCTAGGTCAGCAACAGAGACAATCTGGTTAGGCACGCTCCAGGGATCTCACAGTCGTCTTAAACGAGCAATACCTATCGTAATGGCAAAAGTTACCTGATTTTTCTTCACTTTCTTTAACAGCACCTCTTTAGCCTCAGCCCGCTGGAGTCACGACCTTGCTTAGATGACGGTGTTGTCCGGGATCACCGAGTCCTTGATGATGGTGACAATGCCGTTGCTAATCCAGATTCCTTCCTCTTCCCGCTGGGCTTCGGTGACGTGATCTTTGTTGATGATGCGGACGTTGCGGCCAATGCGGGCGTTCTTGTCCACAATGGCGTTGGCAATGTGGGAGTTGGGCCCGATGCCCACCGGCGGGATCCCGGCCTCCAGCTTGGCCTGCCGCTCTTCTGCCGACTCGTAGTAGTCGGCCCCCATGACCAGGGTGTTTTCGATAACGGCATTGGCCTCTATGCGGCTGCGAATGCCGATGATGGAGTTGCGAATTTGGGCGTTTTTGATGATGCAGCCGTCGGCAATCATGGAGTTGACAATGTGGGAGTCGAGGATCTTGTTGGGAGGCAAAAAGCGCGGGCGGGTGTAGATGGGCATGTCCCTGTCGAAGAAGCTGAAGGGCGGGTTGGGCTGCTGCACCAAAGCCAGGTTGGCCCGATAGAAGGCCTCGATGGTGCCGATGTCCTCCCAGTAGCCCTTGAAGGGGTAGGCCTGCAGGTGGTACTTGCCGATGGCTGCCGGCAGCACTTCTTTGCCGAAGTCGGTGTGCTCCTTCACCTGCAGCATCTCGATCAAAGCTTCCCGCTTGAACACATAAATGCCCATAGAAGCGATGTAAGGCTTGGCTTTTGCCTCTTCTGGGCTGAGGCCGAGGACTTGGGTATCGACTCGGCAGGCTTCTAGCAGCTCCCCTTGCGGCTTTTCCTTGAAATCGATCACACGCCCCTCGGCGTCAATCTTGAGCAAGCCAAAGCTGGAGGCCACTTTTTCTTCACAGGGGAGCACCGCCAGCGTCACATCCGCTCCAGTTTGCCGGTGATAATGAATAAAGGGGCGGTAGTCCATGCGGTAGAGGTGATCCCCGGAGAGGATGAGGAAGTCACGCGGCTTCCAGGAGTCCATCAGCCAGAGATATTGGCGAACGGCGTCAGCCGTGCCCTGGAACCAGTCGGGGTTATCGGGGGTTTGCTGGGCCGCTAGGATATCTACAAAGCCGCCGGTGAAGGGAGACATGCGGTAGGTATTGATGATGTGGCGGTTTAGCGAGGCGGAGTTGAACTGCGTGAGGACGTAGATCTTATCGATATCGGAATTGATACAGTTGCTAACCGGAACGTCGATAAGGCGATACTTGCCTGCTAGAGGTACAGCCGGCTTGGCGCGGCGCTTGGTTAGAGGATAGAGGCGGGTGCCCCGCCCACCGCCTAGGATAATTGCCAGTACATCGCGCATGGTGGTTCTCCACCAGGTTACACCCAATAGCATAGACCGCGGCGAGGGGAAGCGGCTGCAAAGGCCCTGGGGAAGCTGATGGCACGCATCCTGGCCTTTACCAACAACAAGGGCGGCACTGGCAAGTCCACCCTCTGCGTCCACGCGGCCCAGTTGACGGCCCAGCGGGGCCACGCCGTTCTGCTAGTCGATCTCACCTCCCAAACCACCGCCAGCAGCTTTTACCTCGAAGAGGCCGGATCCCTTCCCCCAGAGGAGACCGTTTGGGCTAGCCTCCACCCTCACCACCAGCGGCCTCTGGAGGAAGTCATCTATGGCACCGACAAGGGAGTGGATGTGGCGCCCTCCCACCGCACCATGGCCGAAGTGGCAGCCCAGCTAGCGGCTGCCGGGGAGGCGGGCCAAAACCTCCTCCAGCGTCAACTGGATCCCTTGCTGTCGGAGTACGACTTTATCTTTCTCGACACGCCAGGGGAGCTGAATGCCCTCACCGCCAATGCTTTGCGGGCAGCCCAGCGGGTGTTGATCCCGACACGGCTCAACCGCGCCGACTTCTCCTGCACAGAAGAGACCCTGCGCTATATCGAGACCCTCAAGGGCGAGCTGAGCCAGGCCCGCGCTGTCCTGACCATGTTGGACGACCGCTACCTGCCCGGCGGCATTTGGTCGGGATCTCACACTGGACAGTTGTACGTGCAAGCGCAACAGATTTTTGCGGATGTGCTCTCACCCGTTACCATTCCAGATAGTAGCGACTTGCGCACAGCTTTTGATTATGGCCTGACAGTCATGGACTATCGGCCCGGGGCGGCCGTGTGTGGGCGCCTGCTGCAGTTTGTTGAACGTGAGGTGCTCCTGTGACTGGGTCTGAGCGTAGCTTGTTTTCTCGTGCGGGAGGAGCCCCCCGCCGCTCCGCCCGGCGCAAAGTCAAGTCAGAGTCCCCCTCCACCCCTGGACGTGAGGAAACGGCAATGTCTACCGCAGAAACGTCGGAACTCGAAGCCCTCAAAGGCCAGTTGGCGGAGGCCCAACGGCAGCTTCAGGAATACCAAAACAAAATCTCCAGCCTACAGGCTCAACTCGAGCAAGTCACAGCCCACCGCGACGAATTGCAAAAGGCACTGGCCCAACTCCAGGCAGTGGCAGATGAGCGGGCCAAAACCATCCAGGAACTGCAAAGCCGCCAAGGGCAGGCCACGCTGCCGGTTAAGCCCCAAACCTCTGCCTCCCCCCTGCAGGCACCCAAGAAGATCCTCAATCGGCCTATCTTTGACAATGTGTCCCCCACCGACGAAGACATGCCCCCCTACATGCTGGACTAGGCCAAGCTGGGATCCCCTGCCCAAACAGTTGAGTATTGCACCCAGGGGAAGGGAGGTGTATGGTTAGGGATCCCTGTCTTTACGCTATGACTGCGTCCCAGGCAAAGATGACGGTTTCTGGCGATGCCATTCCACCCCACGGAGGTACTCTAATTAACCGCATTGCCTCGCCTGAGGAGGCGGAGGAGCTCCGCTCCAAGGCCCAACACTGCCCTGTTATCCGCCTCGACGAGCGGGCTCAATCGGATCTCGAGATGATTGCCATCGGGGGCTACAGCCCGCTGACGGGCTTTATGGGGCGGGAAGATTACCATTCGGTTTTGGAGACAATGCACTTGGCCAACGGCCTGGCATGGTCGCTGCCGATTACGCTGCCAGTTTCGGAGGAAATAGCTGCCGGGCTCAAGGAAGGGCAAACCGTGGCCCTAGCCAATGCTGAGGGCAAGCTTTTGGGCGTGTTGGAACTGACCGAGAAATTTACCTACGACAAAACCCGCGAGGCGCAGCAGGTCTACCGCACTACGGATGAACAACACCCAGGGGTGAAGGTGCTCTACGAACAGGGATCCGTTTACCTAGCCGGCCCTGTCACGCTCCTGCAGCGGGATCCGCATCCCCTTTTTCCGGCCTACCAGATTGATCCAGCTCAGTCGCGGCAACTGTTTCGGGAAAGAGGGTGGAAGACGATTGTCGGTTTTCAGACTCGCAACCCCATCCATCGCGCCCACGAGTATATCCAGAAGTGCGCTCTGGAAATTGTGGACGGCCTGTTTCTCCACCCGCTGGTGGGAGCCACCAAAAGCGACGACATTCCCGCCGAGGTGCGCATGCGCTGCTATGAGGTGTTGATTGAAAAGTACTACCCCAAAGAGCGGGTGATCTTGGCCATTAACCCTGCAGCCATGCGCTATGCAGGACCGCGGGAAGCCATCTTCCACGCCCTTGTTCGCAAAAACTACGGCTGCACCCATTTCATTGTGGGCCGGGATCACGCTGGGGTAGGCAACTACTACGGCCCCTATGACGCCCAGCACATTTTCGACGAGTTCCGGCCCGAGGAGCTGGGCATCATCCCCCTCAAGTTTGAACACGCCTTCTACTGCACCGTCACGGGCACCATGGCCACGGTCAAGACCAGTCCCAGCCAGCCCCACCAGCGCATTCACCTCTCGGGCACCAAGGTGCGGGAAATGCTGCGCCGTGGCGAAGTGCCGCCGCCGGAGTTCTCCCGCCCCGAAGTGGCCCAGCTCCTTGTGGAGGCCATGCGAGAACGCAGCTCCTCCTAGCCTCTTGGTGGGAAACCACCCAGGCGCTGGATTCTGGACCTAGCCGAGAGCTCGAAGGCACGGGGCAGATTTTGCAGAGGTTAACGACCTGGCCTATCGACAGTTGCCGATTTTGGGTTTATCACTGAGGGGAGGGTGGTGCAAGCTGCCCACCTAAGCCTTCCGCTACCTACCCTGGGCTAGTGGCTCGACCCCAGCGCGCGGCGGAGGCAACTGTGTTTTCTTTGCCGTTTCCAGGGTCAACCTATGCAGAAATCAACCCTTCTTTCCAGGCTTGCCCTCGCCCTGCCCGCCTCCCTCCTGCTGGCAGAGGCTGCTCTGGCCTACCCCTGTAACTGGGTTGGGGCTGAAGCCTACAACTTCTCCAGCCCCACGGTTGAGGTTGACAGCTTCGAAGTGTTGCCTGCCTCCTCCTTTGCAGGTAACGGCTTCATTGGGGTGGCTATTGAAACGGTAGATGAACAGGCACCTCAAGGCGCCATTAGCCGCCGCCTGTTTGGCCCTGCCCCTCGCCTGCAAGGGATACGGGTCGTTGGCCTCCTCCAGAATGGACCGGCCCACCAAGCGGGTCTGGCGCAGGGCGACATTCTCCTCGGGGTCGACGGACAGCGGGTCACCTCGGTGCAGCAGGTTCAGCAGCTCATCCAAAACACCCCTGTGGGCCAGCGGCTACCGATTACCTTCCGGCGCGGCGGGCAGGTTCTATCCACAGTGGTGGTGGTGGGCGATGGCCGCGTGTTGCGCCCTCTGATGCTGCAGCAGCGGTAAGCGGGTGACCGCTGAGGTAAGCCTAGCAGAGACGGTCTGGGTGGTCTGCAGCCTCAACGGCTTGCTGACTCTTGGCCTGCTTGCTTTAGTTCGCCCCATCTTGCGCTTGCGCACAGCGCTTTGGGTTACGGAGCGGGCTCTGGACAACTGGCAAAGAGCAGCAAAGCCGGCTTTGGCCATTACCTCGGCTGAGCTTCTCCACCTACGGGCTCGCCTGCAAGCCAATCGCACCACCCTTGGCCGCTGGCGGCGCCGGCTCCAGTTCTGGCAGGGGATCCGCCGGCTAGCGCTTTGGCTGCAACAAAGGCTCTATGGATAGCTGCTCCTCCCTACCCAACCCCATCCGCTTGCAGGTCATGGCCAACGCTCTGGCCGGGATTGCCGAGGAGATGGGGGCACGTCTCATTCGCGGCTCCTACTCCGCCAACATCAAGGAACGGCGGGATTGCTCCACGGCTTTGTTTGACGCCCAAGGGGCTTGTATTGCCCAGGCAGCCCACATCCCGGTTCACCTAGGCGCTCTTTCCCAAGCCGTGCAGGCAGTGGTGGCAGCTGGCCCCCAGCCGGGAGAGGTGCTTGTCCTCAACGATCCCTATCAAGGGGGATCCCATCTGCCGGATATCACCGTGGTGGCGGCCATTCCCGGCCTGCGGGATCCCGGCCAGGTCTGCGCCTATGCGGTAAACCGCGCCCACCATGCCGACGTCGGGGGGATGCGCCCCGGCTCCATGCCCGCTGATTCCAGCGAGATCTGGCAGGAGGGTTTGGTGATCCCACCCGTACGGCTGGCCAGGTTTTCTCTGGAAGGAGAGTTGCGCTGGCAGGAAGATCTGCTGCGCCTTATTCTGGCCAATGTGCGCAATCCTGAGCAGCGCCGCGGAGACCTGCAGGCCCAAGTGGGAGCCAACGTGGTAGGGGCAAGCCGGTTTCGCCAGCTGCTAGCCCGCTTTGGCGAGGAGGAGGCTTGGCAGCTCATTGCGGAAGTGATTGCCTATAGTCGGCGGCGGATGCAGGCCCAGATCCGCGCGCTGCCCGATGGGATTTACAGGGCTGCAGATTGGTTGGAAGGGGAGGGGGATCCGCCCAAGCCGCTCCGCATCCAAGTGCAGATTGAAGTGCAGGGGGAGAGGTTGCGGGTGGACTTCAGCGGCACGGCGCCAGCCACGGCGGGCAACCTAAACGCCCCCCTGGCCGTGACCCGCTCGGCGGTGCTCTTTGCCCTGCGCTGCCTTTTGGATCCCACCGCTCCCAGCAATGCCTGGCTAGAGGAGCCCATCGAGATCGTGGCCCCACCCGGCTGCCTGGTCAACGCCCAATTTCCGGCGGCGGTGGTGGCCGGCAATGTGGAAACCTCGCAGCGCATTGCCGATGTGGTGTTCAAAGCCCTGGCGCCGGTGGCTGGATCGCGGAGCATGGCCCAAGGGCAGGGCACCATGAACAACTGTGTCCTGGGCAACCGCCACTTTACCTACTACGAAACCCTGGGGGGCGGCCAAGGGGCCAGTCGCCAGCGGCCAGGCCTGGATGGGGTGCATGTGGGCCTGAGCAATACCCTCAACACCCCCATCGAAGCCCTAGAGCTGGAGTATCCCCTGCGGGTGTTGCGCTACGAGCTGCGCCAAGATTCTGGGGGCATTGGGCAGCAGCGGGGCGGCTGGGGGCTGATCCGCTCCCTCCAGGTGTTACAAGACTGCACCCTTTCCCTTCTCACCGACCGCCGCTACTACGCCCCCCAAGGAGAAGAGGGCGGCGGAGCTGGCCAGGTGGGGATCAACCTTGTCAATGGGGAACCCCTGCCCAGCAAGATTAGCCGCCCCCTGAAAGCTGGCGATGTGGTGACCCTCTACACCCCCGGCGGCGGCGCCTGGGGCTCCAGCGAGGGGCAGGCGCGGGAGGTTGGGTAGCCCAGATGGGCAAGCAACAACTGCTCGCAGCGGCGGAGCACATCCTCGCGGCTGGTAAAGTGCTCCAGCCTTTGCACTTGTTGACCTTTCTCAAACAAAATTAAGGTCGGCAGCGAGCGCACCCGATAGCGGCGCGGCAGCCAAAAATTGTTATCCACATTCACCCGCACCACCTCAACGGATCTCTCCCCTTCGGAGGCCAGGCGGTCGATAAGCGGTTGAACGAAGCGACACAAACCGCACCAAGGCGCGCCAAACTCTAACAACACCAACCCATCGCTTGTCAAAAGTTCTTGATTAAAAGCCTCTAAAGCAACTGGCGAGATCATTGCTCCCAAACTAAAGCAGTTGTTTGGGATCATGCTACCAGGCAACTCTGCTGGCTGCAGAAACCAGTTGCGGATGGAAAGCATAAAGAATCACAACAAAGCTCAACACCCCCAGATAGGCCCAGCGGAGAAACTCACGTGGGTACAGTTGCTGGCGCCCTTGCAGAATGGCTAAGCCGGGGATCACGGAGGTGCGGGCCTTGAGATCGCGGAAGGCGTGGCCGTACTTGCGCTCCAGGCGGTAATCCCCGTGCCAAACGGCAAATAGGTGGTAGGCCACCAGCGCCAGCGAGGTGACCAGCATAAAACTGGAGCCAATCCACAGGGAATGGGCCACACACCAGATGACCTGACCGACTAGCTGGGGATGGCGGGTGAGGCGGATGATCCCAGTTGTAAACAAGTGGATCTCCGGCTGGCGAAGGGCGACAATCTCCAGCACGTTAAAGGTGGCCGGATACAGGAAGAAAAACGAGAGCGCAGACAAAAGGACGACGGTAGTGTGGATCCCGGGAACAGCCTGCAGATTCCAAAGGATTACGCCGTCGTAGCAGTGGTTAGAAAAGTAGACGAGCAACAGCGGCGCCAGGCTAAGACTGACCAGGACAAAGAAAAGGCGGTACAGACGCGCTCCCAGCCACGCTTCTCCCCAGGGGCGCAAGTAGGCTAGTCCACTGTGGGCGCAGGCAAATCCCAAGATCATGCCCAGCATGATGGCATGGGAGCGGTAGGGGGCCAGCCCTGGCAGCCAGTGGCTAAAAAGGGGGGGTGACATCCTCTTTCGCGGTTGCCGTGACCTATGCTTAGCTTAAAGATAAGTTACATTCGACTCCCCATGCAGAAGACTCTCTTCCTACGTCTTGTCGGCCTGCTCCTGGCGATAGCCCTTATCCTGGGCTGGGCGATCCCAGGCGCGCAAGCAGCCCGTCTCACTGGCAAGTATTACGAAGACAGCATGACCATCATCCAAACGCTGCGCACGGCTCTCTTGGAGGGGGATCCTGTCCTCAAGCCGGAGGAGGCGCGGGCGGAGGTCATGGAGGCCATGCAAGAATTTGTAGGGCGCTACCATGGCCCTCGCTACAACAAGTTGCCATCCTTCACGACCCTGCGCACGGTGTTCAACACCGTGGCCTCCCACTACCGCACCTCGGATCGACCGCTGGAGCCAGAAAAGCTAGAGCGGGTGCTGATGCAACTGGATCGGGCAGAGATGGCCTTGCGCCGTGAGGGTTAAGCTTTAGGCAAGGCGCAGCGTTGCTCTAATGCCAACGCGGTGGAGTCCGCTCTCCCAAAGCTCCAGCTGGCCTCCCATTTCCCTCAGGAGCCGCTCGCTAACCCGCCAGGCGGCGCTGTCTTGTGGCTGGATGGGCAGGCAGCACCGCCCTTCCAGGTCCCACTCCAGACAGAAGTGCTCCTCCCCGCCAGGATAGGCGCTCAGAGCCATTGAGCCGTAGCAGAGGGTGCGAATGCCCCAGCGACACACGCCCAGCAGCGCCTGCACCAGGCCATGGGGATCCGCCCAGACAGTGAGGCTGTCGGGAAGCCAAGAGGACTGAAGAGCGGTCCAGTCGTAGCGGATGCTCCGATCCTGGGCCTGGAGCCGAGTGAGGCTGTGGATCTCTTGCAAAAGAGGACGCAGGCGCGTTGGCCTTGGCCGCAGCGGCTGAATGGGCAGGTCGTGGCGAGCCAGGCGAGTGTATTCTTCCAGCAGCTTGATCAGGCGCTCCACCGCCTCCTTGGCGCTCTGCAGGCACTCTCGCTCCTCCTCTCGAGAGTCGCACAGATTGGACAACACCAACTGCAGGGCTCCCATCTGGCTGCTGAGGGGATTGCGCAGCTCGTGGCCGATACTCACCAGAAGCTCCTGCTGAAAAGCGCGCATCACCTCAGAGCGCTCAAAGGCAAACTGCCAGTCCATCCCCTCCTGGTCTGCGGCAGGGGCAGGCGGGAAAGAGGGAGGATCGGGGGGGGTGGCAGGCAAGGCTTTGCTCAACTGGAAAGGCAACCCGTCATTGGCGGCAGCAGCTCTTGGCCCCTCTCTGGGCTGGCAACGCTGCTCACCATTTTTTTACCCGACAAAGCAGGCGCTGACTACCCGCTCAATCCCGGCCAGATCCCGGTGCACCTGGATCTGCTGGTAACACCCCTGCGCTCGCAACTGCTCAGCCACCCAAGGTGCCTGGCCCTGCATCACCTCCACTGCCCAGAAGGAGTTGGGGGCTAGATAATCCGGCGCGCCCTCAATCAACACCCGCAGATGAACCAGCCCATCTTCCCCGCCGTCCAGGGCCTCTCGCGGCTCGTGCAGCCGCACCTCAGGCATGAGGTGATCTAGCTCCCTTGTAGGGATGTAGGGAGGGTTGGAGACAAGGCCGCGCAGCCGACCCCGCCAGGGATCCAAAGGCGTAAACCAGGATCCCCCAAGCAGATGCACCTGCCCCTGCAGCCCGTGATTGGCCACATTGGCTGCCGCCACTGCCAGGGCTGCCGGGCTCACGTCCACGGCCAGAAGCTGCAGCTGGGGGTGCCTATGGGCCAAGGCAATGGCGATGGCACCGCTGCCGGTACCCAAGTCAGCAAAAGGGGAGCCTGGGGGCAGAGGGTTGGCCTGCAGCCACAGGGAGGCTTGCTCCACCAGCAGCTCAGTCTCGGGGCGCGGGATCAGCACTGCTGGCGTTACCTGCAAGCTCAGCCCTGCCCACTCTACCTTGCCCAGCAGGTATTGCAGAGGGATGCGCTCCTCTAGCCGACGCCGCCACAGCGCCTCCACCTCAGCCAGCGGATCCCCCTTCCCTACTGGCGGCCGACCCAGCAGCCGTTCCAATGGCCCCCAGCCCAGATACTCCCTGAGTAGGAGATCCACTTCCTGCGGGGAAATGCCAGCAGCCCGTGCTGCCTGGAGAGCCTGCGCCCGCCATGCCAGCAACTCTTCCACCAGCGCCGAGCGGGATCCCCCTGCAGCTTGGTTCAACGGCGCTGAGGTTGAGGCGTGGCCGAGGGACTGGCCTGGGGAGTTGCGGAGCGTATCCACGACTGCACGTACTCCAGCGAGGCACGCGGTGGGATGAAGGCAATCTTTTGCACATCCTCTTGGGCATCAGGTGCCAACATGCGCTCCACCACAATGGCTAGGGAAGTGACCTCAATCTGGGTTTTGCCAACCACGCTGGGGTTTTGCGCCGCCGCCCGCTCCAAAGCTTTCTTTAGGTCGTTGCGGTCAAAAAAGAAAGGCACCACTTCCTGGCCATTCTGCTCGATGGTCAGCAGCCCCTCGGGGGAGCGGCCATAGAACAGAGGCACGCCAATGGCCTCTGGGGGCACCTTTTGCCCCGTTTCTTTGAGCACCTGCTTGGCTGCCTCTACATCGCCAGGGCGGGGCACCACCTCAAAGTACAGATTGCTATTTTTAGCTCGCTCTTCTTCCGATTTCTCATAGGCATAGCCTAGGGGGATGGGCACCACTCGGGCTTGCTTGCCTATCTCGGGGTTTTTGGCCTTCACCTGCTCCAGGGCTTGCTGGGCTTGGTTTTGATCTAGCCAAAGAGAAGCCACCTGAATGGTGCGACCCTCCCGCTCCACGTTGGCAACCACAGGGGTGCCGTTCTGCGAGACAATGGCAAAAACCGGCACCAGATTGAGCCGCTCGGCTACCTCCTGACGACTCAGGGGGGCTGCCACTGCCTGAGCCGGCCAGAAGCTCCCCTGAGCCAATACGGGGATCCCCACCAGCCCCAGCAGCAGAGTGCTACGGAGGGCTAACGCCATTGCTGCCCGTCTGCCGGCTTGAGTTGCAGAGCGGCAAGAGAATCGCAAAGGTGGCGCTGCCTTGCTGTGCATCATTTCCATCATCTACTCCCAACGTCGCGCCTTGTTCTTGTTGCCCTCCTGGCAAGAGCTCCTGGGCCACCCTAGAGGTCAAGTTAAAGCATTTGTTAAGCCCTGTCGAGGGGTAAGGCTCCTGCTTTGGGTGGGGATCCCGCATACCCCCTACTATATACGGGGTCGAAGGAAATCGAACCACCCTAGATGCAGATTTCAGGGCAAACCGTGAATCCTCATCCCAACTTCAGGCAAAGCCCTTGCTTTTGGAGTGGTTTTGCTTGAGATCAGGTGCCAGGGATTCCCCAGGACAAAACAGGCGGCATTGCTCGACGGTAACTCGAACTCGCGTGCCCACTGGCAATGCCTCCCGCGCTAGGGCATGCAACTCCTTGCCCGTCTCCGTGGCTAGGCAATAGCGATACTCCCGCCCCAAAAACTGGCGATCCCGAATGATTGCCTTTCCTTGGGGATCGGGATGCAGGCGGAGCTCCTCCTGCAGAACCATCAACTCTGCCCACTGCAGATTGGAGTCGGGCTGATCCCCGACCGCACGGAAGGGAAGGTGCAGCAGCCCCTCAACTTTCCAGCCCCACTCGCGCCGCTCACAGCGGAGAAAGTTGGCCTGGGTAATGAACTCGGCCACAAAACGAGTAGCCGGCTCTCGGTAGACCTCCTCTGGCGATCCCCATTGCTCAATACGGCCTCCCCGCATCACCGCCACCCAGTCGGAAAGAGAGAGAGCCTCTTCTTGGTCGTGGGTAACGAAAATGGCCGAAGTCCGAGTTTGCTTGAGGATCTTGCGAATTTCCTCCCGTAGGTAGTAGCGTGTCTGCACATCCAAGTTACTCAGCGGCTCATCCAACAGGATTAGGCTAGGCTTGGGGGCCAAAGCTCGGGCCAGCGCCACCCGCTGTTGTTGTCCACCCGAAAGTTCATGGGGATAGCGGTGGACATAGTCTTCTAGGCCCACTAGCCGCAACACCTCGTAGGCGCGTTCCCGCGCCTGTTGGTGGTAAGCTTGCCTCTTGCTAGGCACCGCAGGGGATTGAAGGCCGAACATAACATTTGCCAACACGTTCAGGTGGGGAAACAGGGCAAAGTCCTGAAACACCAGCCCCACTCCCCGCCGCTCTGGCGGAACCCACTGCCCCTCCCCCGCCACCACCTGACCCCCTATTCGGATCCGGCCGCTGTCCGGCTGCTCAAAGCCAGCAATGATGCGCAATAAGGTGGTTTTCCCACAGCCCGACGGACCGACGATCCCCAGGATATCCCCTTGGGGCAGGCGAAACGCCACTTCCTGCAAAACCAATTGCCGCTGACCAGGAAAACCCTTGCTGAGGCCCTCAACCTCAAGAATGTAGGAAGAGTCCGCCTGGCCAGCGTTAGACCTCGAGAAAGCCAAGAACTCGGCCATGACAATTGTTGCAAGAGATTTTCACTACCTTTACCACGCTACCACACCTCCGGCCCTCCCCGGCCTGCTGCCGGTTAGATAAGGGGCAAGCAGGAACTCGTGTTACACTGAGTTAACGAAGTTTCTCAGGCTCTGGCGGCGCTTGTTCCCGACGGCGCGTGTCGGGTTTTCTTGTGGATGAGTTTTGAGACCAAGTTGCCGGAACGTGCTCTGGTTACAGGGGCCAGTCGAGGGATCGGCAAAGCTGTGGCTCTGGCCCTGGCCCAGCAGGGGCTGACAGTTGCGCTAGTGGCTCGTTCTCAACCTGATTTGCTGGCAGTGCAGGCGGAGATCCAGGCAAAAGGGGGAAAGGCAGAGGTTTTTCCTATCGACCTGGCCGATTTGACCGCTCTACCGCAGCGGCTGCAAGCTCTTCTGGATCGATTTGGCGGTTGTGATGTTTTGGTGAATAATGCCGGCGTAGCCCACGTTGGGCCTTTAGCCACTCTCTCGCTATCTGAGTGGCAACGGGTGATCGACTTAAACCTAACAGCAGCCTTCCTCTGTGCCCAAGCCGTCCTTCCGGGAATGCGCCAGCAGCGCTTTGGCGTGATTGTCAACGTGGTCTCGATTGCGGGCAAGCGAGCTTTTCCCAATTGGGGGGCCTACTGTGCCAGCAAGTTCGGCCTACTCGGCTTTTCCCAAGCCTTGGCTGAGGAAGAACGGCAGCACGGTATCCGGGTAACTAGCCTCTGCCCTGGAGCGGTGAACACGCCCCTCTGGGATAGGGTGGAGGTTGATTTTGACCGCTCCCAGATGCTCTCGCCGGAGTGGGTAGCGGATGTGGTGGCCTATCTCGTCCGCCTGCCCAGGGGTGCTGTAGTGGAGGACCTAACCCTCATGCCAGCAGCCGGGGCCTTGTAGGTGGGGCCAGCTCTGACCCTTCCGAAAGCAGCGCTTGTCAGCCCGGCTTTTGAGCCGACCATCTCGCGGCAGCGTCTCTCCTGACAAATTTCTTCAACTCCTCGTTTCAACTCAAGGGATATCTTGCTATGACTCTTGCCAAGCCTGGATTGAGTGCCGAGTTTCGCCTGAGCGACAAAGCCAACCTCAAGTCTCGGGTTCTCCGCGATCTGTCTCCTTCGACAGAGCCAGAGACTTCAGAAAGCCTAGATCCGGCAATGGTGGCGGCAGTGGAGACGTTGCTACGGGGAATTGGCGAGGATCCCGAGCGGGAGGGCCTCAAGAAAACCCCGGAGCGAGTGGTGGCGGCGCTGAAGTTTTTGACCAGCGGCTATCGACAGTCTTTGGAAGAGCTCATCAATGGGGCCATCTTCGACGAAGGCCACGATGAGATGGTGCTGCTGCGGGACATCACTGTGTTTAGCCTCTGCGAGCACCACCTCTTGCCCTTCATCGGCAAGGCCCATGTGGCCTACATTCCTAAGCAAAGGGTAGTGGGCTTGAGCAAAATTGCCCGTATTGTGGAGATGTACTCCCGCCGCCTGCAGGTTCAGGAACGCCTGACCCGGCAAATTGCGGAAGCCTTGATGGAGGTGTTGGATCCTTATGGGGTTGGAGTGGTTATCGAGGCTACCCACATGTGCATGGTGATGCGCGGGGTTCAAAAGCCAGGCTCCTGGACGGTTACCAGCTCGATGGTGGGGGTGTTCCGGGAGGATCCCCGCACGCGCGAGGAGTTCTTGAGCCTTATTCGCCACCCGTCCAACCTTTAAGGCTCCCGCAGAGTTTTGCCGGCAAGGAGATTAATCCCCTACTTAAGTGGGGAATACTAGCCTAAGATTGATGCAAACTCTGCCAGCAGCGAGGCCTGTCATGAGCGAGGTCAGCCCCGAAAAAGACGCTGGTTGGAAGCCGCCAACCCCGCCTGGTGTCCAACGCTCCCCACGGGCGGCTGCCCAAACGCCATCAGCGGAACCCCCAACTCAGCTGGATCCGTTGGTGAACAGGACTACCCCTCTCGCGCCAGGGATCGGCTCGCGTCCTTCTGTGAGCGCTCCTAAGCCCATTCTAGGCCGGCCCGTCCCGCCAGAGGTAGCTGTCGCTCCTCCCCAGACGCCAGTGCCCATGCCGGGCTCTGTGGCTCCTCCGCAGGGATCTCTGCCCACTGCTGCTGCGGCAGCTCGGCCTCAAGCCTCCCCTCCCAGGCCAGCGGCTCCGCCTTTTGTCCCGCCGGCTCGTCCGACGGCTGTTGGTCAGGTCCCGCTGGCTGCTGCTCCTAAGTCTGCCCCCTCTGGCCCGACGCTGCGCCAACTGGTGCAGGAAGCCTACGAAAAAGGCTACTCGGACATTCACCTGGGGGTGGGAGAAGTACCCCGCTTTCGGGATCGGGGGGAAATTGTGATCAGCAACCACCCCGTTACCACCACCGAGATGTTCTATAGCTGGCTGCGGGAAAGCCTGCCGGAAAACCAAATCCGCCAGTTTGAAGAGTGCTTAGAGCTGGATACCGCCATCCAGTACGAGGGCTTGGTGCGCTGCCGGGTCAACTGCTTCGTCTCCCTCCTTGGGCCAGCCATGGTGCTGCGCCTCATCCCGCTCAAGATTTTGACGCTGGAGCAGTTGCGGGCGCCGGAAGTGCTCAAGCGCATTGCCGAGGAGCCCAAGGGCCTCGTGCTGGTGACTGGCCCAACTGGCTCCGGTAAGTCCACGACGCTGGCGGCAATGGTGGACTATATCAACTCCAACTTTGCCAAGCACATCATTTCCATTGAGGATCCCATCGAGTTTGTTCACCAGAGCAAGAAATCCCTGATTCGGCAGCGGGAGGTTGGGATCCACACCCTGGAGTTTGCTAACGCTCTGAAAGCCTCCCTGCGGGAAGATCCGGACATCATCCTCATTGGGGAGATGCGGGATCGGGAAACCGTAGATATCGCCCTCAAGGCCGGCCAGACAGGCCACCTCGTGTTTGGAACCCTGCACACCAACAGCGCTGTTCGCACCATCGAGCGTCTGCTAGGGATCTACAAGCCGGAAGAGCAGGAGCCGATGCGCCTGCAACTGGCGGAAACCCTGGTGGCCATCATTGCTCAGACGCTGGTGCGCACCACCGACGGCAAGCGCACGGCAGCCCACGAGATCATGCGCAACACCGATGCCATTCGCGACTACATCAAGCGGGGAGCGGTGGACGAGATCGAGGAGCTCATTGCCGACGGCTCCTACGAGGGCATGTGTACCATGAACCAGTCGCTGTTTCGGCTCTATCAGGAGGGGCGGATTACGGCGGAGGTGTGCCTGGAGGCAGCTCCGCGGCGCAACGAGATGGCCCAGTGGCTGCGGGGCCGGATATAGGCAGGACAGGTGCGGGTGCTTGAGGGAAGGCTTGCCTTATCCTAGACTGAGAGCAACGGGCATGCTTATCTCCTCAGCCAAGCTTTGGCTAGGGGGATAGGTTGGTGGTGAAAGCAAGTTAGAAAACAGGAGAATCTCTACCGTGAGCGTGATCAACCAGCTCATCGAAACTGCAGATAACCAGCTGCGCTATCTCTCAGTTAGCGAGCTGCAAGCTATCCAAGACTACATGAGCAGCGGGGAAAGACGGCTGCAGATTGCTCAGGTGTTAACTGAGAATAGAAAGCGGATTATCGATCAGGCCCAGAAACAGCTATTTGCCAAGCGACCTGAATACCGACAACCTGGTGGCAACGCCTATGGGGAAAAGCGCTACAACCAGTGCCTGCGGGACTACGACTGGTACTTGCGTTTGGTAACCTACGGCATCGTCGCTGGCAGCAAGGAGCCAATCGAGTCCATTGGCCTGATAGGGGTGCGGGAAATGTACAACAGCCTCAACGTACCCATTGCCGGCATGATCGATGCGATGGTCTTTTTGAAGGAAGCAGCCCTCAGCTTGTTGGATCCCGATTCGGCTGCCGAGGCCGCTCCCTACTTTGACTACATCATCAATGCCCTGAGCTAGCTGCCCTTGGAGGAAAGGGAGGCTAGGGCCGCACGGGCGCAGGCGGCTACCTGTTCCTGGGGATCCTGGGCAAGCCGGGCAAGACCAGCTTGGGCAGCTTCCGTCCCTAACTTACTTAGGGCAATGCAGACGCGGTAGCGCAGTTGCCAATCCTCAGAAGCGATGAGGGGCTCCAGGTAGGGGATGGCCCGCGGATCCCCCAGATCCCCTAAAGCTGCAGCAGCGGCGGTGATTAGCAGTTCATTTCCTTCCTGGAGAGCCTGCACCAGCGTGTCGAAGGCGGCGGGGTTGCCTAGCTCGCCGAGGGCGGCAACGATGCTAAAGCGCACCAGCCACTCCGTCTCCCGCTGATAGGCCTCTAGGAGATCGGCCAGGGCTTGCGGCTGCTTGAGATCCCCCAGAGCAGCAGCAGCGGCAGCTCGCACGTCGAACTCGGGATCCTCCCGCAAAGACCGCTGCAGAATTGGCAAAAGGATGGCTGGATCGATCCCTTTTGCGGCCAGGGTGCCCAGTTGGCTGATGGCAGCGTAGCGGACGCGGGCATTTTCGTCGGCTACTGCCTGCTGCAGCAGCGTCAAGCTTTCCGGCGGGGAGAGTTCTCTGGCCTTGTTAATAGCGCGCAGCCGCTCTCCCAAATCCTGAGAGTTCAACAGCTGCAGCAAGGCTGTCAGTGAAGGCGGATCCCCAGCAGTTGTTGTCATAGTTCTTTCCCTCCGTAGCTTTCTCTGGCTGTAGCAAAGAAGGAAAACTCAGTGTTATCATTCTGAAGCAGTGTGTGCCGTCTTTCGGTCCTATGGCCTTATTGCAGAAAGAAAAGCAGGAGATTATCGAGAGATATCGACTGCATGACACTGATACTGGCTCTGCCGATGTGCAAGTTGCCTTGCTAACCAGCCGCATCAACCAACTCTCGCAGCACCTTCAGAGAAACCCCAAGGACTTCAACTCCCGCCGCGGCTTGCTGATGATGATTGGTCGCCGCAAGCGACTGCTCAACTACATCGCTAAGCATCATCCCGAGCGCTTCCGGGAGCTGGTTGAACGGTTAAACATTCGGGTGAAGAAGTAGCTAGCTAGTCAAAGCACAGCCGAGGAGCTACCTCCGTGGGCAAATCTAGCCGCCATTCCAAAGCTTCTCAAGGCCGCCCCAGTCAGTCTGCTGGCCAGGGGGAGAAAAAGCCAGCCAAAGGAGAGCGGGCTGCTGTCATTCCCCCTGAGGTAAGCCAGCGCATGGTGCGGCGGATCCTAATTTTTTCTGGGATCCCTTCTACGCTTGGCCTAAGTAGCTTTGTTGTCAACTACTACCTTCTAACCAACCATGTGATAGCCCTGCCCCCCTACTTTACTTTGGTGGAGTCGCTGGCCTTTTTTGGCCTTGGCTTTTTGGGCATCAGCTACGGTGTCTTCTCGGCCTCTTGGGATCCAGAGCCCGGATCCCTGCTGGGGGTTAGTGAGTTCCGCCGCAACCTAGGCATTTTCCTCCAGCAATGGCGCGAAGCAGCAAGCGGCTCTGCCTCTTCGAAAGCCGACGAGACCTAGCTGCTTTGTGCTCTGGCTGGAGGGGTTCAAAACAAGCTGTTGGGGCTATAGCCGCACCTCAGTTCCCTCAAAGAACCCACGGATGATCAAAATGGCCCCTTGTCGGCTAGCAGGAGTCCCTGGTTCATCCTCCGTACCGCCTTCAACGTTGCCGGTGGGGAACTCTTGTTCTAGGAACCATTGGCCAGAAATTCGATTTGCAGAAGTGGTTGAGTCAAAGATAAGGTTCAGGTTTCCCCTTTGAACGCCACCCCCTACGTCAAGCCGGTTAAACGGCCCCGCCAATTGTGCTCCGGCCAGGGTACGGAAGACGAAATCTCCTGTGGTGGGCACAATGCCCTGAAGGATAACGGGCTGAGGGTTGTCTCCTTCCGCAGGCGAGCCGGGCAAGGTACCCGTAGAGCGCTCTGTGCGCAATGAGAAAAAGTAATCAAAGGCTGTTGGGGCATCTGGACGCCCAGGGACAGGTAACTGAGGAATTGGGGTGGGAAAAGGCCGCGGTGGAGGGCTGACCTGCACAAAGTTGAGAACTGTGCTGGTGTTGGCCGGATCAAACTCCGCCTGAACACGACCGTTCAACAGGCGCCGGATGCGAACCAACTGATTGGGCAAGATGTTCGGTCGACTCGGATCCGGAGCAAACAGCACTGACTGGGTACCCACCTGGGTAGGACGGTAAACGATCTCCGCCTGGTTGGGCCGAAAGTTTAGGCGGGCAAAGAGAGCCAAGGCATCCTCAGGAGTGCCATCGCCCGCAACCCCCCGCTGCCGCACCACAAAGCTCGCGGAGAAACTGCCTGTTTGGAGAATAGCGACTACAGGACCTTGGGGTGGAGGAGGGTTGACAAAGGAGCCAGGCGCCAAAATCTCACCACCGGGGCCAGGGCCACCGTTTTCAAACAATACACCCACAGTGGGGACAATCAGGGAAGAATCTCCCTCCAGGACGACTTGATTACCATTTCTACTCACCAAAATGCGGCGCACGGTGAGCGTTAAAACAGTGCGGTCATTTCGGATAGCCCTGAAGGTGGTATTCACCCGAATGCGCTGGTCGTTGGGGTTTGTCGAAATTGCAACCAGCCCGGCGATATTGAATTGCGTAGACAGCCTACCGTCGTTGGGGCCAAAGGCAATGAGGTTCACCAGCGGCGCGGTTCGGGCAATTTGGATGGCCAGCGTGCTGGAGCGAAGGGTGGAGTCGATTGTCAGTTCATTGGCTGGGATCTCGTTCACAGGCAAGATGCGGGCTTCAACATTGGCGATGCGAGCTTCACCGCTTCCCTGCAGGGGGTTGGTACGGACAGGAATCCCGTTGTCGAATCTCGGATTGATGTAGTCTAGCCGTAAGTTGGTGGTCTCCAGCACCGAGCCGGGGGTAAAGCGATACTCCTGGGCCGAGACAAACGCTGTGGGATCCACCTGGACAGGCCCAGGTAGGGTTGGAGCCTCATTAACCTCGCCGCAGCCCCCTAAGAGCAAAACCCCACACAACACTGCCAATGATCGACCTTTGAAGTTCATACGGCACTGCCTCACACACCCTAATCTGGGGAAATTCACACACAAAATGGAGGGGAAGGCACCCAACCCCCAACGCTACAGGTAGGCTGGTTGCCCCTGCTTGAGGCTATGATACCCCATATCTAGGGGATGGGCCATTTCCAGGAAAATTTCCTGGATTTGCTTTGCCGCTGGCTTGACAACGCTCTGAGATGCAGTAGAACTAACGGCAGACATTCCCCCTTGAAACGGGATCTCCACGTAATCTTGCCAATGCACATGGGCAGATTCAGTGGATCTCGGCTGGATGCAGTTGGAAGAACTTGCTGTGGTGTGAGTGAGTGGAGACTTCCCTGATGAAACGACGTTCTGGTTCAGCCCTTGGCCATGGTGGCCTTTCCCTTCTGGTGACTTGGGCTTCGCTGGCCCTGGCCGCTGGTTGCAGCAGCGAGCCTACTGGCGGGCTGCCGCCCCTCTTGACCGCCGATGGATCCACGCCTCCTCCCGTGGCTGTGGCTCCCACCATTTCACCCAACCTCACGCCCATCACCTTCCGCCCCGGGCCGGACTTTGCCCCCATCACCCCGCCGCCAGTTCAACCCGATCTGCCGGATCCGCCTCAATTTGGGCCAGGGGGCGGCTTCAACGTCGACCAGCCGTTTGCATCGCTCTCTTACAGGGTGGATTTAACCAACCTAATTGTTCGAGGAGGGATAGCAAGCGTAGACATCCAGGTTCTGAACATCACTTGTGGAACAGATGTTACTGGCGTGATCCGGCCTGAGGCCATAAGTCAGTTCAGAAACTTGCTAGTTGGGAGAGGCAACACATTTGCCGACGCTAACGGCTTCAACTTTAGCTACACGTTTCCAACGGATCCTAGGTTTTTCGATGACTTGAGGATTTTTTCAAAGGGAATTAGGAGGATCGAGAACCGAGAAATACTGACAGGAGATGACATTGTTTTTGTCCTAACTATTAGAGATGCTTTTGGACAAGTTTTGCGGGTTGATGACTCAATTTTCAATCCAGGGGAAACTCGAAGCGAGGTTCGCGGCTCTGCAATTCCACCCTGTAGCAACCTTCCTCAGCCAACTCCCACTCCAACTCCTACTCCTCTGCCGCCTGTACCTACGCCTACCTCAGGCCCCACTCCTGTGCCAACGCCGGTTCCTGTGGGACCCTCGCCCCTGTTTGCTCGCTTCCTACTGCCCAATCCAGCGCCGGTCAATACACCTGTTACCCTCACCTTTGTAGTCGATAACCGAGTGGCTGGCGCTATTCCCTTGAGTGGTCTCAGCTTCCAGGCAGTCTTGCCAGAGGGGCTGGTCGTGGCCAATCCTCCCACACCTGCCGGCATTGCCAATCCAAATACCTGCGGGGGCACTTTGGGCGCAATACCGGGAACAAGGATCATCAACCTTTCGGGCGGAGTTCTAGCAGCAGGTGCTACTTGCGAGGTGAACGTCTCCATTCAAGCAACGGCTCCTGGGATCTACACATTGCCGCTGCTATTTGTGCCGAACAATCAGACTCTACCCAGTGCAGCTCCTCCCATCACTCTAGTAGCTAACTAGCAGCCAATGGTGATGCGGCTTTGGAGAGGACTTCCGTTTTGTAAGCGAAGGTGGCAGGAAATGAAGGTGCAAAAGTTCAAGACTGAAAGAAGTTGGTTGCGGGCTTTAGGCAGCGCGGGGGCTGTTTTCTTCACTACGGCAAGCTTGATCGGCTGTCAGCAATCCAACGACAAAAGCGCCACTAGCTTTGTTCCTGGGCCGATCATTCCGCCGCAAACGCCCAGCGTACCTACCGGAGGCACTGAGGTGGGTTTACCTCCTATAGCCCCAGGGATCCCTTTACCAACTCCTACCATTGCTATCCAACCTCCTCTCCCAGCCCCAACCATTCCTCCGATTCCCTCTCCTGCTCCTGTTCCCACCATTAAGGCGGAGATCCCTGTTCCTTCTACCCCTTTCCCTCCCCCGACGCCGTTCCCTGTTGGGAAAGTTAGCGTTACGCCGGAAAAAGTTGTGTTTGCGGAAGGCACAACTGTTGGTTCTACCGAAACTATAACCCTTACGCCTTCCAAAGCTCCTGCTAATGGCAGTTTGGTGTTGAAGGTGGAAAGCAATAACCCACAGGTGGTGGGTGTTTCTACAACAGCTGCCTCTTTCGTAACTGTTGTCATTCCACCGGGATCCGAGGATAAGCCCACAGTTACATTAACCCGTTTGATCCCGGCCACTCAGGAAGGCAATGCCACCATAATAGTTACCCGCGACCCTGCCACAACAGCTGTCAATTACCCGGTGGGCAGTGTGAATGTTCTTGTGCCGGTTAAGGTATTGCAGGAAGCGCCGCCTACCATTACGGTTACCCCTCCGACGATAGAGTTTCTCAATAATGACATAGTTGGGGCTACCAAGGTTGTCAAGGTCGAACTCGCAGCCCCTCCGATTGGTGGGCAGGTTGTTTTGGATGTCAGCGGAACTCCTAACCCCTTTGGGGCGGGCGCTCCGTTCACTGTTTCGACCTCTACTCTCCTCTTTAAGGAAGGTAGCAAAGGGCCTCAAGAATTCGGAGTTATTCGACTAACGGGCGGGGTATTCACTGGCTCCATCACTATTAAGCTTAACCCATCCTTAACTACTGCCAGCAACTTCCTGACCAGTGATATTAACTTTGTGATTCCTGTGAAATCAGCAGCCCCCTAACTTTCAAGGCAGAGCCTGAACCTCCACCGCCAGCTGGCTTTTCGTTTGACAGGCTAACGGGGGCAATCAAGGTGCAGTGTCCAGCCACCAACACTCCTCCCAACACTCCTCCCAACACTCCTCCCATTGGCTCTACTCTCTTGACATTGGTGACTGTTACGGACTCTTCTAGTCCTCCTATCTCGGCGCAGGCACGTGTGAACATTACAGTTAAGTAGACGATACATGCCTGGCTTGTATGAATGTCCAAGACCATCTTGGGTGAGACTGTTGAGCTACACCCAATCGGCTTTTCTTTTGCTGCACTGGTAACGGTTACTAACTCTTCGACTCCCCCAATTGCAGCTCAGAAGTTTGCAGCGGTCAAAGTCGAGTAGCACATATCGTGTCAGTTCCTTTGCAGAGCCAACTTTCTGGGTTGGCTCCCACTCCATCAATCGTCGGAGGGCAGGTCTGTAGCAGCCTCTCTTGCAGCGGACCTAGCATAGCAGCGCCTTACCTCAAGAGGAAGAAAGTCCGCGACTGGTGACCCTGCAAGCCCTCCAGCAGAGCCCTCCTTTTCTGGAGAGACAAAGCCTTACTCTGGGGATCGTTCAAGACCCGCCTACGCAACAGGCAGAGCTTCGGGAGTGGTGAACCATGCTAGGAGGAGGCGGCTGCCATCTCCCGTGCCAAGACCCATTCCACGAGGGTGCGCACGCCGTAGCCAGTAGCGCCTTTGTTGGTGTAGCCCGAGTCTTTTTCGGCCCAGACGGGACCAGCTATGTCTAAGTGGGCCCAGGGGGTTTTCTCCACAAATTGCTTAAGGAAGAGGGCGGCAGTGATGGAGCCGCCAGAGCGGGGGCCAGTGTTTTTCATGTCGGCTACGGTGGAGCTGAGGCCCTCGAAATAGCTCTCTTCCAGGGGTAAGCGCCAGATCTTTTCGCCAGAGAGGTTGGCCGCCTGCTGCAGCTCCTGGGCCAGCTTCTCGTCGGGGGTGAAGAGGCCAGCAATCTCTTCTCCTAGGGCAATGACGCAGGCGCCGGTCAAGGTCGCTAGGTCAACAATGGCGTCCACCCCTAGTTTCTCGGCAAACACCAGGGCATCAGCCAGGGTGAGACGGCCCTCGGCATCGGTGTTGTTGACCTCGATGGTCTTGCCGTTGGAAGCGGTGAGGATGTCTCCCGGGTGCAGGGCCCGACCGCTAATCATGTTTTCCGTGGCGGCGACGATAAAATGCACCTCTACCCGCGGCTTGAGGGCAGCTAGCGCACGGGCCGCTCCCAAGACGGCTGCCGCCCCGCCCATGTCGGTTTTCATCATAGCAATGCTGCGGGAGTCGGTTTTGATGTTGAGGCCGCCGGAGTCGAAGGTGAGGCCCTTGCCCACCAGGGCCAACTTGGCAACGGGATCCCCTTCTTTGGGCTTGTAGGTGAGGTGGATAAACTGAGGCGGCAGATCCGAGGCTTGGGCCACGCCCAGGAAAGCCCCCATGCCTAGGGCTTTGCACTCTTCCCGCCCCAGGATCTCCACCTCTAGGCCGTAGTCTTGGGCCAGTTGCCGGGCAGTGTCAGCCAGGGCAGGAGGCGTGACGACGTTGGCGGGAGCAGCCACCAGTTCGCGGGCCAGGATCGTCCCGGCAGCCATCTCGGTGGCCCGCTGAAGGGCGTTCTCACAGTCTTGGCGGGCCTGGGCCAGTCCCGGCACCAAGAGCGTGACTTCCTCAACGGAAAAGCCGCGCTCTTCGTCGGGCTTGGGGGGAGATTTGAAGCGGTTATCCTGGTGGGCCACTAGGAGGCTGGCTTCAGCCACTGCCTGCACTGCTCGCCCCTGATCCAAGCCAGTTTCCGGCAAAGACAGCACCACCTGCTTGGCTTTAAGGCTGTGGGCCTGGCGCAGGCCGTTGGCAGTAGCCCGTCGCAGTCCTTCCAGGGTTAGTGCCGCCGGATCTCCCAGCCCCACCAGCACCAGCTTGCGGATAGGCCCTGGCAGGCGCAGGGCGAGGCTGCTGTTGGGCTTGCCCTGAAACTTCTGTTCTTGAACCGCTTCCGCCACCAGCCCCGACCATACCTTCTCGTCCAGGGAAGCGATCTCAGCAGGCAGCGGGAAGGTGGCGTTTTCGCCGCTGGGGGCAAAGCAGTAGACCAGGGCACATTCGGCCTGCGTTAGAGGTGGCTCGCCAAGACGAAGCTGCATGGGAAACCTTTGGCCAAGCTAGGGACAGCAGACTCTCAGTGTAGCCAATTCCGCCACTTCTGGGCCAGGGGATCCCTCGGCTGGCATCGACGTGGGCCTTTCCAGTCAATAGCCTTTAATCAGAAAGGGAGAGACCCAAGGTATGGTCTGGCGGCGGCGTTCCATCCTTCAGCTTGGGGTTATTGCCTGCGCAATGCTCCTTGCCCTGGCGGTAGGGGGGGTGGGATCCCTGGCCCAGGCGCAGAGACCCCTGGAAGAGCTGCCGCAGCCGCTTCGCCTCAAGCTGCCCCCAGGCCTAGCCCGCTACGCCTACGACAAGTCGGCGGGAGACTACTTTGAAGAGATCGAGCCGCTGCTGCCAGGGGGAGCTTATGCCCAGTGGGCCTTCTACCCCATCCCCGTCTACATCCAGGGGGATCACCCCCAGTGGAAAGCCTTTGTGGAGCAGGCGGTGAAGGAGTGGTCGGCCTATATCCCGCTCAAGGTGGTGGCCAAAGAGGAAGAGGCCTCCTACGGGATGAGCATCTACCGCGTTCCTCCCATTGGCGAGGGAATAGCGGGGGCAGCCCGCCCAGAGTTTTTCTTCGCCGCCGATGGTTCGCTGCAGCAGCGGGTGCGCATTGTTATCGTCGAAGGCCAGGGGCTGGCAGAAGTTACGGCAGTGGCTCGGCACGAGATTGGCCATGGGCTGGGGCTGTGGGGCCATAGTCCCAACCCGCGGGATCTGATGTACGGCGGCCACCACGCCGAGGCCACTGGCAATCGCCGCTTGCTGCGGGTGCCCACCATCACCAAACGGGATCTCAACACCCTAAAGCGGGTTTACGAGCAGCCTACCCTCATGGGCCAGGTCTTCCCGGAAAGCTACCGCCGCCTCTTTGGCCAGGTCTGGGGGGAAAGGCCGTTTCAGAGGGCTTTTGGGGTTGCCGGCAGCTAGAGGCGTAGGAGTTGCCATACCCCCTTTAGTGCCATTGCTAGGAGAAAAAAGAGCAACTGGGTGGCAACAATGCTGGGTCCGGAGGGCAGATTAAAGGCAGCCGAAAGGAGGATCCCCAGCACGGCGCTCAAGCCTCCCAAGGCCATGGCCAGCAGCACATAGGCTGTAAAGCTGGATCCCAAAAGCCGCGCCGTCGAGGCGGGGATGACCACAAAGGCGCTCACCAACAGCACCCCCACCGAGCGGATCGACAGCGCCACCACCAAAGCCAGCAGCACCACAAAGGCTAGCCGCTGCCAGCCCACTTCCACCCCTCGCGCCCGCGCCAGCGACTCGTCCAGGGTAAGCAGCATCTGGGCAGGCAAGGTCAGGCCGATGTACCCTAGGGCAAGTAATAGGAGCAGGCCGCTCATCCACAAAGCTGGCAGGCCGATGCCCAAGATATCCCCGAAGAGCAGTTGGTTGAGGTTGCCGCGGTAGCCAGGGATCAAGCTCAAGCCGAGGATGGCTAGGGCCAGGGAGGAAGAGTAGATGATGTTCAGCACCGTATCCGGCGAAAGCTGGGTGCGTTCCAGGATAAAGGTCACGCCCAGGGCAAACACCACCCCAAACCCCATCAGCACTGCCGTAGGATTCAGCCCCAGGGCTACTCCCACGACAATACCCAAGAGCGCCGAATGCCCCAGGGCATCGCTGAAAAACGCCAACTGCCGAAAGATGACAAAACTGCCCAGCAGTCCCCCCGTCACCCCTGTGAGGACCCCGCCCAGAAGAGCCCGCTGCATGAAGGGCAACTGCAGCAATTCCACCACCCGCGCCCAGGTCTCCGGCATTTCCCCTCCTTAGTGATGTTGGATGTAGCGGGCAAACTCGGGGCTGTAGACGCAGCTCAGCATCTCCGGCGCCAAGACCACCTCGGGGGATCCCTGGCAGATCAGGGAGCGATTGAGGCACAACACGCGGTCGCAATGGCGGGACACCATTTCCAGGTCGTGGGAGACTTGTAGGATGGTCCAGCCCAGGGATCGGCGCAGCTCTTCCAACATCCGATAGAACTCCCCTTCGCTGGGGCTATCCAAGCCGGCGGGGGCCTCGTCCAGCACCAGCAGCCGCCGCGGCCAGACTAGGCAATAGGCCAACAGCACCCGCTTCAGCTCGCCGCCGCTTAGTTGACCCAGGAGTTTAGAGGCCAGGTGTAGAGCCTCGGCCCGTTGCAGGGCTTTCTGGACGGCTTCCTGCCGAGCAGCTTGCTGCTGCCAGGGCCAGCGAGGTTTGAGGGATCCCCAGCCCAGGGCAACAAACTCGGCCACGGTCAGGGGAATGGCGGGGTTGAACTGCAACCGCTGGGGCACGTAGGCAATCTGCTGCCGCACTTTCTGGGGCAAGTACCCCGACAGGCGCAGCGGCTCTCCCAGAATGCAAATCGAGCCACACTGCCGCGGCAGGATGCCCAGGATGGCCTGCACCAACGTGCTCTTGCCGGCACCATTGGGGCCGACAATGGCGGTATGGGATCCCGCCTCCAGCGCAAACGACACATTCTGCACGGCCAACTGGGATCCCCGATAGACCGTCAGCCCCTCCACCCAAAGGACAACTTCGCCCAAGTGGGAGGTCATCGCCCCCTCGCCAGCAGGTGTTCGAGGGCAGCTTGGCCCACCACGGGCAACTGCAGGGGAACCCAGGCCTTTTCCTTCTCAAAGGCGGAGACCAGGTTCTCCACGTTTTGCCGCATGACGGTTAGGTAGTACTCCGGCTCCAGACCCTCTGGGCCAGCCGTTTCGATGGGATCGAAAACGCGAACTTGGATCCCTAGGTCTCTGGCCAAAACCTCAAAGGGGTTGTTACTCCCCAGCTGCGGTTCCACCAGGATCGTCTTCAGGCCGGATGCCCGCACCGTCTCCATCACCCGCCGCACATCTTCGGGGGAGGGGCTGGCTTCAGGCTCCACCAAAAACTCAGCCTTGAGGTTGTAACGCTCGGCAAAGTAGGGGGCAAAGTTGTGGAAGACCACAAACTTTTTCCCTGCAAAGGGGGCTAGGCGCCGCTCAATTTCCTCGTCCAAAGCCTTGAGCTTCTCGATAAAGGCAGCCGCGTTGGCCTGGTAGATCTCTGCCCCCGCCGGATCTACAGAGATGAGGCCATCACGAATATTTTCCACCTGCTGAATGGCCCGCCTGGGATCCAGCCAAATGTGGGGGTTAAACTCGCCGTGGCTGTGCCCATGAGGGTGGCCATGGCCATGCCCGTGAGAATGGCCGTGACTGTGTCCATGAGAGTGTCCATGGCCGTGACCGTGGGAGTGCCCATGCTCTGGCTCCTCAGCCCGCAAAGTTGGGAGCCCTTCGCTGCTGTCAACGATTTGCAATTGGGGGTTCCCAGCGCTGGCGATCAACCCTTCCAAAAACGTTTCCATACCCAACCCGTTGATCACCAGCACATCCGCCTGAGCCAGCAAACGAACCTCCTCAGGCCGAGCCTGAAAGCTGTGGGTCCCCATCTGGGGAGGGATTAGAGGCCTCACCTCCGCCCGATCCCCCGCCACGGCGCGGGTAAATTGCGTCATCGGCAGGATGGTGGTCACCACCTTCGGGGGGTCGGATCCCTGCTGGGCCTGGGGCTCTTGCCGGCGTGTCTGCGAGCAACCCAGGATCCCGACTGAGAGAGCGGCCACCAGCAAGACCAGCGACTGCACAGGTTGAGCCAAACGCGGAGAGTTAGTCCTATTGGTCATGGGCCCCAACACCTCACGAGACAACAGAGGCGGCAGCGTCGGAAGTGCCTAACTGCTGGAAAGTCAAGGCCCGCTGCTGGAGCAGGGCAAACATGCTCACCAGGCCGTTGCTTCGGGAAGGGCTAAGGCTGAAGTTAAGACCCATCTCCCGCACGAAATTCAGGGAAACCCCCAAAATTTCCTCCGGCGCTAGGCCACTTAGCCCCTCCACCAGAATGGCCACCAAGCCCTTGACCAACTGGGCGTCGGCATCTCCCTGGATGTAGACCTTGCCGTCCCTCAATTCGGTGGCCAGCCACACCCGCGAGGCGCAACCCCGCACCAGATTCTCCTCCGTCCGCTGCGACTCGGGGAAAGGGGGCAGGCGCTTGGCATAGGCCAAGAGCAACTCGTACTTCTGACGAGGGGTTTTGGCCTTTTGAAAGCGACCCACAATCTGCCGCAGAGCTTCGGGCATCAACCCACTGGCTGAATGAGAATGATAATCAAAATTGTAGCACGCTGCCTCAGAGCCTGCCGACGCTGTCAGGGGCAGCCTAGGTCAGCCAGCGCTTGGCGGGTATCCTAGACCTTGCTACCGCACCGAGCGATAGCCGCCTTTTACTCCCCTCGGGGAGAGGACCAGTTGCCAGAGCTGGCTAGCCCGGGCCTTGAAGCTGCCAGCGCTCATTAGCAGGTAAAGCCGCCACATGCGGCGGAAGCGCTCGTCGTAGCGCCTAGCCAGTTGGGGCCATGCCCGCTCAAAATTGGCGTGCCAAGCTTTTAGGGTGGCCACGTAGTTGATGCCAAAGTTGTGCCAGTCTTCCAACACGAACAGGCCCTCGAAGGCCGCGGTTATTTGACGAGGCGAGGGCAGCATCGAGTTGGGAAAAATGTAGCGCTCAATCCAGGGATCCCGACCTTGGTAGGCCACGTTGCTGCCGATGGTGTGCAGAAGAAACAAGCCATTGTCGTTCAACAAGCGGCGGGCTACCTGCATAAACGTTCGGTAGTTTCGGTAGCCAACATGTTCAAACATGCCGACAGAAAGGATGCGATCAAACTTTCCCTGGGTCTGGCGATAGTCTTCTAACCGAATCTCGACCGGCAGGCCGCGGCAGCGTTCGCTGGCCAGTTTGGCTTGCTCTTTGGAAACAGTAATCCCCACAACCTGCACCCCGTAGCGTTCGGCCAGGTACTGGGCTGTGCCGCCCCAGCCACAGCCGATGTCGAGCACGCGCATGCCGGGCTGCAGATCCAGCTTGCGGGCAATGAGATCCAGCTTGGCTTCCTGGGCCTCGTCCAGGGTCTGCGCCCCCCCATCCCAGTAGGCACAGCTATAGATCATGCGGCGATCCAGCATGGCTTCGTAGAGGTCGTTGCCGAGGTCGTAGTGGCGCTGGCCAACCACAAATGCCCCCTTGCCCCGCTGGCGGTTGACAAAGTAACTGTCCAAAGCCACTAGAGGCTGAATTAGCCAACCCACCCGCTGCGGCACCTGGGCCGTCAGGAGACGACAAACTAACTCATCAATGGCCTCGCAATCCCACCAGCCCTCCATGTAGGCCTCGCCAAAGCCCAGGGATCCATAGAGCAGGCAGCGCAGGTAGAGCCGCTCGTCGTGAACTTGAATATCCCAGGGCTGTGAGCCGTTGAGGGTTATACCGGCAGCATCCAGAACTCGAAGCGCATACTGACGCGCCAGCCAGCGCAAGCTGTTGAGTCCTTTCCCCATCCCTAGGGATCCCTCACTGCAGGGAAACTGACTCAACAAATACACCCCAAGGTGGCAAGGGATCCAACAAGTTGTTTCCAATTTCTAGGGATCCCCCCGAAGGGGGAACGAATATTCTCAAACCAGAAACCGCCTACGTGTTTGAATAGTTTCCAATTTCTAGGGATCCCCCCGAAGGGGGAACCTAAAGTCCTACTACCCAAGCTGAAGGAGGTGGCATGTTTCCAATTTCTAGGGATCCCCCCGAAGGGGGAACGAGCGTTCGTTATAGCCTCAAGCTCCCAAGAGTTTCCTTAGTTTCCAATTTCTAGGGATCCCCCCGAAGGGGGAACACTACCCCTATTAAACCCAAGCAGGGCAAGGAATGCAAGACCCATTTGCGAGGGATCCGGAAAAAAGTCGGCAAAAAGGGTGCTGGCGAGGGGGCTTTGGGGCCGGAAAGCCTTGTGGCGCAAGGCGTCGAGGGATCGGACGAAAGAATCGGCCTTTGCGGCTTTTGGCGGATCGCTCGCGCAGGCGTTGATACCGTTTGAGTGTGCTTTTGGAAACACCGAGTGCTTAAGTAGGAAGAGACTTGCCTGAGCTACACAATGACCGAGCTGGGGGGTGCAGTCAGGGCAGGCCCACCCCAGATTTCCACCTGGGCGAGGGCATAGCTAGTGAGCGGATAGAAGCGGACGCTGTCTTCCTCGGGCTTGATCTTCTTGCGGAGCCGCAGTTTGAGCTCCTCGAACTTGTCTTTGTCGAGGACGCACTCAAACACGCTGTATTGCACGCGCTTGCCGTAGCCTTCTAGCAGGTCGGCAATTTTCTTGCGTCGCTTGTCGCAGGGAGTATCGTAGGTAACAACATAAAGAAACATCAGCGAATCCGGTAGGGCTGGTACAAATCTTGAGGATTATAGACGGATTGCTTAAACTTTTTAACTTGCTGCGTTAGCAGATCCCAGCGGGGTTGATCTCCGTCAGGGGTCTGGATGGATCCCTCCATTCTTTGGATGAAAGCTGTAAGGTACTTTTTCCTGCCACTATCACTTAGAAAACAGCCACCATCGCGATACTCAAAGTCTTCTTCGATGTTCATAATGCCCTTGTTGATCAGCCAGAGGACTATTGAATCTACAATAGGCGCCCGAAATTCTTCCAGTAAGTCCGAAACCAGAGCAGCATGGCGTTCACTGCTAGCGTGCAAGCAACCCTGATAGGGATCCAAATCTTGCAGCTCAACCAGGGTTAATAGATGGTTCCAGAGCACCATGTAGCCAAAGCTGAGCATGGCATTAACCGGGTTAGTGGGCGGCTGTCGAGTGCGGTTAAGCAAAACAAAGCCCCTTTGCTGAAGGCAATTTCCCAATTCCGGGAAATACAGAGCCGCAGCCGCTCCTTCAATGCCCCGCAATTGATCTAGAGACTTGGCCTCAAGAGCTTGAGCAGCCAAATGTTCCAGACTGCGCAGGGTCAGATCCCCTGTCTCAGTGGGGCGCTGCCTGAGCTGCCTCATCAGCAGCACTCGGCTATTGAGAAGCTTGGCTCGCACCATCTGGGCTGCCGTTTGCAATCGCCATTCTTCAGGGAGCGCCTGTTGCAAATGAGCTAAGCGGCGGTACCCCCTCTCTATAGGAACAAGGCGACCATAGCAATAGCCTAGCCGGGAGAGATAGGCAATAGGAATATTCCGCCTCAGGCACGCTCTCACTACGTCTGTGGTTACCTGGGATCGGCCAAAGATTAAAATTTGCTCCAGCAAGGGTAGAGGCACCTCCTGCAAGAGCGACTCGCCCAAATAGACCATTACGAACTCTTGCTTAAGGCTTAGCCTACACCCCTGCTGAGAGACATATAAAGTTCGCATTATTCGTCATGACGACGCAGATCTTCAGCGCCTCGCCTCTGATCTATGGTGTTGCCGGGTTTAGAGCGGCCACGCTCCGGTAAAATCTCAACATCAATTTCAGGACTTGACAAGAAATCCATCACGATCTCGGCCAGAATGCCCGAAAAGAAGCTGGCAATCGCGACAAGAATGGTATTGGTAATCACGGCTGCCAATCCCAAAGGGGCAATTAGCAGGATGGCCAGCGTGATCGAGCCGTTGACCACAGCTGTAACAAGGTTTCTAAGAACTTTGGCATTGATCCTCTTTTTAGACATTTTATTCCTCCTCTAGAGATTCTCCAAGATCTCTACTCAAGGGCCAGATTATTCCAAAATCGTCAGCATTTTTCCTGAGCTGTTCAAGATAACTTTTCCTAGGATCCACCGTTGCCCCAAAAACAGCAACCACTTGGTAATCATCCAAATCGGCAATCCAAACCGGAGAAGGCACAGCACCACCCTGTACACCCCCACACAAACATCGGTCGTACCGGCCTTCTCCCTGCCGACCCAAGCGATGCAAAGTTGCCAGGGCATAGGGCTTGTGGGAATCTTTCCTGCCGCTGCAGACTACAATCTTGCAGTTGGCATCTACCGCTTCTGGCCATTTATCCCTGTCAACTCGGCCAAAACTTTGTGGGCTGTTGGGGTTAATGGCTTGCTGGGTTAGAGTCTTGAGAGCCTCAAAGAAGCTGCCCAGTCGCTTTTGGAAAAGCTTCTGAAACTCGACCACCGATCCTGGCAGCTCCCAGAAGGGACTCTCTGACTTGGGAATTAGGGTAGAGCCGCGCCACCAGGGAGGCCGGTCGCGATCCTGGCGGGAGTAGCAGGGTCTTCTAGCACCTTGGCCCACACCCCCCAGATGGAACATCATCCAGGTGAGGTTAGTAAAGAGCCTTTTCACCGCCTCCTGCTCTGCTTGGGAAGCGTAATTTTGGCACTCGCTAGAAAAACTCAAGACAAGGATCCCTTCCTGTTGGCCTGCGGCTTCTCCTCGCTGATTGGGCTCCGGCCGAGAGACTTTGCCGTTCAGCAAATCCACATGGATCCAGCCGTGTTTTTGCTGGGGAGTGATGGCCCCAAAAAGTTGCCCCTCCCATTCCTGCACCTGCTTCACGGGCAAAACACCCAGGGCAAAGGTTCGAAACCAGTAGCGCAGCATGTTCTTAAAGGCTACCGGTCGGACTTCGGCAATTGATTTGTTGTCATACCGGTTCTTATCAGGTCTCCAGTTGACCACTTGCCGCCCGTGGATCAACTGACCCTCCAGCTCAAAAGGCAGCCGCAAGAATTCTCCCTTGTATTGAGATAGAGTTTTGCCAGTTTGAATCAGCCGACCGTAGCCGGTATTGACTTGGGATCCCACTCCTTGCTCCAGCCCGCGGATAAGCCATTCTTTCACTTGGGCTAACATCTCGTCGGTGCAGCCTGGGCCTTTGCGGATCCCGATTAAAAACGTGGCCTGTTTGAGAGAGAAAAAGACATTGGGATTTGCTTTATATTCCAAGCTGTTGCCATTCCATCTCCAAACGTTATTGGCAATATCAACAGCCAAGCCTCCCGACCTGGAGTTATCGGGATCCCCTTGTTTTTGAGTCTTGGTCGGCACAGGGTAGGCATCCAAAAAGATCACCTTGCCAGCACTATCTTTATCCTCAGCTTCTAGATGCCCAAGCCAGGGTGCCACTGCTTTATCTGCCTCCTCCCAAGACAGATTGTGCTTCTGCATCAACTCTCGAATAGCCTGGGCGCGGGCTACCCCCCGCAAGGTGGAGCTGGGAAGGTAAGGGATCCCTAAGTGATCAAAAGCGGGCAGCAGCATGCTCTCCGGGCCTTTGGCTCCGCCTACCCGAATTCGCCAGGGACAGGTGACCTGAAAAGTGTTTTTTTCTCCGGCAATGCGTTTGATGCGAGCATTCAGAACTTGAAGACGCGCTCCGTAGTTTGCCTTTGCTTCTGCCTGGTGCACCAGATCGACTTTGGCTCCGTCTTTGAAAGGAGTTGCTGGAGCCCTCATCCAACGCAGATATTCAATAAAGCTCGCTGTGGGATCTGGGCTGGGGTTGGGATCCAAGGGATGTCCTAACCAGGGAGCAGGACGATTGCTAGGCATTTGATCTTCTCCTAAAGCTGGAAAGCAGTATTAGGAATTGCGAAGCGTTTCCCGAAATTCGCGCAACATAGCGCTGGTGCCAATTTCTAAGGCGCGTCGAATAAGTTGAGGTACAAGACTGGAGATGTCGAAGTCTGGAAAAAGCCGGCTGCAGCTCGATTCTACGTAGTCTTCTCCCTGCAGAATAAATATCCGCAAACTTCGCTCACCCAAGAGCCAAACTTCCGGCACGCCAATAGCTTTGTAAGCGTCGATAAAAGTTTGGGAAGTAACATCGGACTCAATGGCCAGATCGGGCGGGGGGAACAAATCAACATCGATCCTTCCCTCACAGCCACGCACCTGCTCTAGGTGATTGACATAGAAACAGGTGTCTGGTTCTACTCCAGCACTGCCAGATTTTTTGAGGGTTGTTGAGCCAAAGTCTTCCCAGTCTCTCCCTTGAGCATCGAGGAGAGCTTTTACAATATCTCCAGCGATGCGATGAGGGCGTTCATGCTTGGATAAGGGAGACATAATCTCGAAAGTTCCATTGCAGTAGGCAATGCGAGTATGGCGATCTTCGCCCAGCTCTTCCAGAATGTTCTCGCAGTCTTGCCAGGTCAACGGATGGATGACCACTCGGCTCCCCTCTTGGAGGTGGATAGACTGCAGGGGAATGGCTACACCCATTACTCTCCTCCTTTGACGTCGTGGTAGATGGCCGTGGCCCAAAAGCCAAACTCCTGAGCTAAAGCCAGACCCAGTCCTGTGAGGCCCAGATACTCTTCAACTCCCAATTGCATAAGAAGGTTTAGACCGTTGGAGCCAGCAATTCCTTTTTGGCCAGAGATCTCCTCTAGACAACTAAAAAACTCCTTGACCACTTGCTTTTTTCCCTCTTGGCTAAGGGCATTCTCTTCTGCCTTAAGGCGCAGTAGGCCCCAGGTGGAAAGGTAGGTGTAGAGTTCTACGGCCTGGTTTTTCTGTTCTCTAAGCTTTTCTAGATCCCCGGTCTGGGTTCTCAGTTGGCAAAGCGATTCATAAACGGGCTTGGCTAAGGTGCGCGGGTCAAAAGTCTCCATAAAACTTCCTCAACTAGTTCCAAGACAACTCGACAAAGCCACGGCCTAGGCTCTCCTGGCCGCCAATTTGCAGGAGCTGGTTACCCTGCAGGAGCTTCCGAAATTGCTCCACTGCTTTCTGGGAATTGCCGTTGGATTGGGCTGTTACCCCCCAGGTAAAGTACATCAAGCTATCGGGGGGAATGGCCTCTTCGTAGCGAAAGCCGCCTTCTACAACTTTGTGCTCGCTGAGCTTAACTTTCACCTGCCGCCACAGGCTCATTTGAATAAGGGTGGCACAGTGCTGATCCGGCAAGACAATGACGCGGGTGATGCTGGAAGATTTGACAAAGTTTTGCCAGTTTTCCCACTTCTTTAGACCGTTCTTTAGGATGGCATCCTTGAGATAGATGGGTCGGTTTGCCTCCAAGTTGGTGCTATAGGGCTCCGGCACCTGCAACTTCTGGCCACTTAGCCGCAGCCAGCGCTTGAGCAAGAGCGGGCAGCTTATCCAGATCACGCCGTGGCTGAGGGAAGCCACCGGCACCCACAAGAGGGATCCATCTCCAATCCAAATGGAGCCTTGGGTAAGCTGATCCCCCTCCCCAATTTCGTTGCCAAAAAGCTCAAACTTTAACTCTTTCTCGGCCACGCTGGCCCGCAATTTGCCGCGGATGGTGCTGGAAGGGATGTAGGGCAAGTTGGTGTGGGCCTCGCGGGCAATGCCCAAGAGGTTGCCTTCTTGGGTGGTGCCGCCGGTGTGCAGGGGAGTCAGCAAGGTGAGATAGACCAGGTGAAAGGCCATAGAAAAACACTCCTTATCCGTTAAAACAGGACTTCAAAAGCAAGCTCAATGGGCCCAAGGCAGCCAGAGCAACTCGCTGTAGCCTAGAAGCCGCCAGCGGTGGAAGACGTTGAGCCGGCCATCTTCCAGCTCCGGCTCGTCCTGGGCAAGGGGAGCTGGATGCTCCAGGTAGTAGATGCTGCCAGGCGGGGCGGCAAACACTTGCGGAGCTGGCAGGCTGGTCTTGCGCGGCTCTGTCAGGGACTCCACCCGCAGGCGGCCACTAATGGGAACCGGTTTGCCGGTGGCCACGCTCACCAGAGGGCCAGTGAGGGAGTGGGCAGGATGAGGGGTGGCCAAGCGCCACTCCCAGGGCCAGGCGCGGCAGAGGGAGCGCCCCTCCACCTTTTTGATGAACACGCCGGGGGTCACCAGGTAGGCCAGAGCTCGGCGGGCTTGCCGGAAGGTCTGCTGGGAGAGCTCCTGCAGCACTTGCCACTGCTTGCCCAGCTTTGGGCAGGGGCTGAGGAGAGCAGCGTGGCCTTCTCCCCCTAGCCGCACCACTACTTCTTGCGCTAGGGGCAAGGGATCCCAGCTTTCGCGCTCTGGATCCCAGCACTCGATGGAAAGAGCCAGGCTCCAGCCGGGCTGCAGGCGGATGCAGGTTTCCACAAAGTAGCCATCGGTCTCCCGCACCTGGCGTTTGCCTGCCTGCAAGGTGTTGTGGGGCCGCACTTCCTCTACCCAGGGGGACTTTACTGCCTGCTCCAGATCCCAGCCCTTGCCTTGCAGGGCTTTTTGCACCGCCTGCCAGGGTAGGTAGCCAGCAGCCTTTTGCTTGGGGCTTTGCGGGCTTTTTTCTTCCTCGAGCTGAGCCGCTGTCACCAGAGGGGCTGGCCGGGTGGGATCCCAGCGGTAGCTGCCGTAGGCATGGCCCTCTTCCAGCCAGGGGATGGGCACCAGGGGGGATCCCTGGTAAAGGTGCAAGGGGCTGGGGAAGTAAAGCTGCTCCTCGCAGCAGAGAAAGGGGCCGCAGAGGCGCAGGGTTGCCGGCTGGCCCAGGTGAGCTAGGATAGCGCCGGCAAGGGTGTGCCCGCTGGGCGGAAAGCCGCTGGTGGCCCAGGCCCGCTCCCCCGGCGCAAAGGGCTTGGCATCGCGAAACATCCACACATCCAAAGGCGAGAGCACAAACCAACTCATCGCGCATTTCTCCCCAATTCCACGGTGCGGTTGCGCAGCACAAAGGCCGCCAGCTTGAACCAGTTTTTGATGGCCAGATCCCACGCCGCCGGCTGGGCGGGCAGGCTGTGCTGCCAGAAGTGCTGAATAAACTCGACCAGCTTGGCCTGGAAGCGATCCTTCTGCTCACTTTCGCCGCGAAAGAGATCCCGGCGGCTGCAGAACAAGCGGGCCCAATCGGGCACTGCTTCCAAGGTGGGGGCTGGGTGCTGCTCCCAAAGCTGGGCGGCCTGCTCAAACAGAGAGCTCTGATCCTGCTTCTGGCCCAACAGCTTCCAGTCGAAGTCCAGCAGATCCTTCCACTTGTCGAAGGTGTCGAACTTGCAGGTGCTCACCAGTTGGTTGCCGTTGGCAAACAGCAGCCGCACCTGGACGCTGTCCTTGGGGCTGCTAGAGGCATAGGCCTGCCCCTTGGCCCCTTGTTCGGCCTCCCAGAGGTTTTCCAGGGCAATGGCCAGGGGCACCGAGTGGTGGGCAATCACCACCCCAAAGCTAATGCTGGCCAGGGATCCCAGGGTAAAAAGAGGGCGACGGCTTAGGCCAGCCGGCAACTGCGCCTTTTGCCACTGCCAGTAGTCCCCTTCGTTGGCAAACTCGCGCCAGTCGTCTTCGCCGCCGCGGAAACACTGGCGGATGTCCCAGAGCCAACTATCCCACTCCCAGAGGTTGGTGTAGGCCAGAACGTCGTCCCCCCCGGCGTAGATGAGCCTGCCGGCATAGCGCTGTTCAGTAAGGTAGGGCACCAACTGGCCAGAAAAATCCAACAGAGCCCGGCTGAGGGCGCTGTGGGTGGCTGGGCCCATGCGCTTGCGGCTGGCTTTAACAAACTCGCTGAAGGCGTCCTTGACTTGCTTGAGCTCTTCAGAGTCGAGGACGCGGCCAATAGCGTCCCTCTGGCCATCCGCTAGGCGCTGCAGCGGCTGGGGCAGGTAGTCGTAGTAGGGCTTCATCTTCCCCCCGCTCAGCCACTGGCCCATGTCGTCGCCATCGCCCGCGGCCAGCACGTACCAACTGGCAGGGTTGATGCTGGGGTAGTAGCGGCTGAGGGTGGCTTCTATCTCCTGGCGGCAGCGCTTCTGGGTTGCCTCGTCCGCTTCCAGGTCTTCCACCAGCCAGCCGGCGTTGAGCAGCCGCGGGTGGTAGCGCAGGTTTTGCTGGTCAGCCCACGGGATCCCCCACTTGCCGCGCATTTCTCGGATGACCTCCCGAATGGCGGGGTGGATGGCCTCAACGGCGCGGCAGGCCTGCTCGAAGTGCTCCAGCTCGCGTCGCCCGTGGGTTTTCAGGTAACCAGCCACGCCAGCAGTGAGATCTGGGTAGGAAGCGGCGACCTCGTCTTCGTCGAGGGTGGGGAAGAGCTCCGGCAACACCTTGTCTAGGGCCCGCTTAACCGTTTCGGTGGCGTTGAGCTGCTCGCGGCCATCGAAAAGCCCTGCCTGGCGCTGCCAAAGCCGCCGGCTCTCCCCTTCGCTAATCCAGCGATTCCTGGGGGAAGGGTGAACCACCGGCCCTAGGCCAGAGACGGTGCTGCGCGGCCCAAAGGCCACCGGCAACTGCCAATCGCGGGCCTGTTTGCAGGCAGCCTGCAGCCGGCGCGTCGCCTCCACTGCCGCTGCCCACCAGGAGCCTACGTTTAGCCCTGGCTTGTGCTGGCGGTGCTGCTGCCTTTCGGGATCCCAGAAGCTGATCCGCAGGAACTTCAGCTCCGGGTCGGCAAAAAGCTGCCGCTTTCCTTTGAGATGGTAGGTGCGGTTTTGGGCGCTGACCCAGGGATCCCGCTCGATGGACTCCTGGGACTTGAGGATGGCGGTGTCTTTAAGCCTTTGGTGGGGGGATCCCAGGGGCGCCGCCGCCCAGTAGATCTGCCACTGGTGCTCCAGCCATCCCTTCCAGGTGGGATCCTCCGGGCGCAACTGCACCAGCCAGCGGCGCTCCAGTTGCAGGTGCTCCAGCGCCTTTTGCGCTAGCTGCCGCCATTCGTCTTTGAGGGTCTGCTGGGCAAACTGCATGGCCGCCTGCACCCGATCTTGGGGCAATAGCAAAAGGAGCACGTTGGGGAAGCCGGCAGTGAGGAGGGCGTTGGCAGAAGGCTGAGGGATCCACTGGGCAAATTCGGGATATCGCTTCAAGAGCCAGGCGTCGATCAAGGGCTGGCCGTAGAGGCTGGGGTAGAGTAGACAGTCAGGGCCGTATTTCTCCGCCAGCTCCCAGCAAAGCCGTGCCGAGAGGTAGTGCAACAGCCAGGATCCAGCCCAGAAGTCCCGCATCTTGCGGCTGGCTTTGATCAGCTCCTGGATGGGGTTGAAGGTAAAGCTGGCCAAAAAAGGCCGCGTGAACTTGGGTTCGTCGTAGCCGGCCAAACAGCCTGCCAGGGCCGCCACAACGCTGGTGTGGCTCCACAGGGATCCATCGGGCAGCCGCGTTTCTGCTGGCAAAAGCAGAAGGTTTTCATCGCCAAATTCCCGAACCAACGCCTGGGGGAAACAGCGCCAGAACCACCAGAACACCTTCTGGATGTCCTCCTCTTGCCAGATCCAGTCGGGAACCACCCTTGCTTCCCGCCGCAGCAGGTACTCGGCGCGGGAGCTGGCCTGCCGCAGGGCGCGGTGTTCTTCTTCGGGCAGTTGCCAAAAGCGCTTGCGCCCCGAAAGGAGATGGCTCATCTCTAGGCCCGGCCCCAGGCTCTGGCTGCAATCAGCTACCTGGTAGTCGATGGCAACCGGCAGGTGGCCAATAGCAGCCCGATCGCTGGCGGAGGCGACCAGATCCGCATCGCCAACGCTTTCTAGAGGAGATCCCTCTGCCTTGGGCGAGATCCACCCCCGCATCGCCGCTAGGTTTGGCCACAGTCCTTCCTTGGCGCGGCCAGAGGCGTCGTGGAGGGCCTTGAGGGCGGGGTCGTGCAGCAGACCCCAAAGCTTCGCTTGCCAGTAGTGATAAGCCATGGTGTTCTCGCAGCAGGAAGGGGACGTTTAGAACAACTAAAGACAAGAACCCGACAGCCTTCTGGTGTCGAGGTTACAGAGGCTACAAAACACCATCCGTCGATCCCCCTTGCTTCGTAGATTTCTTCAGCTTTTTTCTGGTCGTCTGGGAGGATCAAGCTTGAGCTTGGCCAACTTTTTAACTAGGCTTGAAAAGCGGGAACGAAGCTGCCGATGTGTTGGGTTTACCAAGAAGCGGAGGGATCCTTTTCTAGCCGAGTCAATTCGGGAAACAGCGCCTCCAAGCTGGGCAGCAGCTTCTGCAGCACAAAGCTCTCCAAGGCCTCGCCGCCTAGGGGATCGGGATTCATCTGCCCATGGGCCACGTCGTTGCGGTATTCGCTTAGGCAAGACCAAAGATCAGCAAGCTGCTTCACATCCGAAACGTGGGCGGCAATGGGAGGAAGGAACTGAAGCTGCTCCTCTTGCTGGACTGATTCGCCAGTTGCAGGGGGATCTCCCAAGGGCTGCTTTTTCCGCTGGATAAGGGATCCCAACTGGTGTTCAACTACTTGCCGCGCTTCTCGTTGGCGGTAGTTTTGGAGCCCCTCACAGAGGCAAAGGGCGGAGACTACCCACTCGCGGGCCAAGAGAATGGCTTGGGTGGTGAGGCGCTTTTCAACATACCAGCGCAGCAGTTGAAAGTGCTTTTGAACTTGCGCTTGGGGATCCGCCGCCTTTTCTGCCGGCAGCGCCAGTTGGCTGTAGCTATCTTGAATACTTTGCAGCAGTAGGCCAAGGGGCTTGGCAAATTGGCCCGCTTCCTTGGCCAACTCCTCGGTAGGGTGGCGTTGTAACTTGCGCAAGTCCTCCTGCAGGCTGACGGGCCTCACCAGCTCTAGGGAACGGGAGATGTCGCGGATGGCCTGTCCAAAGCCCTGCAGCCGGGTGGGCCGGGGATCCCCTTTGCCGGGCTTTTGCTGCCGGTAAAAGTCCCGTTGAACCCTGTCCAAAAGCTGCCCCAGTTCCACCGCCGAGCCGGTGCTGATGAACTTGTCACTAGCCGTCAGCCAGTCCAAAAGCCGAATGGCCGGCGTGAGATCGATGATGGGGGTTTCTGCCTGGCCATGGCGGTAGAGGCCGTAGTAGAGCCCCTGGATCTCGACGTTTTTAGCCTTGCGCAAAAAGGCGGCTCCCAAGAGCATCAGCACCGGGATGGAGCGAAAGGCGTGGGTGATATCAAAAAGCAGCTGGGTGTTAGGCTCGATGCTATCCACCAGCACGTCGAAGATCTCCCAAGTCTCTGCCTCGGTTTTCCCTTCGGGGATAGCCCTGGCAATTTTCTCCACGTGGGAGGGAAGACAGTCCTGCAGACAGTTCCAGTGCGTAGCGCGGGCTTCTTCGGTAAGCAGGAGAACAACCCTGTCAATCTCAAAAAGCTGGCAGAGGGCTTTGGCAACGTAGCAGGTTTTATCTGCCCTTTGCTCTCCAAAGAAATACACTGTCTCCGTGTATTTGGTGGTGCCCAGGGTAGTCAAAAGGGTTTTGGCCATAGGGATCCTCCAGGTGAGCCTGCAACAATCAAAGCATAGGCGCTGGCAAGCTCCTGCAACCTGAAAGCCCCCCTTCACGAAAACAAGACGCCTTTTCCCAAACAGAGAAGGTGAAAGAGTCTGAAGTTAACCTAGAAAGCAGTGGGCCTCTAGAGCGATGGGGATTCCAGCATGATCTCGACGAAAAGCTATCGCTCACTCCCGAACAACTTCTCGCCTTGCCAGAGGAAGATGCTACCTGTGAGCTGGTCGATGGGCAAGCTGTTCCCAAACATGAACCTATGTCGCCAAAGCGCTTCCACGCTCGTCTTCAGCCTATCTTGTGGCGAATCCTTGAGGACTGGTGTTCCGCTGCTGAGTGTCCCAAGCTGAGATCCGCTCACACTGAATGGGCAATTGTCCTAAGTCGACAAGGGGAGCCCTGGATCCCGATCCCGGACATCACCTACATCTCCAATGAGCGATTGCCAATTGAGGCTATGGCCGATGAGCCTTGTTCTGCCATTCCTGAACTAGTGGTTGAGATTCTTACTCCAGAGCAGAGTTTTGGGGCTGTACTTCAAAAAGCAGCGGGGATCCCCCGCGTTTGGATTGTGGATCCGCAGGCCAAGAGCATCACAGTCTTCTACCCCGATGCCCCGCCAAAGACCTTTACGGGATCCCAAGCTATTCAAGAGGATTTCTTGCCGGGCTTGAAGGTTGTTCCTCAGGATGTATTTGCCCAAGCGCGGATCCCTTAGCCAGCAGAAGAGCGAAAGAGATAAGGAGGATCTCCTGATGCTATCAACTACAGAGCCGCTGGTTTCAGGTCAAAAACTGACTCCCGAGCAGTTTCTAGCCTTGCCAGAGGGAGATGTTACCTATGAGCTGGTCGATGGACAAGCCGTCCCCAAGGATGCGCCCATGTCGCCCCAAAGGTTTCATGCCTCCCTGCAGAAACGACTGCTTTGGATCCTGGATGCATGGTGTCAGGGTAAGGGGGATGTGTACACAGAGTTAGCGATTGTTTTGCAGCGGCAAGGGAAAGAATGGTTTCCGGTTCCCGACCTACTCTATGTTTCCTTTGAGCGCTGGCCAGCCCAGCATACCCAAGATGGACCTTGTCCGGTAGCTCCTGAGTGGGTGATTGAGATCCTTTCTCCTGGCCAAAGCTTTGGGGCGATGCTTCAGAAAGTAGCCGATTACTTGGATGCGGGCGTCCCCCGAGTTTGGGTGGTGGATCCCCAAGCTAAGAGCATCACAGTCTTTTATCCCGATGCCCCACCGCGGACATTTACTGGATCCCAAGTGATTCAGGATGAGTTCCTCCCAGGTCTAGCGGTTGTCCCGCAGGATGTGTTTGCCCAAGCGAGGATCCCTTAGTTGTTTTAGCTATTTTTGAGAGGGTTACCATGATTGAAGCTCTAGAAGGGCTAGCGCAAGAGCTTGCTGAAAACTCTGCAGCAGTTCCTCGGAAGATTTGGACGGATGAAGAGTTTATGGCCCTGCCCGATGATGGCAATCGCTATGAAGTTGTGAACGGGGAACTGGTTGCCGTGGGCTCAGCAGGTGCACAGCATGGGTACTATGTAAGTTTGATTCACATCCTCCTGGGCGCCTATGTCCGCAGCCAAAAGCTTGGCTTTACCTTTGACTCTGATACCTCGTTTAAGATGAAGTCTGGCAACCGCCGCTCCCCAGATTGTTCTTTTTTCTCCAAAGAGCGGCTGCGATCCCTTGGCGGGATCCCCAAGGGCTATATCGAGGGAGCTCCGGACCTGGCTATAGAGGTTCTCTCTGAGGCCAACACTGTAGGAGAGATCCACGACAAAATTGTCGAGTATTTTGAGAACGGATCCCGGCTTGTTTGGGTCATTCATCCCGAAGAAAAGTATGTTTTAGTCTACCGCCAGCCTGAGCCCGCAGCATTGAAGCGGCCAGGGGACATTCTGGAAGGCGAAGAGGTGATCCCTGGTTTTGCCTTGGATTTGTCAGAGTTTTTTGCCGAGCCTGAGTTCTAGGGTTCTAAGGCACCTGGTAAACTGGCCCCAAAAACGGGATCCGCTTTCATGGCACCACTTCACCTGCAAGTCCTGGAGCGCAACCCCAGACGACTGCGGATTGCCCTGCAAAGGTTTACCCCTGAGCAACTGGCCTGGCGAGTGGTTGTGGGCCTAGGGCTGTTGGCGCTGGGATCCCAACTATGGGCCCGTTCGCTGCTCTTGGGGTTGGTGCTTGTGGGGGTGGGCCTATGGACTGGGATCCCTTGGGGGTTGGGGCAAATCTTGAGCTTGGATCGCGAAAACCAACGGGTCACCTTAACCCGTCTGCGTGGCCCTTGGGGAATTTGGCGGCAGCAGGCGTTCTCCTATCCCTTGGCTCAATTGCAAGGGGTGCGGATACATCGGGTAGGCTGGGAGGTCTTAGACAACCAAGCCCAAGAGAGTTTCCAAGTCCAAAGTCAGGTGCGGCTCCAGTTTCGCGAAGACCCTTCCCAGCCTGATCTGAAAGAGGAGGTCATCGCTTGCTTCAATAGCCAAGTAGGCGTCAAAGGGAGCGAGCCAGAGGCTTTCGTGCTCTCTCAGCGGCTGGTGGGCTGGATTCAGGCATATCTAGGAAATCCAAAAAAGAACCCCTTGTCCTAAAGCTCCCTTGTCAGGGGATACTGTCCTCCCCAGGGAGATAGCGGAAATGCTGGCACAATGCCTGAGTCTAGGTTAGAAATGCTACCGATTAATCGGCCAGCCTAACTTCTATGAGCGTCCCTAGGGATTTGGTTAACCTGATTACCTTACTCAGCCAGAACACTTTGCCCACTTGGCTTTGGCTAGTCCTTTGGGGATCTTCTCTAGCAGTGCTGATCTACTGGCAAAGGCGGCAGCTGCAACAGGCTCAGCCGGGTTTCGCAGATATCGTCATACTGGCGCGGGCGGATACAACGGTTGTGGAGTGTAACGAGACTTGTCGGAAGGTTTTAGGCGATTGGCGGGGCAGGCGCTGGCTTGAGGCCCTGCCAGTAGAGGAGCAAGAGGAGGTGCGGCAGAAAATAGCCCAGCTCACTCCTCAGCACCCCTTCTTTAGCCAAGTCAGTAGGTTAATAGATGGGCGGGGAGAGGTGCGCTGGTTTGAGTGGGTCAACCAGGGCATCTTTGACTGGCGGGGCCGGTTGCAGTTTATTCGTGGGCTAGGCCGAGACATTACCGAGAAGAAGCAATTGGAAGAAAACCTGCGGCTGCGGGAAGCCCAACTGCGCGCTTTGCTAGATGCCCTGCCGTTATCGGTGTGGGCCAGGGATCCTCAAGGAGTGCTGATTTTACAAAATGCCACCGACCGCGCCTGGTTTGGCGATCTGCTGGGCACTTCTTTGGAGGCAGTGGCTCAAGAACACGGGGACTGGCAAGAGTATGTCGCCCGCGCCCTTCGAGGGGAAGTTGTCAAGTACGAGGGGAAAGAGCTCGTTCAGGGAGAAGAGCGCTATACCTATTCCGTAGTCGTGCCCCTGAGAGAGCAATCGGAAGGTTGGGGGGTTCTCGGCGTTAGCCTAGACATCACCGAGCTAAAGCGCCTGCAACAAAAGCTAGCAGAGCAGCAGGAGCGCTTTCGCGCCTTCATCAACAACAGCCATGACGTCTTGTGCCGGATCGATGCCCAAGGTTTGCTATACATCCTAAATCCCCCAGTTGTTGAGAAAATTTTGGGTCGTGTCCCCAATTCGGGAGAAGCCCTGCCTTTGGATTGGGTTCACCCTGAGGATCGTCAGGTCGTTGCTGATGCTCTTGAGCAACTCAAGGCTCGGCCTGGCGAGACGCTCAGCTTGGTCTATCGGGCCCAGCATGCCGATGGCCATTGGGTGTGGCTGGAGAGCCGCTGCACCAACCTTTTGCAGGATCCTTTAGTGCAGGGGATTGTGTGCAGCAGCCGCGACATTACCCAACAAAAGCAGGTGGAACTAGCTTTGCGGGAAAGCGAAGCCCGCTTTCGGGAAATGGCCGAGGCTGTGCCGGTGAATTTCTTCGTATGTTCCGCAGATCTCAGCCAAGTTCTCTACGAAAGCCCCCGGTGTCAAAGCATCTGGGGATACACACCGGAGGAGTTTTATCAAAAACCGGATCTTTGGAAAGAAAGGCTTCACCCTGAAGATCTGCCCCGTGTTCTTCGATCTCTTCCTCGAGTTATTCGAGGGGAGCAGCCAATCACCTACCGCATCTTCCATCGAGATGGCAGCCTGCGCTGGTTACGCACTTCCTGTCAGCCTATTTTTAATGAGCGGCAAGAAATCATCCGCTTTGTAGGTGTTACGGAAGACATCACCGAGCAAAAAGAGGTAGAGCTGGCTTTACAAGCAAGTGAGGCTCGCCTTAGAGCTCTTCTGGACGGGATCCCTTTTTCCATCTTCCTCAAAGACCTGGAGGGGCGCTATCTTCACGCCAACAGGTTTTATCTACAACAGAGAGGTTTTGAGCTAGGAGAACTTATTGGCAAGCTGGATGATGAGCTTTTCACTCCCGAAGAGGCCCGCGAGTTCCGAGAGCAGGATCAGAAAGCTCTCCAATCTCCGGATCCTGTCAGCTACGAGCGGATTTTTTCCCGCAATGGCAAGCAATTGAGCCAGTGGGTTACCAAATTTGCCCTGCGAGATTGCCAGGGGGATCCCTATGCCGTCTGTGGCGTTGTTGTGGACATAACTCCTCTTAAGCAGGCTCAGGATCTGTTGCTGCAAGAAGCAGAGCGGGAGCGACTACTAGGGGCTTTGCTGCGGCGGATCCGACAAGCTCTAGACCTGCCAGTTATTTTGCAAACAACCACTGCCGAGGTGCGGGAGTTTCTCCAGGTGGATCGGGTAATGATCTACCAGTTGCAGGAGAGGGCAGGGGGGTTTGTGGCCGCTGAGTCAGTGGTGGATCCCTGGCCTAGTCACTTGGGCCGCTACGTGTGGGATGAGTATTTCCACAAGGATCCCTGCCATCGCAAGTACCAGCAGGGCTTTGTGCAAGCCATCGAAAATGTGGCGACCGCCAGTTTGGATCCTTGCTATCGGCAGCTCTTGGAATCTTTCCAGGCCCAGGCCAACTTGGTGATCCCAATCCGATGGGGTGAAGACCTTTGGGGCCTCTTGGTGGCGCAGCACTGCCAATCCAGCCGCCCGTGGCAGGAGTGGGAAATTGAGCTTTTGCAGAAGCTGACCGACCAGTTGGCTATCGCGTTGCAACAGGCTCAGTTGTACGAGCAGGTAAAAGCTCTAAAGCAAACGCTGGAGGAAAAAGTGCGGCAGCGCACTGCGGAGCTAGAGCGGGCTTTGCAATTTGAGGCTCTCCTAAGAAGCATTACCAACCGCGTGCGCGATTCTCTCGACGAAGCTGAGATCCTCAGCGCCGCCGTGCGCGAGCTGGGAGAAAGTCTAGATGCCGATGGCTGCGACATCAGCCTTTACAACGCCGATTTCACCCTTGCCACCATCCGCTACGAGTATTGCCCCCGCTCGAAGTCTTACCTAAATCTCTCTGTACCTTTGCAGAGAGGCCCTTACGGAGACGTTCATCGACAACTGCTCAGGGGGCAGTCTTGTCTATTTTGCTTTTCAGGGAAAGCCCTGGAAAACCGCAAAGTAGTGATGGCTTGTCCCTTGCTAGATAAAGGCCAAGTCCTGGGGGATCTGTGGATCTTTCGATCGGCTCGGCGTCCTTTCGACGACCAGGAGATCCGACTTATCCAGCAGGTGGCCAACCAATGTGCCATTGGACTGCGCCAGGCGCGCTTGTTCCAAGCTGCCCAAGAGCAAGTGCAAGCTCTAGAGCGCCTCAACCAATTGAAAGACGACTTCATCAGCACCGTCAGCCACGAGCTGCGCACTCCCCTGACCAGCCTGAAAATGGCTCTGAAGATGCTGCAGATGGCTCCTTCTCCCGAAAAACGAGCTCAGTACTTGAGCATTGCCGAGCGAGAATGTCAGCGGGAAATCGAGCTCATCAACGACCTGCTGGATCTGCAGCGGCTACAAGCCGGGGCCTATGCCCTGAACATCCAAGCCCTCACCTGGCGGGAGCTGCTGGGGGATCTGCTGACGGTTACCCAAGAGCGGGCCCGCGCCAAGGGGCAAACTTTCCAAGCCAGCGTTCCCCTGGAGAGCTCCCTCACGACAGATCCCTTGCTCTTAGGGCGAATCCTGCGCGAGTTGCTGCACAATGCGGTGAAATACACCCCACCCCAGGGATCCATCCGCTTGCAGATCGAAACGGAAAATTGTCGAAGCCGCATCCAGGTCAGCAATAGTCAAGAGATCCCTGCCGAGGAGCTCACGCGCATCTTTGAGCGCTTTTACCGCATTCCCAGCAATGATCCCTGGAAGGAAGGGGGCACGGGTCTAGGCCTGGCCTTGGTGAAACAGATGGTGGATCAGTTGCGTGGATCCATCGAGGTCAGCAGCGCCGCCGGCTGGACAACCTTTACGCTCCACCTGCCCCATCTGCCGCCACTTTAATCTGCTTGGTGAGAATAGCTCCTAAGAGCTTGACTCAGTACTTGAGATCCCCTATCATTGCCTAGGGCGAAGCTACTGATACAGACTCTCAATAAGCTTGGTCTAGAAAAGCAGGATTTGGAAGGGTTGGTCCGCTTCTAGGGCCAGATCCGTTGCTGCTGACGAAATCAGTGCAGCAGCTTTTCCTGAGATTTTTTTGAGTTTAGGAGTTGGGTATGCGCTTATCGCGACGGCAGTTGGTTAACGCAGCTGTGTTGGGATCGGTAGCCTTGACAGTAGGCTCGCTGGGGCGTTCGGCTCGCGGCGCCAACCGGGAGGTCAACCTCTACACCTCTCGGCACTACAGCACAGATGAAAAACTATACGAACTTTTCAGACAGAAAACGGGCATTAGGGTAAACTGGGTGCAGGGCAACGCCGACGAGATTCTCCAGCGCCTCCGCAGCGAGGGAGCCAACAGCCCCGCTGACATTTTCATGACAGTAGATGTGGCCCGGCTGTGGCGGGCTCAAAACGAAGGCTTGTTTCAACCTATCCAGTCGGAGACGCTCGCTAAAAACATCCCAGAATCCCTGCGGGATCCGGAAGGCTACTGGTTCGGCCTAACCAAGCGGGCGCGAGTAATCATGTACAACAAGGACAAGGTGGATCCCAAGGAGCTGTCCACCTATGAGGATCTCGCTGACCCCAAGTGGCGGGGCAAGGTGCTCACTCGCTCCTCCAGCAATGTGTACAGCCAGTCTCTGACGGCTTCGATCATCTTGGCGCACGGGATCCCGGAGACGGAAAAGTGGGCGCGGGGCTTGGTGGCCAACTTTGCGCGCCCGCCGGAGGGGGGAGATATTGATCAAATCAAAGCCGTAGCCGCTGGCGTAGGAGACGTGGCTCTCGCCAACACCTACTATCTGGCGCGTTTGATCAAATCCGACAAGCCTGAAGATCGCGCTGTAGCAGCGAAAATCGGCGTCTTCTTCCCCAACCAAAAGGATCGCGGCACTCACGTCAACATCAGCGGCGCCGGCATTCTGAAAACCGCTCCCAATAAAGAGGCTGCCATCCAGTTTCTGGAGTTTCTCTCCGGCCCGGAGGCGCAGGCCATCTTTGCCCAGAGCAACAACGAGTACCCGGTGCTGCCAGGGGCGGAGATCGACTCGGTGGTGGCCAGCTTTGGCACCTTCAAGGAAGACACGATCAACGCCGCCAGCATTGGCCGCGTTACCCCCGAGGCCCTGAAAGTCATGGATCGGGCTGGTTGGCGGTAAGGGCTAGGTTCACCCAAAATGCCGGGGTTGCCGAGAGCCTTCTTCTTGGCTCCCCGGTATGGCTAGATCAGATTTTTGCCAGCTCTCAGGAATTGCCATTGCAGTTGATGGGAAAGCTAGCTTGGCTAAATTCAAGAGCGCTTGGAGGCGATGGTTCAGCGGCTGGACGTTGCTGACCGTAGCCTTGACGGGCTTAATTTTGATTCCCACGCTAACAGTGCTGCTCAGCCTCCTTGCCGACGAGCGGCAGGTTTGGGGGCACCTGGTTGACACGGTCTTGGGGCTATATGTGCGCAACAGCCTGCTGATAATGGCGGGGGTGGCGCTGGGAGTCATCCTGGTGGGCAGCGGCACCGCCTGGCTGGTGACGATGTGCGAGTTTTGGGGGCGGGCCTGGCTGGAGTGGATGCTGGTGTTGCCCCTGGCGGCCCCTACCTATGTGTTGGCCTATGCCTACACCGATTTTTTGCAAGTAACTGGGGGCTTCCAGATCTGGCTACGGCGGGTCACCGGCTGGGGGATCGGCGACTACTGGTTCCCCAACATTCGCTCGCTGGGGGGGGCAATCCTGCTGATGACGCTGACTCTTTACCCCTATGTGTATCTCTCGGCGCGGCTAGCTTTCCAGGAACAGTCGGTGGCCTGTTTGGAGGTGAGCCGTTCCCTAGGCTACGGGCCCTGGGCTAGCTTTTTCCGGGTGGCTTTGCCTCTGGCGCGGCCAGGGATCGTGGCTGGCTGCCTCCTGGCCTTGATGGAAACCCTGAACGATTTCGGCACCGTCAGCTACTTCGGGGTCGATACCTTTACCACCGGCATCTACCGCACTTGGACGGCCCTCGGCAATCCGGTGGCAGCAGCTCAGCTCTCGGCGCTGCTGTTGCTGTGGGTGTTGCTGCTGATGGGCTTGGAGCAATTCTCGCGCCAGCGGGCGCGCTACTATCGCCAAGGGCTTAGGCCAGCTCTAGCCCGCTACCGTCTGCAGGGGATCCGAGCGGTGGGAGCGTGGCTAGCCTGTGGGATCCCGGTTGGGCTAGGCTTTGTCGTCCCCGCCCTTATCCTGCTCCAGATGACCCTGCGCCAGGGAGCGGTGGGCCGCCACTTTTGGAGCTACGCCCGGAATAGCCTTCTACTAGCCACCATCACAGCGGTGATTGCCGTTTCGGTGTCGGTGGTGGTGCTGTATGGGCTGCGGCTGCAGCGGGGATCCACCTGGAGCCTGCGGCTGGCAGTGCGCTTGTCTTCTTTAGGCTACGCGCTGCCAGGTATGGTGATTGCCGTGGGAGTTCTGATTCCCCTGGGGCGACTGGATCAACTGCTGAGCTACTTGCGGCAGGTGCTCTTTCAGCAGCCACCCGGTTTGGTTCTTAGCGGCACCATCGCCGCCCTGGTATTTGGCTATTTGGTGCGCTTTTTGGCAGTGGCTCTAGCCACCGTCGAGGCAACCCTGCTGCGCATCCCCCCCAGCCTGGACGAGGCAGCCCGCAGCTTAGGGCAGGGATCCCTGGGCACCCTGTGGCGAGTGCACCTGCCGCTGATGGGAGGCGGGATCTTGGGGGCAATGCTGCTGGTGTTTGTGGATGTCATGAAGGAGCTGCCAGCCACGATGGTGCTGCGGCCTTTTAACTTTGATACCCTGGCCGTTTACACCTACCGCATGGCTGCCGACGAACGCCTGGCCGAGGCCGGTGCCCCTGCTTTGGCAATTGTCCTGGTGGGGCTCTTGCCTGTCATCCTGCTCAACTCCCAAATGGCCCGGCGACGTAACTTGTACTCTTCCGGACGGGAAGAGACCTAGAGGGCCTCGGCACCTGCCACCACCTCGAGGATCTCCTGGGTAATGGCCGCTTGCCGAGCTTTGTTGTAGGCAAGGGTGAGGGTACGGATAAGCTCAGTGGCGTTGTCGCTGGCATTGCTCATAGCTGTCATCCGGGCTGCCAGCTCGCTGGCTGCTGCCTCCTGCAGAGCCCTCAGCAATTGATTGTTCAGGTACAGAGGCAGGAGCGCATCCAGGATTTGCACGGGATCCTGCTCGAAGATCATGTCCGGCGGCGGGGCTGAGACAGGAGCAACGATCTTGCTGCGCTCGACGGTAAACTCTCCCCCCCGCACCAGCAGGTTAAAGATCTCGTCGTCGCGAGCAGCCAGGCGCGTAGGGTCTAGAGGCAGCAGGGATTGCACCACTGGCCGCGAGCTAATCAGGGAGACAAAGCGGGTGTAGATGAGCTCCACCTTGTCCACCTTCTCAGAGAGGAAAGCGGAGAGCAGCTCATCCCCAATTTGAGCGGTTTCAGCGGCAGTGGGGATCTGCGGCAGATTCACGTAGGTCTTGGCGATAGGGGCAGAGCGCCGCTGAAAATACTGCACCGCCTTGCGGCCTACCAGGTAAAGCTGCACCTGCTGCCCTGTTTCCTGCAGCTCGCCCACTCGCTCCTCAGTACGCTTGATAACATTGGCGTTGTAGGGGCCGCACAGACCCCGATCCCCGGCCACCACTAGCAGGCCCACTGTTGCCACAGGGCGCTGCTTTAGCAAGGGCAGCTCGACATTTTCCAGCCGCAGCCGCGTCTGCAGCCGATAGAAAACCTGGGCCAGGCGATTGGCAAAGGGACGAGTAGCCATCACCTGCTCCTGAGCCCGCCGCACCCGCGCTGCCGCCACCAGGCGCATGGCCTCCGTGATTTTACGGGTGTTCTTCACTGCCTTAATGCGATCCCGAATTGGCTTTAGCTTGGCCATAACCCTCTCCCTTGTTGGATCTGCCCTTAGCCTGCCTGAGCTACAAAGCTTTGCTTGAACTCTGCAATGGCGGTTTTTAGGATCTCTTCCGCCTCCTCGGTAAGCTGCTTGGTGGAGAGGACAATCTCGCCATATTTGGGATGGGCGGTGCTCAAGTAGGACAGCAGGCCCTGCTTGAAGCTGGAGACCTTCTCTAGCGGGATGTCGTCCAGGTAGCCCTGCGTTCCCGCATAGATAATGGCTACTTGCTGGTCCAAAGACAGGGGCGAATATTGGGGCTGCTTAAGGATCTCCTGCAGCCGCTGGCCGCGGGCCAGTTGCTTTTGGGTGGCCTCATCCAAGTCGGAGGCAAACTGGGCAAAGGCTTCCAGATCCCGATACTGCGCCAGTTCCACCTTCAGGGAGCCAGCGACCTTCTTCATAGCCTTGGTTTGCGCCGCCGAGCCAACGCGGCTAACGGAAATGCCAATGTTGATGGCTGGGCGAATGCCAGCGTTGAACAGATCCGACTCCAGGAAGATCTGGCCGTCGGTAATGGAGATAACGTTGGTGGGAATGTAGGCCGACACGTCATTGGCCTGGGTTTCCACAATCGGCAGGGCGGTCATGGATCCCTCGCCCAATTGGCTGTTGAGCTTGGCCGCCCGTTCCAGTAGCCGCGAGTGCAGGTAGAACACATCGCCCGGATAGGCTTCCCGGCCAGGGGGACGGCGCAACAGCAGCGACATCTGGCGGTAGGCTACTGCCTGCTTGGACAGGTCGTCGTAGACTACCAGGGTGTGCTTGCCTTGGTACATGAAGTATTCGGCAATGGTGGCCCCGCAGTAAGGAGCTAGCCACTGTAGGGGAGCCGGGCTGTCGGCGCCAGCAGCCACCACGATGCTATAGTCCATTGCCCCCCGCTCGGTTAGGATGTTCACCACCTGGGCGATGTTGCTCTGCTTCTGGCCGATGGCCACATAGATGCAAATGACGTCCTGTCCTTTTTGGTTGAGGATGGTGTCGACCGCAAGGGTAGTCTTACCCGTTTGGCGGTCGCCGATAATGAGCTCCCGCTGTCCCCGCCCAATGGGGATCAAGGCGTCGATGGCGGTGATGCCGGTCTGGAGCGGCTCATACACCGAGCGGCGGTCAATGATGCTGGGAGCTGGGGACTCAATGAGGCGAGTCTCGGTGCAGTGAATCGGCCCTTTGCCGTCGAGGGGATTGCACAAGGGATCGACCACGCGGCCCAGCAGGGCTTCCCCTACGGGAATGCTGGCAATTCTGCCTGTGGCCTTGACGGTAGAGCCTTCTTGGATGTTACGGCCGTCGCCAATCAGCACGGCGCCAACGTTGTCTTCCTCGAGGTTGAGAGCAATGCCCAGCGTGCCATCCTCAAACTCCAGCAGCTCACTGGCCATCACCTTCTCCAAGCCATAGATGCGGGCAATGCCGTCTCCTACTTGCAGAACCGTGCCGACATTGGAGACCTGCATCTCCCGGTTGTACTGCTCGATCTGCTGCTTGATGATGGTGCTAATCTCATCTGGGCGAATGGTAGGCATGGCAGTCCTCTCAGGAAAGGGGATCTCAAAACTTAAGCTAGCTGCAGCGCCAGCCGGCGCAACTGGCCGCGCAAGCTGAGGTCAATGACCTGGGAGCCAATCTTGAGGATCACTCCGCCTAGCACCGTGGGATCTTGGCTAATCTGCAGCTCCACGCTGCTAGCTTGCGTGAAGTCCTTCACCCGCTCCCGGATGGATTGCTGCTGGGCTTCAGTCAAGGGCACTGCGGCGGTTACCTCCGCAAGAACAATGTTTTGCAGTTTCCGCTGCAGCTCCAAGAAACGCTGACAGAGAGCCCCAAGGAACATGATGCGGCGGCGGTCGGTCAACAGCTGAAGGGCGTTGAGCAGCAGCGGGTGGATCTGATCGGCAAACACCTGCTGCAGAAGGTTTTTCTTGGCTTCCGTCTTCACCAGGGGGCTAGCCAGAAACTGGCCCAGCTCCGGCGTGGCCTGCAAAACAGCGGCAATAAAGCGCACATCGGCGGTAAAGGTGTCCAGCAACCCCTGTCCAGAAGCCAGAGAAACCAAGGCCTCGGCGTAGGGATCCACTACCCTAAGAGCCATTTTCCGGTTCAGCATGGGTTTCCGTTTCTCCTGAACTCACCTAGCGGGCAAGCATCTGGATCCCTTGCTCAATGAGGCGATGGTGAATCTGCTCATTGAGGTGTTGCGGCAGCTCCTGTTCCACCTTGCGCAGCGCTTGGCGAACAATTTGGCGGCGCAGCTCTTGGAGAATTTGCTCCTGCTCGGCGGCAAGATCCCTTGCCGCTTTGGCGCGCAGCCGTTCGATCTCCTGCTCCACCTGCTGCAACAGCTCCTGACGGCGGGCCTCTGCGCTAGCTTCCGCCTGACGGCGAATGCGCTCTGCTTCCTGCTGGGCCTGTGCCAGCTTTTGCTGTTCCTCCGCCAGCCTCTCGAGGGCTTCCTGCTTGCGCTGCTCCGCCTGCCGCAGCTCTTCGAGGATGCTTTCCCGCCGCTTGGCCAGCGCTTCCCCCACCACTCGGCGACCCAAGAGGTACAGCAAAGTTAGGATAATGGCGATGTTGATGAGGTTGCTTTCTAGAACCGCCTCGAGGATCCCTGGCTCAGCCACGGCCAAAAGCCAAGCGGGCATCCAGCTAAACCCCAGCATCACAAGCTACTCCCCAAGGAACGTTTAACCAGCCACTCAACGGACGCTACCTAGCAACTTCTCGGTAATCTGGGCGGCGATGGCCTCCACTTGCTGCTGCAGCTGTTCAAGGGCTGCTTGCTTTTCCTGCTCAACCTGCCGCCGCGCCGCTTCCAGCTTGGCTTGGATCTCTGCCTGAGCTGCCGCCAGCTTCTCTAAACGGATGCGAGCAGCAGCCGCTTCCGCCTCGGCAATCACGGCCTGCGCCTGTAGGCGAGCTCGGCTAATCTCCGCCTCGTACTCTTGGGCCAGGGCCGTTGCCTTCTCCAACCGCTCCTGGGCTTCCGCCTGGGTGGAGCGGATGTAGTCGTTGCGGCTGTCAATAACCCGAGTAACCGGCTCGTAGAAGAGAGAGTTAAGCACAGCTACCAACAACAGAAATTGAATGGCGATGATGGGCAGGGTGGCATCCAAGTCGAAGAGACCATTTTTCTCGGCGGCCTCGACGGCCAAAAGGGCTGAGGAGAGCATGGGGCCTCAGGGACAAAAACGGGATTCTGAGCTGAAGCAAGACTAGGGGGCAAGCCGGCAGGGACTGTCCAGACTGCCCCCAAGACGACAGCACTAGGAGGCGAAGGGGTTAGCAAACAAAAGCACCAGCGCCACCACCAAGCCGTAGATGGTCAGAGCTTCCATGAAGGCCAGGCTGATCAACAGGCTGCCGCGGATCTTATCTTCCGCCTCTGGCTGGCGGGCCAGCCCCTCCATGGCCGCAGCAGCAGCATTCCCTTGGCCCAGCCCTGGACCCAGGGATCCCAAACCAATAGCCAGAGCAGCAGACAAAACAGAGGCAGCAGAGGTTAACGAATCCATAGCCATCGTGAGATTCTCCTCGTCGTTACAGAACAGAAGTAGGCACGACTGCAACAGCGCCTTTGGTTTGAGGTGATCTGGCTGGAGTATCCGAGCCGATCGCCCCCTTGTCGGCGACCTCTGGGCACAGGCCCTCGGCCCCAACAAACCTTACCAAGCCCCGGCAACAACCCCCGGAAGAGGTGGGGAGAGCTGAGCGCCCCAGCCCTCGCCGACTCCTCGGCAGCTCAATCGTGGTGATCCCCACCCCCATGGCCTTCCAGCGCCTCTCCAATGTAAGCCGCCGAGAGGGTTGCGAAGATTAAAGCCTGAATGGCTCCGGTAAACAGGAACAGGATCATCACCGGCACCGGGATCAACAAGGGCACCAGCAACACCAACACCGCAATCACCAGCTCCTCGGCCAAGATGTTGCCAAACAGACGGAAGCTTAGGGAGAGGGGCTTGGTGAAATCTTCTAGAACGTTGATGGGCAACAGAACCGGCGTGGGCTCGATGTACTTTTTAAAGTAGGACAGCCCCCGCTTGCTGATGCCGGCCACGAAATACATGATACTGGTAAGCAGCGCCAAGCCGGCAGTGGTGTTGATGTCGTTGGTGGGAGAAGCCAGCTCCCCTTCCGGCAAGGGGATCAACTTCCAGGGGAAAAGATTCCCCATCCAGTTGGAGACAAAAATAAACAGAAACAAGGTGCCAACATAGGGCACCCAGGGCCGGAAGTTTTTCTCGCCAATCTGGGCACGGGCAATGCTTTGCACAAATTCCAAAACATACTCAACAAAGTTCTGCAAGCCAGCGGGCTCCCGCTGCAGTTGACGAGTGCCCAGCAGCACCACCGTCAAAATTAGGGCAATGGCAATCCAACTGGTAATCAGAACCTGGCCGTGGACCGTAAACTTGCCCAGGTGCCAGTAGAGGTGATGGCCAACCTCAAGCTCTGCTAGGAGAAAAGGCGAGGAGAAGGACGGGCTCATAAGCATCAGGAAGAGGAAGATAAACGGCTCAACGTCTGGACGAGGTAGATGAGCAGGGTGACCTTATACGTCATAAACCCAAAGAAGATGGGCAAAATCTGTAGGGACTTTACCTTCGCAGCCAAAACCATCAGCCCAACAAACAGAGCTAGGCGCGTCACCCCTAAGCGGCTGCGAGTTTTGCCCAGCTCTGCCACGCTGCGGCCCAGCATGCGCAGATAGACTACGCCGACCATTGCCCCTAGCAAGTAGTTGCCTGCAACCCCTGGTGAGTAAACCAAAGCCAACCCCAGGGCAATGGCCAGGCTCACGCTAAGGGTAACTAGCGCCAGCCATAACTGCAGTGCCGCATAGCTTCTGCCCACTGTCCCCTCGCGAGAGGTTGGCTCTGGCTGCAGCGAAGCTTGGCAACCCCTCTCTTCCTCATCGTTTTGAGAAAGGGGCACGTCCTCTAGGGGAGGCAAGGGCCTGGGCTTCCACTGGGCTGCCTTCCAGCGGCTGGGACTGTGGGAGAGAAGTCTGAAAGAAGGGGACATGGAAGCGGGATTCCTACCTCTTAGGAGTTGGCCTTAACCCAAAATACCATGGCTGAGTAACAATACTTAACACACCAGGCCAAACCAAGGCCCTAGGAAACTCCCATCTGCCCTCCAGAAAGACGGCTGGCCCACGAGGTGTTCCTCTAAGAATCTACCACCTTCCTGGATGGGCAATGTCAAGAATTGGAAAACTTTCCAAAGGCCTGCGGCGTAAAGTCTTGGGGAGGGGTAGTTAGGAACTTGTAATATCCTGTAACCCTGGGGAATCTCGCTGCGGATCCCAGCATACTAGGGTCAGGAAGGAGAGAAGGAGAGGATGATCCCACAGGAGTGGCTGCTGAAAGCCATTTGGGCGGACTACAGCCTAGCTGTGGCGCTGACCGTGGTGGTGCCGCTAGCTCTCTTGGTTTGGGCTTTTGCGGTGGGGCTGGGGCCCCTGATCCAGCTTCTGATTGCCTACTGGCGGGTGTCTAGCCTGTTGGCGGTAACCGTATATCTCATGATTGGCGGCCTGCCCATCAGTTTCCTGAGCGGGGCAATGGCACGGCTTTTGATCCCGCTCAGCCTTTGGTTCTGGCGGGATTGGAGCACCGCCCTCGAGCAGTCGAGAAGCTGGGCAGCGCGGGCTTTCTTGCTCTGGCGGTGGATCCTGACTGGCTATATGGGGGTCGGGTTCTTCTTTTCAGGAGCCTTTGTGCCCTGCGCCTTCCAGGCTTCTTTGTCGCTCCAGTGTCAAGCCTGGTTTGAGCCGCCGCTGGGCTTTCGGGAGATCTTCCATCCCAATGTATCCCCCGAGCTGCTCGGGAGCCTAGGGGCCTGGGGCTTGGTAGCTTACCTACTCTACAGCGTCTATTTCGTCTGGCGGCTGCGGCCCCCTACCGAGAAAAGGGAGTTGGCAGCATGAGCGCCCTGCCCTGGCCGCTGGCTCTAGAGCGCTACAGCCAAGCCCACCCCCAGGAGGTGCTGCGGGTGGAGGTGGAAAGCGAGGGGGAAACGGACTTGGTGCTAATCTACCGCGGCTATAGCAGCTCCCTGCGCCGGCCCACCCCCCCCGATCCAGAGGTGCCGGTGATCCCTCCTCAGGCTCGCTTCTTACAGTTAGAGCGCCTTAGTGCCCCTTATCACCCTGAGCGCTCCCGGGTTTTGGCTCTCTACCGCAGCTGGGAGGAGGTGAGGGCTTGGCTAATCCAAGAAGGGATCCCAGTAGCCGAGTAGGGGAGGGCGGGTTTTAGCGCCCCACAGGCGCCGGCTGCCGCTGCAGGAGGGTGTATTCTGCCGGCTGCAGGAGGGACTGCCCCGTCATCTCAGGGGGCTGCGGCAAGCCCAAGATCTCGAGCAGGGTGGGTCCGACATCAGCCAAGGTGCCGCCGGAACGCAGCCTGGCGTCGCCACCGCGGCCCGGGATCTTGCGCTTTTCGCCCTCCACCAGAATGCAGGGCACGGGGTTGGTGGTGTGAGCGGTCCAGGGGTTGCCCTGGTCGTCCCACATCAGCTCGGCATTGCCGTGATCCGCAACGATGAGGGTGGTGCCCCCTACGTCTACCACTGCCGCCAGCAGGCGACCTAGGCAGTGGTCTACCGTTTCCAGAGCCCGCACCGTGGCCTCAAAGTTGCCGGTGTGGCCCACCATGTCAGGGTTGGCGTAGTTCAGCACCACCAGGCTGTACTCGCCGCGGGCAATGGCTTCGATAGCCTTGTCGGTGACTTTCCTCGCCGACATCTCCGGCACTTGGTCGTAGGTGGCCACCAGCGGGCTTTGAACCAAGATGCGATCTTCCCCAGGGAAGGGCTGCTCGAGGCCGCCGTTGAAGAAGTAGGTGACGTGGGCGTATTTTTCCGTTTCGGCAATGCGCAATTGCTTAAGGCCAGCCTCGCTTACCACCTGCCCTACCAGGTGATCCAGGTTCTGCGGCTTAAAGAGCACCTGCACCGGCAAGGTGGGATCGTACTGGGTCATGGTGATGAAGGTGAGGTCCGGAATAAGGCAGCGCTGGAAACCGGAAAAGTCGGGGCAGACGAAAGCTTGGGTAAGCTGGCGGGCCCGATCCGGGCGGAAGTTGAAGAAGATGACTGCATCTCCCGGCCTTACTGCTCCCGGCGCCAAACGGGTGGGGGGAATGAACTCGTCGGTAATATCCTGGGCGTAAAAGTCTGCCATCACCTCGGCAGCGCTGCGGCCACAGCCAGGGCCATCTTCCGTCATAACCTCGTAGGCCTTCTGGGTGCGCTCCCAACGGCGATCCCGATCCATGGCGTAGTAGCGGCCGCTCAGGGTGGCGATGACGCCGTTGCCCAGCCATTGCAGCTCTTTTTGGAGAGCGGCCAGAACTGTTGCCCCTTCGCAAGGGGGAGTATCGCGGCCATCGGTAATGGCATGAACGTAGGCAGGGATCCCCACCTGCGCTGCCAGTTTCAGCAGGCCGTAGAGGTGGTCAATGTGGGAGTGAACCCCTCCTGCAGAGCAGAGCCCGATGAAATGAAACCGGCCTCCCCGCCCCTTGAGTTGACGACAAACTTCCACCAAAAGAGGCTCTTGAAAAAGGGATCCCGTCTCAATGGCATCGCTAATGCGCACCAACTCCTGCGGCACTACCCGCCCTGCTCCCAGAGTTAGGTGGCCCACCTCGGAGTTGCCCATCTGCCCTTCTGGCAAACCCACGGCCCGCCCCGAAGCTTGCAGCAGGGTATGGGGATAGGTAGCCCATAGGCTATCCATGACGGGGGTTCGGGCAGCCAGCACGGCGTTGCCCTCCGCGGCCTCGCGATAACCCCAGCCATCTAGAATGACCAAAACTACCGGTGCCACCGACTGTGCATTCATGAAGCGGTCTCTCGCGTTTTCCAAAACATGATACCAGCCCCGGCAATACGGTACCGGATCCCTAACCTCCACTTTCTTTTAAGGCCAGCAATTGTCAATTAGCCGCGGGAGCTGGGCTGCAGACGCTTGCGCAGGGACTCGGCGCGGCGCTTGGCAATGGCATTTTGGGGATCCAGCTTCAACACGGTCTCGTAGGCTTCCAGGCCAGGGCCGTAGAGATTTTTTTTCTCGTAGGCATGGCCCAGGTTATTCCAGGCGGTTACATAGGCCGGATCTGCCGCCACCGCATCTTTGTAGTAGCGAATGGCCAGATCGTATTGCCCCTGGCTAAAGTAGGCAAAGCCAAGAGCGTTGCAAACCGGGGGGATGTTTTCCCCAGCCACTTCCAGGGCTTTTTTGAGCTGGACGATGGCCTGCTCGTAGAGACCCTTTTGCAGGTAGACGCTGCCCAACTCGTAGTGCTCCTGGGGGGATCCCTTGCCCTTGCTTAGGCGGGGCTGGAGCTCGCGAATGACTTTTTCCTGCGCCCATAGGCGTAGCACCCCACGCAAGACAAAGAAACCCACCACCCCCAGGATGCCTGCCAAAGCTGCCAAGTAAAGGAGAGAAGCACTGGCAACCATTTTGTTACCCCACAATTAGCTCTTTAAGCCTGCAGGTGGGCCTCGATAAACCAGAGATCTTTGTCGATTTGCCGCGAGATCTCGGTAAACAGGTCGGCAGTGTCGGCGTCCCCCAGCTCGGTGGCGCGGTCAATGTTGCGCCGAACGGCAGCGGCATACTGACCGTAGCGGGCCGCCAAAGCCTGCAGGTGAGCGCGACCGTCTTCAGCCGTCAGGTCGTATTCAGGCAAGCTCGAGGTTTGGGCGACAATGCGGGCCGTGCCGCGGGCAATGCCCCCCAGGGCCGTAACCCGTTCGGCCAGCATGTCCACGTAGTTTTCCAGGGTGCTGGCAAAGGTGTCAAACATCTCGTGCAGGGCGATGAAGTTCATGCCTTTGACGTTCCAGTGGGCCTGCTTCACCTGAGTCTTCAAATCCAGGGTGTCCGCTAAAGACTGGTTGAGCAGCTCCACCAGTTGCGCGCGGGCCTCGGCCGGCAGGTCGAGCTGAGTGGGGTAGAGACGGGTTTTTTCGGCACTAACCATAGCCAACCTCCCAATTGTTGTGGAATCCGCTGGGGCCATCAGTCTGTCAGCTCCCAACTGGGCCTATACTAACACAAACTCAGAATGAGTATGAGTTAGCAAGCGGTTACTTGCCAATGCAAAAGCGGCTAAAGATCTGATCCAAGACTGCCTCGGAGATCTCCTCGCCGGTGATCTGGCCAAGGGCGTGCAGCGCCCCCCGCAGGTCGATGGTCCAGAAATCGAGGGGGAGCTGTTCCCGCATGGCCTGGGCCACTTGTTCTAGGCTGGCTTGGGCCTGGCGGAGGGCGGCGGCCTGGCGCTGGTTGAGGCTTACCTCCAAGTTGGGCTGGGGTCGCCCCTGGGTAACAAGCTGCTCCAGGGCTTCTTCCAGCTCTGGGATCCCCTTGCCCTGGGCGGCAACAGCAGGGACACGGTAGGTGATTTCGGGGGGGAGAGAAATGCCGTTGGGGGAGGCGAGGTCAGTTTTGTTGATCACTAGAATCAGGGGGCGGTGGCGGATGGAGGCATAGATAGCCGCATCAGCCTCCGTCCAGCCCGCCTGAGCATCGATGACCAGCACCAGCACATCGGCGGTCTGGGCCAGCCGTTGGGAGCGCTCCACCCCCAGCCGCTCCACCGGATCGTCAGTGGCGCGAATGCCGGCGGTATCCAGGAGCTGGACGGGGATCCCTCTCACCACCAACTGGGACTCCACCACATCCCGAGTGGTGCCAGGTAGATCCGTGACAATAGCGCGATCCTGCCCTGACCAGGCGTTGAGCAGGCTGGACTTGCCCACATTGGGCCGCCCGACAATGGCCACTTTCACCCCAGTGCGCAGCAGTTGCCCCCGTTCGGCAGTGGCCAGCAGGGCCTGCATCTGAGCCTGAATGTCTTGCAGCCGGGCCTGCCAAGCCGGGACATCCAGAGGGGGCAGATCCTCTTCAAAGTCAATTCGCGCCTCAATCTCGGCCAATAAGCCCAGGAGCGCCTGGCGCAGGGCGCGGATAGACTGTCCCAGTTTGCCCTGCAGACCCGCCAGCGCCATTTGAGCTGCCTGCGGAGAGCGGGCTGCCACCAGATCAGCCACACTTTCGGCCTGGGTTAGATCGATGCGACCGTTTAGGAAAGCGCGTAGGCTAAACTCCCCTGGCTGCGCTAGCCGGGCTCCCTGGCGCAGGCACTGCTGCAGGGTAGCCTGAACCACCATAATGCCGCCGTGGCAATGGAACTCCACTACATCCTCGCGGGTGTAGGAGCGGGGGGCCTGCATCCACACAGCCAGAGCTTCGTCCAGTGGGTGGCCCTTCTCGTCATGGATCCAGCCATAGAGAAGGCGATGGCTCTCCCAGGTGGCATTGCGGCGGGCGGGAGTAAAGATCGCCTGGGCAATGGACAGAGCCCGCGAGCCGGAAAGGCGCACAATGCCAATGCTGCCCTGCTCGGGCACCACGGCGGTGGCAATGGCAGCAATGGTGTCGGCCAGGGGTGTAGTGGGATCCATAGGTGAATGGGCTATGCCTTAGTTCCCTGTAGGCAGGAGCCCGGCCTTAACTCGAAAGAAGCTGTAAAAAGCTAAGCTCTCCCGCCGAGGTCAGGGTAGCTTGGCAGTGGCGACCTGCACTTGTCCTAACAAAATATGAAGCCGTTACGCACGTTTAGGGTAATCCCTTACCTGCCGCCTGCCTTGGAGAGCCTGCGCTTTTTGGCCTACAACCTGCATTTTAGTTGGAACGTAGAAACCCGCACCCTGTTCCGGCGCATGGATCCAGATCTGTGGGATGCCTGCGGGCACAACCCTGTGGCTCTTTTGGGCCAGATCCGGCAGGAACGCCTGGATGAATTGGCAGAGGATCCGGGGTTCTTAGCCCAACTGGAGCGAGCTAGCCAGCAACTAAATAGCTATCTCCAACGAGACACGTGGTACCGTCGGTACCGCTTATCCCATGCGGTGGAAGGGGAATGCTACGCCTATTTTTCCGCGGAGTTTGGCTTGGCCGACTGTCTGCCTCTTTACTCAGGGGGTTTGGGGGTGTTGGCCGGGGATCACCTCAAGGCAGCCAGCGACTTGGGCCTGCCGCTCGTGGGTGTGGGCCTGCTCTACCAAAAGGGGTATTTCCGCCAGTACCTCAGCCCCGATGGCTGGCAGCAGGAGCGCTACCCCACCAACGATTTCTTTAACATGCCCCTGGAGCTGCAAAGAGACGCGGAGGGCCGCGAGATTCGCATTGAGGTGGACTACCCCAACCGCAAGGTATTTGCCCGCATCTGGAAAGCCATGGTGGGGCGGGTGCCCCTATACCTTCTCGACACCAACATCGAGCCCAACAGCCAGTACGACCAGGACATCACCGACGAGCTCTACGGGGGCGACCAGGATGTGCGCATCCACCAGGAGATGATGCTGGGGATCGGTGGTGTGCGGGCTCTGCGCGCCCTTGGGATCCACCCCACTGTCTACCACATGAACGAGGGGCACTCTGCCTTTTTGGCAGTGGAGCGGATCCGCCTGTTGATGGTGGAGCAAGGGCTGAGCTTTGAGGAGGCCTGGCAGGTGGCTAAGTCGAGCCAGCTGTTTACCACCCACACGCCAGTGCCTGCGGGGATCGACCTGTTCCCGCCAGACAAAATCGACTACTACCTGGGCTCCTACTACCGCCAGATGGGCCTAAGTCGGGAGCACTTTTTGGCCCTGGGTCGAGAAAATCCAGGCGACTTCCAGTCCCCTTTCAGCATGGCGGTGCTGGCCATCAACATGGCCTCGTTTGTTAACGGCGTCAGCAAGCTCCATGGGGCGGTCGCCCGCAAGATGTTTGGCCCCCTCTGGCCTGGGATCCCGCAAGAGGAGGTGCCGATTACCTCCATCACCAATGGCGTGCATGTCCGCACCTGGGTGGGGGAGGAAAACCAAGCTCTCTACGACCGCTACCTGGGGCCGGATTGGGCGGAGGCTCCTCCCTCGGATCCTCTCTGGCAGAAGGTGGATCGGATCCCGGATGCGGAACTGTGGCGGGCGCACGAGCACAGCCGCGCTCGCCTCATTGACTTCACCCGCCAGCGCCTGGTGGAGCAGCTGCAAAAGCGGGCAGCCTCGACGGCTGAGATCCAACGGGCCTCAGAAGCCCTCAACCCAGAGGTGCTTACCATTGGGTTTGCCCGCCGCTTTGCCACCTACAAGCGGGCCACTCTCTTGCTCCACAACCTGGAGCGGCTCAAAGCCCTGATCAACCATCCCCAGTACCCGATGCAGTTTATCTTTGCCGGCAAGGCCCACCCTCGCGATACAGCCGGCAAGGAGTTGATCCGCCAGATTGTCCAGGTGTCGCGCCAGCCAGAGTTCCGCCAGCGGCTGGTGTTTATCGAAGACTATGACATGTACATCGCTAGCTTAATGGTGGCCGGGGTGGACGTGTGGCTAAACACCCCCCTGCGCCCCCGCGAGGCCAGCGGTACTAGCGGCATGAAGGCAGCGGCTAACGGCGGACTGCACCTGAGCATCTTGGACGGCTGGTGGGATGAGGCAGATTACTACCAGACTGGCTGGCCCATTGGCCGCGGCGAGGAGTTTGAGGATCGCGCCTACCAGGACGAGGTGGAGGCCAACGCCCTCTACGATCTCCTGGAAAAGGAAGTAGCTCCCCTTTTCTACCAACGCGGCAGCGACGGCCTGCCCCATGCCTGGATTCAGCGCATGAAGCAGGCAATCCGCCTCAACTGCCCTCGCTTCAGCACCCAGCGCATGGTTCGGGAGTATGCCGAGCGAGCCTACATTCCGTTGAGCAACTCCTTTGACCGCATGCGGCGCAACAACTTCCAGGCGGCCCGCCAGTTTACCCGTTGGCGGAACCATCTGCAGGAGAACTGGTACAACCTCCGGGTTCTCGACGTCCGGATTGAAAACCCAAGACAGCCCACTGGCAAGCCTTCTGCCGGCCGGGATAGCCAGGTCCAGGAAGTGGTGATGGCCGGGGAACCCCTCACCGTAACGGTGGAGGTGCAGCTGGGATCCCTGCAGCCGCAGGATGTGATTGTTCAAGCCTACCAGGGGTCGGTGGACGACAAGGGCCAGATCCAAAACGGCCGGGCAACCCCCTTGCGCTACGTGGAGACAGTGGGGGATCGCGCCATCTTTTGTGGCCAAGTTCGCTACGAGAGCAGCGGCTTGCAGGGGTTGGCCATCCGCCTATTGCCCTTTCACCCCGATATGCCCGATCCCTATGAGCTGCGGCTGATGCTCTGGGCCTAGCCGGTCAGGCCCTCCTCAAGAGCTGGGCCAATTGCTTTTTAGGAAGGCTGGGCCAGGCAAGCTAGGTGTTGGAGCTGTTGCAGCTTTTCCCTCACTCGGCCAGAGCGGAGCAATTCCTCTGCTTGCTGGATCCCCTCGCTGAGAGATTGAGCATAGCCCAGCAGCCAGAGGTAGCTGCCACCATTCCAGAGTACCGCTGGGGCAAGGGGGGAGGGATCCCCGTTGAGGAGCTGGTGCATCTGCCGCAGCAACTCTTTCTCCTCCGCCAGCGGGATCTCCGGGCCGGCCAGGTGATGGTCGCGGGCTTTAAGCAGCAGCCGTTCCCCGCGGTGGTTGAGGATAGCTGTCCGCTCCCGCGGCAGGTCGCTGCTGCCTTCTAGTCCCTTGACCGTGGTAAAGTTTTGGATCCCTTGCAGGGCAAACAACTCCAGCATTGTGGCCTCGGTGGGCGGATGCACATAGCCGGCCACCAGGTGGAAGGGGCCCTCATAGGGTGCCCAGACCAGCTCCAGCGTAGCCAGGGGAGGGCGCTTGCCGATTTGATCCCGGTACTCCATCAGAGCTTGCGCTTGGGGGAAGCAGTCTGGCAAGTACAAAAATCCCAAGCCAGTTTGCTCCAGGCATCGGCCCACCTGCTCCAGCGACCATCCTCGCCAGTCCACCCCCAAGCCTCGCCAAACCACCTCCAAGGGTAGACCATACTTGGGAGGGCAACAGCCGGAACCATGGAGCAAAACAGCTGCTCCTGCTGCCGCCAATACCAAAGCCACTAACACCCCCAGCGGCGCTGTTCGCGAGCGGCCGTCGTAGGGGTGGCCAAAGATAGCCAAGGGATGGGGCAGATCTCGTTGGGGAAGGCGAGGGCCGTACTCGGCATAGGCATCCAACATACCAGCCAGCTCTTCGGCGGTGGGGCGCTTGATGCGGTGGGCAATCAAAAAGGCCCCAATCTGGGCCGGGGTGGCTTTGCCCGCAAGGAGCAGCCGAGTGGCCTGGGCGGCTTCGCCGCGGGTGAGATCCTCGTGAGTGTGGGTGCCGCTGCTGATTTTCTTCAAAAGCTCGCGAAACTCGTGGCTCATAGCTTTGGCAGTCTAGGGCGAGCGAACTTGGCAGAAACCCAGGAGGCATCCCTATCTGCCTTGGCGTCGGAAGCAGGCTGGCGGAGCAACTGGGCTGCTAACTGCAAAAACCGGCGAATGGGCGGGATCTGATAGCGATCACGGGTGGTTACTGCCACTACCTGTCGCTGCAACAAGGGGGGGTCGGTGGGCCGCACCTGCAACCCTGGGTCGGCGTGACAGTCCACTAGAGCCGATTCTGGCAGGAGAGCAATCAACTGCCCCTGGCGAACGACACCGCGAAAGGCCTCCAGCGTGTTCAGCTCCAGCGCTGCCTTGAGAGTTAACCCCTGGCGGGCCAGGTGGGACTCCACGCAAGTGCGCATGGCATAGCCATCTTTAAACACGACCTGGGGGTACTCGGCCAACACCGGCCAAGGGATCCGCTCGTAGCGGCTGAGGGGATGGCTGGTGGCCATCAACACCTGGATGGGCTCGGAATACAGGGGCTCCACTACCAGTTCGTCCCCCCGCCTTAGCCAGGGATTTTCCATCACCAAAGCCACATCCACCAACCCATCCTTGAGCACCTTCAAGGCGCGGTCGCTGCCTAGAGCTGTAACCCGCAACTGCACCTGCGGGTACTCTCGGCAGAACTCCTGCAGCACCGGCGGCAGTCGATAGGCAGTCAGGGAGTGGATCCCGGCAACGCAGAGCTCGCTTTGCCCGCCCTGCAGCCATTCTCGAATGCTGGCTTGGGCTTGCTGCCACTCCTGACAGATGCGCCGGGCATGGGGTAGGAGCCGTTCCCCCGCCACCGTCAGGGCCACTGGGCTCTTGCGGTGCAGTAGCGGGGCGCCCACCTCTTCTTCCAAGGCCTGAATTTGGCGGCTGATGGTAGACTGGCTTAGGCCACTGCGGCGGGCTGCAGCCAAAAAGCTGCCACTTTCGACGACGTTTAGAAAAGCCTGCAACAGCTCCAAGCGCACCGAGAACCTCTCAGGAGTTACGGCCTAGCTGCCGCGGGATTTTAGCCAGGGATCTTTCGAACTGCTGTAAGTGCCGCTACCAAACCGTGCCGTAGGGTTCACTTTCAAGCCCGCCCCGCCCATAGGCATTAGCTCCGGCTCGGCAAAGCCCCGCAGCCGCTGGGTAGATTCCAACTCACTCAAGCCCTTGGCCTGCAGCAGCACCCCAAAGCTACCTAGCCCCAGCGGATCGATCAGCGCTTGGAGCGCAAAGCGCCGCTGCAGCACCTGGCCCACGCCCCCTGACCCATCGCTTGTTTGGCTGAGGGCGGCCAGCCGTTCCGCCAACCCCAGGTTTACCAGAAAATAGCTTTGCTGCGTGAAGCCCAGTCGCTTGAGTCCCAGGGATTCCCCCACCTGTTCCAGGGTTGTAAAGTCCACATGGGCCGTGAGATCTTGGCACCCTACCCGACTATAGGGATCCGTAGAGGTGGCGTGTCGGCGGTATGCTAGGAGCGTGCCCTGGGAGCGCTGGGGGCTGTAGTAGCGCTGGGCAGGATAGCCGTAGTCGATGGTCAGCACGTAGCCCCGCCGCAGCTTATGGGCCAGGAGCTGCAGCCACTCAAGGGCCTTGAGGTTGACCTCGGTTTGGTAGCCAGAGGGGTAGGTGGTAATTGGGATCCCTAGCCGGGCAAAGTACGCTTCTAGCGCGGGGGTCGAGGGATCCCCCAGCACCTCTTGAAACCCTCCCTCTGTCCAATCCACGTAGATTTCCCGCAAAGACCCCCCCTGCACCTGCACCCGATGGACCGGAAAAGCATCCACCAGCTCATTGGAGAAAAAACAGCCAGTTACTGACCCCTCCGGGATTTCGTCCCACGCCAGCCAGCGCACCTTCTCCCCAAAGCCCGCCAAGCGCTCCTGCTGCAGCCGCCGCAAAGAGGCAGAGCGCTCCAGGATCCCGTACTCTAGAGCCTGCCAAAACGCGGGGTAAGCCGAGCGCACGTAGGTTAGCCAATCTTCAGCCAGGCGACCGCTGCCTGCCCCCATCTCAACGACCGCAAAAGCAGAAGGGGAGCCTAGAACTTGCCAGAACTGGTGAATCTGCTCCGCTAACAGGTGAGCAAAGTCGGGCGCCAGGTGGGGAGCCGTTAAGTAGTCAGGGCCAATGGGGTAGCCCCGCTCGTAGTAGCCCAGCTCCGGCTCGTAGAGGGCCCACTCCATGAACTGGGCAAAAGTCACTGGCCCCTGGGCGCGGATGCGGCTAGCGATGAGATCTTGCAGTTGCTGATCCGTCTGGGGGTGCAACAAGGTGCCTATAGGCTAGGAGACTCATCTCTGCAAGGGGCGGCGCCAATTTTGGCGAAACCGACGGTTTGTGAAAAGCAGGACTGGCCAGAGAGCTGAGACCAGCCATTTTCCCGATCCCGAGTAGAGGCGATCTGCCTTGCGGAGCGAGTACCAAACCCCTCCTGCGTAGATTGCCAAGAGCAAAAACGGCCACATTTTCGCTTATCCTGCAAACGCCAGCCAGGTGGTTGAGGGAGCCCTCTTAGTAGGCATCCTGCAACTCATAAAAGTCAGGCGTAATGTAGTCCTTGCGCAGCGGCCAGCCAATCCAGTCTTCTGGCATCAGGATCCGCTTTAGGTTAGGGTGACCTTCAAAGATAATGCCGTACATGTCGTAGGTCTCCCGCTCCTGCCAGTCAGCCGACTTCCAGATCCAGTACACCGAGGGCACCCGCGGATCGTCGCGGGGCAGTTTCACCTGGACGCGCACCTCCGGCGGGCGATCCGCTCCGTCCGTCAGCTTAATCAAGTGGTAGAGGCTAACCAACGGCTGGCCTGCCCCTAGGTCATAGCCGCACTGGCAGGCAAGATAGTTAAAGCCATAGGCGTAGAGAGCGGTGCATACGGGCAGGAGAAAGTCCCGCTCCACCTCCAGTAGCTCTACTCCAGCCGCATCCCTGCCCAGATACTGGTGGTCAAAGCCGTTGTCAGCAAGAAACTGAGAAACTGGACCTCGCTCCCGCGTTGCCAGCGACTCGGCTGGCTCAGAGGCAGGAGGCGGACTTTCCGGCGTTTTGGGATCCGTCATCTCAGGCCCCTCCTTGCAAGGCTTTGAGCTGTTGCTCTACCCGCTTGAAGTCGGCAGTCTGCAGGGCCGGCGGCACGGGCAGGCCAATGGCGGCAGCTAGCTCCGGCGGCGGAGCCTGGCGGGTTTCGCTCTCCAAGTACTTGCCAGTGATGACTTCGGGCACCGGTCTGAGGTTGTGCTTGACGGTGTAGTAGCGGTGGGTTTGCTGCAGACGGCCCCGCTCCCGCATGTCCTCAGCGGCAATCTTCTTGCGCAGCTTGACAATGGCGTCCATGATGGCCTCAGGGCGGGGTGGGCAGCCGGGAATGTACACGTCCACGGGGATGAGCTTATCCACCCCTCGCACAGCGGTGTAGGAATCAGAGCTGAACATGCCGCCGCTGATGGTGCAAGCTCCCATGGCAATGACGTACTTGGGCTCGGGCATCTGTTGGTAGAGCTTAACCAGTGCCGGCGCCATCTTCATGGTTACCGTTCCCGCTGTGATGAGCAAATCAGCGGTGCGCGGCGAAGTCCGAGGCAACAGGCCAAAGCGGTCGAAGTCAAAGCGGGATCCCAGCATCGCCGCAAACTCGATAAAGCAGCAGGCGGTGCCATAGAGCAGCGGCCAGAGGCTGGACATCTTGGCCCAGTTGTAGAGGTCGTTTACCGTTGTGAGAATAACATTGTTGGAAAGATCCGTAGTAACTTGCGGAGGAGAGGCCGGAAACAAAACTTCCGGCTCCTTAGAGGTCATGACCATTCCAGCGCTCCTTTTCTCCAAGCGTAGACAAGACCCACCACGAGGATGGCAATGAAAATCAAAGCCTCCACAAAAGCCAGCAGCCCCAGGCGGTGAAAAGCTACTGCCCAAGGGTAGAGGAACACAGTCTCCACATCGAAAATGACGAAGGCAAGCGCGAACATGTAGTAGCGGATGTTGAACTGAATCCAGGCCTGCCCAAACGGCTCCATCCCCGACTCATAGGTGCTGACTCGCAGGGCTCCCTGCCGTTTGGGAGACAAACGGGCTGAGGCCCCTAGGGCCAAAACTGGCAGCAGGGCGCAGACAATGAGGAAAGCCAGCAGGTACTCGTAGCCAGATAGGACAAACACGACGCCAGACTGCCTCAGGTGCTCAACATTTAGATACGTTTTCAGTATAGAGCCAGTCCGTGGCCTCTTGGCGCCGGCGGATCTTTAGGGCTGCTGATGGTCTCGATCGCGGGAGAGCCAACTCCACACGCCGCTTAGCAAAGCGCCGGCTGTCAGGATCCCCAGCAACGGCTGAAACCAGGGCAGCCACAGCCGCAGCCAGAGCTTGTAGCCTAGGGTAATCCCGAAGAAGGCTGCTGTTACCGAGAAAACAAACCAGACAAAGCCGGCAAACATCAGAAGGGCCAGGGCAATGAGAAAAGAGTCCAACCAGCGCTTCCAGGTAGAGAGACTCATAGCCAGAACAGGCCAAATCTTCACAGATCCTAACCCCTACTGCCCAGACCCTTCCCCTTAGCTTCTTCCTGGGCAGCTTCTCATTCCCTTGGGAAGTTGAAGGCGCGGCTACAGCAAGCCTCAGTGCCCCCTAAAAGGGGGGGTAAGCGGCTGAAGCAGGTTGGTTTAGAATTTGACCGGGTCATTCCTGCTGAGGGAGAACTTCGGAGTAGGGCGCAATTTGAGTGAGGCAGAGATTCCGGCAGAGGAAAAACGAGCCTTTGCGCTGAGGGTTGACACGACTTTGGATGCCCTAGGTGAAGTTTTGACTTGGTTTGAGTCCTTTCGCAACGCGGGTATTCCAGATCCCATCTGGTTGGAGTGCCAGTTGGTTCTCGCGGAAGGGTTTACCAATGCCGTCCGCCATGCCCATCGCGCCCTGCCCGCCAGCACGCCTATCGATATCGAGCTGACGCTGACGCCGCAGGGACTAGAGCTACGCATCTGGGATCAGGGTCAGGAGTTTGACTTGGAGGGCTTTGCCCAAAACCTAGCAGCCAACCCTCTCCCCGACGCCGAATCCGAGGGAGGACGGGGCATTTTGCTGATGAAAGCCCTCTCCACTCACCTGAGCTACACTCGCCAGGCCGATGGCCGCAACTGTCTGTTGATTAGCCGGCGCTTTGACGATCCTGGCTGCAGTTCCCAGCAAGCTGTCTAGGCCAAGAGACCAGCACTCAACTGGCGAATGGCCGCGCTGGCCACATCGCTATAGCGCAGCTCGCCAGCCAAGATTTGGCCCATGCGCCGGGTGGCTCCCGGTCGCTTGACGCCAACTCGGTAGCCCACGCCGGGAAAGCAGTAGAACAGAGCCGCAATCCGCTTGGCCCAGCGCATCTCTGCGCCCCACTCCTGTTGGACGCGGGCGGAGTAGTTGGCCAGGGCTTCGGGATCCCCTGCCAGGGCTTGGTCGATGGCCTGCGCCGCCAGCATGCCAGTGAGGAGGGAGGGACGGATCCCTTCGGCAGTAAACGGGTCGACAACACAGGCGGCATCTCCCACCAGGAGCGCATTTTGGCTGTGCAGGGGTTGATCCCCGTCCCAAAGGCAGAGGGGATGGCCAAAGGACTTAACCGACTTGAGGTCGATGCCAAAGTTGTGGGCATACTGGCTGGCTATTTCTCGCAGGTTTTGTTTCTGGCCACCCCGAAAGGTGCCAGCTCCAATCGAGTAGCCGTCCGCCTTGGGGAAGTTCCAAATGTAGCCATTGCTAACACTGCCGAAGTCAAAGTGAGCAGCGGCAGTTTGCGGCTCCAAGCCAGCTACTTCCGCCTCTAGGGCAGCGGCCAGGCGGCACTGGCGACTGCGAAAGCCCAGCCACTTTGCCATCGACCCCTTGGCCCCATCAGCCCCAATCACGTACCGGCCCCAGACCGGGCCAGCAGGAGTCATCACCTGCCAGCGGTCACTTTGCCACTCAAGGCCGGCAGCGGCACATCCAGCCCAGAGGGTGGCCCCCTGCTTCTGGGCCTGCTGGATTAGGTAGGCGTCGAAAACCTCCCGTCGCACCATCCACACTGGCTCTTTCAGATCCAACTCGACCACCACTGGATCCCCACCCCGCCAGGTGTAGCGAATTTGCCGAATCTTCAGCGAGATGGCGGGGCTGAAGTCAAAGTCAAACCAGGCCGCCACCATGGGGGAGACGCCGCCCCCGCAGGGCTTGTAGCGGGGCAAGGGATCCTTTTCCAGGACCAGCACCGAGCGCCCGCGCTTGGCTAGGTGGTAGGCGGCAGCTCCGCCGGCAGGGCCGGCGCCGACGATGACACAGTCATACACGTAGGACATGGCTTGACACCTACATTCAGGGAACGCTGAAGCCGGGAAGGGGTTATCCCTGGCTGACTCTAGGCCGTAGTCGGGTCTTCTGCCGGGTTGTTACAGCGATACACCTTGGCCCCGACATTGCGCAACTTTTCGTCGATGGCTTCGTAGCCGCGGTCGATGTAGTGGAGCCCGTAGATGGTGGAGCAGCCCTCGGCCGCCAGGCCAGCCAACACCAAGGCCGCCCCCGCCCGCAAGTCCGTAGCCACCACCGGCGCCCCTGACAGAGACGGCACCCCCCGGACGATGGCCACCCGGTTCTTGAGACGAATGTCCGCGCCCATGCGGTTAAGCTCCGGGATGTGGTGCATTCGGTTTTCAAACACTGTCTCCTCGATGGTGCAACTGCCCTCGCTGAGAGCAGCCAAAGCCATGATTGGCGCCTGCACATCGGTGGGAAAACCCGGGTAGGGCAGGGTTTGGATATCGGTGGCCTGACAAATCCAGCCTGAGCTGAGTTGAGCCGGGGCAATGCGCAGACGGTTGGGGCCTTCTTCCTCCACCCGCAGCCCCATGTCCCGCAGCTTGGCAATCACCGCCCGCAGGTGATCCGGAATCACCGGCCCCACGGTGAGCTCAGAGCGGGTAATCGCTCCAGCGATGAGATAGGTACTGGCCTCGATGCGATCGGGAATGACGGTGTACTCTGTGCCATGCAGACGCGGCACCCCCACCACCACAACGGTATTGGTGCCTACGCCACGGATGCGGGCTCCCATCGCCTGACAAAAACGGGCCAGGTCCGCTACCTCTGGCTCTTGGGCGGCATTTTCAATCACCGTTTCCCCTTCGGCCAGCGTAGCAGCCATCATCAGAGTTTCCGTAGCACCAACGCTGGGATAGTCGAGGTAGATGCGGGTTCCCACCAGCTTACGGGCATAGGCGTGGACCACCCCGTGCTCAATCTGAACCGTTGCCCCCAACGCCTGCAAACCCCGCACATGCAGATCCACGGGACGCGAGCCAATGGCGCAGCCGCCCGGTAGGGGCACCCTGGCCACTCCCAGCCGCGCCACCAACGGTCCGATGATAAGGAAACTGGCCCGTAACTGGCTGACCAATTCATAGGGAGCCTGGCAAGTCCTCAGGGAGCTGGCGTCTAGGTCAAGGGTATTGCCGACATGGGACACCTTAACCCCCAGGGTGGCCAGGATCTGCCCCATGCGTTCGATGTCCAGCAGGCGCGGCACGTTGTGAATTCGACAAGCGGCAGGGGCCAAGAGGGATCCGGCCATGAGAGCCAAAGCTGAGTTTTTCGATCCCCCGATGGGAACGTGGCCGCTTAGGGTCTGCTTGCCAACAATTTTTAGAACCGGCCCTGCTATCTCTGACGAGGCTGCCATCCCTGTGGGGGTCGGCCACAGCTCAGGCTCCAAGAGCCCCGCCGGGTCAATGCGAGAGGACGCTCTGTTGCCGCGATTGTCAAAATCTTTCAATCTTCCTCCTCACACAAAAGAAAGGGTAGGCACTTCAGAGAATACCCTGGGGATCACAGCAGCGGCTAAACTAGCAGGCCCAAACCGGGAGTGAGGAAGGAAGAGAAGTTCCTACAGCCCTGCTTCTACCCTATAGTGGCAAAGGAGGATTCGCTCAGCCACTTCCCTGAATGCAGGCTCCCAGCGCGGGCGGCTGGGTTTAGCCCAACAGGGGAGAGCGGTACAATGGAGAGTGATGAGAATCTCTTGCAAGAAGGAGATCCCTGATGACCGCAACTCGCGTTTCTGCCGAAGAACTGTTTCGGGCTGCCTACGAAAATCGCTACACCTGGGATCCCGACTTTCCGGGCTATAGCGCAGAGGTCACCTACTGGGATGGAGAGCGCATGTTTGTGGGTCAGGTGCGCCTGGGGGCAGACCTGAAAGCCACGGTAACCGGTGTGGAAGATGAGGAAGCTCGGAAAGCCATCCAAGAGCAGATGTGGGAGATTTCTGTCCACCGGGTGCGCCGCAGCTTTGCCGAAGCCCACGGCCAAAACACGTTTCGCTACGGCCAAATCCTGCCCGATGGCTCGGTGGAGATCCTCGTGGGAGGCAAAGCCGAGGGGGATCGCTACCACGTGCGCGACAACCAAATTACCATGGTGCATCGGCACATTCACGGCGTGGTGGTTACCATTCACACCTTCAGCAGCCACGACACCGGCGAAGGCTACCTCTCCCACCGCTACGACTCTGTCTACCACGACGCCAAGACCGGTGAGCAAAAGGGTGGGCGCAGCCAATTTGAAGACCTCTACACCAAGGTGGGCAAGTACTACATTCTCTCCGAGCGGCGCATTCAAACCGAGACGGAAGCTGGTGTTGTTGAGAAGCGCTTTAGCTTCAGCAACTTTGCGTTGCTCGATGCCAGCGCCTAACTGGCCAAGCGACCACACAAAATTTTTTCGGGGCCGCAACAACCTCCCTAGAGGAAGGAGGATTCTGGGCTATGCTTTGAATGTTCCCCCCGGAACTTTAACATGGACAGGACAACGGTAAAACCTACTCCAGATTCCGAAGCCCCCAGCGAGGCTCCCAAGCTGATTCTCCGCCCGGCCCAACTGGGGGACCTGGAGGCGGTGGAGGAGATTTTGGCGCAAGCTTTTGAAGAAGAGTATGGCAGTCGCTCGGTAGACATTCGTCGCCAACTGCGGAGGCTGCGCCAGTGGTACGGGCTTCTAAGAGCCCTAAGCCTGTTTCCCAACCGCTTCCAGCACATGTTTACCGTGCATGTGGCGGAGCTGGAGGGCAAAATCCAGGGGGTTATTCAGGTTTCTCCCTTTAACCATTCCCGCAGCACCTGGCGGGTGGATCACATTGCGGTGGCGCCTTCGGCCCAGCGTCAGGGAATTGGGTCTAAGTTGCTCAAACACTGCATGGAGCACTTTCGCGAGGCCCGCACCTGGATTCTGGAGGTGAACATCCACAACAAGGGGGCGATAGCCCTCTACCGGCACAATGGCTTCCAGCCCCTAGCCCAGATTACCTACTGGTCGATCCCGCCCGAGATCCTGGCTGCCCTCAGCCAACACGAGCCCAAGCTGCCCAACCTGGTGCCGGTGACTAACCGAGATGCCTACGCCATCTACCAACTGGATACGGGATCCATGCCGGCCACGGTGCGCCAGGTGTACGACCGCAACGTGGGCGACTTCCGCACTAGCCCCCTGGAGTGGCTTCTGGAGCAGGCCAGGTGTGCCGTCAGCCAAACCGAACGGCTGGAGATGTGTGTCTACGAGCCCGAGCGGAGAACCGCCATCGGCTATTTCAACCTCAAGCTGGATCGGACGGGGCAGCAGCCGCACGTGGCCAAGCTTACGGTTCACCCCGCCTACACCTGGCTCTACCCAGAGCTCATGGCCAAGATGGCCCAGCTCACCCAAGCCTATCCGCCGCAGGCTTTGGCGTTGGCCTCCACCGATTACCAGCCGGAACGGGAAGAGTTCTTGCTTAAGCTGGGAGCCCAGGAGGTGGAGCGGACGCTGTTGATGTCACGCTCGGTGTGGTACAAGGTGCGGGAAGTCCGCTCGCCGTGGTACAGCGAGTATCTCAGTCTAGTGTTCCAAAAACTGCCAATGAAACAGCCGGTGCCAGAGCGGTTTGAGGGGGCAGCGGAGAGCTGGCTGGAGCACCGCTTTCATCCCCCTGCGCTGGATCCCAACGCCGGGCCAGGGCAGTCCAGGGATCCGCAAGGGTAGGCTCCCCCCTGGCGGTTAAGTCTTGCTTGGCGGGCATCTGCGCACCTCTATGGACAAGTTGAAGGATAGCCCGGCCGGGGATCCCTCCTGGCGAGCAAAGCTCCAAGCGGCCTTGCACCGCAACCGCAGCGACCCGGCTGCACGCTATTTGCAGTTGGCCACGGTGGATCCCTGCGGGCGGCCGCGCAACCGCACAGTGGTCTTCCGGGGGTTCTTGGGCGAGACCGACCGCATCCAGTTGGCGGTGGATAGCCGCAGCGAGAAGATCCACCAGATTGCCCACTGTCCCCTGGCCCAGATCTGCTGGTACTTTGCCAAAACGCGCGAGCAATTCCGCATCGCTGGCACCCTGGAAGCCATCACTGCTGGCCATCCGGATCCGCAAGCGCAGCAGCAGCGGCAACAGTTGTGGCAACAAATTCCAGAAGAAGGACGGCTGCTCTGGTTTTGGCCAGAACCCAAAGGTCCTCTTGCTCCACCAGAGGCCTTTGTTACCGAGCTAACCCCCGAAAAGGCATCTTCGCCGCCGCCCACTTTTGTCCTCCTGCTGTTGGATCCAACGGAGGTGGATCACCTGCAGCTCAGGGGGGATGCAATCTACCCCCAACGGCGAACCCTCTATGAGCGCAGCCCGCAGGGATGGCAATGTCGAGCGGTCAATCCCTAGCAGGGGAGCTGTTTTTCCTCTCGCTTTCCGAGAGAATATGAAGAGAATAGACGTGCTACCCCCTAGGGCAACGCCGCCCGAGAGCAGTTGGGGAGGTAGCGCTCTCCATCCGACACCTAGCCTTCCTGCTGGCAGGAATTCTGATGGCCATTCCCGCCCTCTCAAAGCCCTTTGCCCAAGTGACCGGCAGGTCATTGCCGGCTAGCGTACGGCGGGGATCCTTGGGCTTAGCTGCTGCCCTGGTTTGGAGTCTGGCTGTTCCTAGGGGGATTGCAGCTCCCCTAATTGCCACATCCCCGCCCAGTTCGTCTAGGCAGGGGGGGACCTCTGTCCTAACCTCGAAATCGGTTCGCACCGGCCCCTTTCGGGTTGGCAACCGCACTCCCCACCCCATTCGCTTAGTGATCTTGTTGCGCAGCAGCAGTCGGCTGACCAACCCCGAAACGGCTCACTGGGATTTTGCCCCTGGCGAAGGAGGCAGCCAGGGTTTGCTGCTGAGCTTAGGAGAGGAGCCGCTGCAGATTGGCCCCGGCGATGTTGTGGTGGCTTTTACCCTAGATGGAACCCGCCGCTACTGGGGGCCAAATGTGGTGGGAGAGTCGCTGGCGCCTTTTTGGGATGAGGCAAGCGGCTCCTGGTCGATGATCTTGCAGCCCTAGAGAGGCTCACCCTCCAGACCCCTGCCAGCAGAGCCAGCCCACCCCCACCAATAGCGCTGTTAGCCCGTAGAAGCACCCCACCACCTGCACCTCCGACCAGCCCCCCAACTCCAGGTGGTGGTGGAGAGGAGACATGCGCAGCAGCCGTTGGCCTTGGCCGGTCTTGCGTTTGGTGTATTGGAAGTAGCCCACCTGTAGGATTACCGACAGCGCCTCCACCACCAATATCCCGCCCATCCAGGCCAGAGCCCAGAGCTGATCTCCCAGCAGCGCCAGCCCCGCCAGAGCGCCCCCCAGGCCTAGGGAGCCGGTATCCCCCATAAACAGGCGGGCCCGATGGTGGTTGTGCACTAGAAAACCCAGACAGGCGCCGCTCAAGGCAAAGGCTAGGAGCGCCAAAACGGGATCCGCTGCCGTCAGCCCCAGCCCTGCCAGGACAAGGGCCACCACCCCTGCGGCCAGGCCGTCCATGCCGTCGGCAAGGTTGACGGCGTTGTTGGTGCCCACCAGCACAAACAAAGCCAGCGGCCAAAACAGCCCGCCTAGGGAGAGGGAGCCTATTCCCGGAAGCGTGAGAACCGTTGGGATCCCTTGCCAGGCCAGGTAGCCACAGAAAACCAGGCCAATCCCCACCTGGAGCAAAAGCTTCGATTGGGGGGGCAACCCCTTGTTGGAGCGCTGCCGGATGACCAGCCAATCGTCCAGCCAGCCAACCAAGGTGTAGGCCAGGGTCAGGAGGGCCACCGCCAGCCACTGGGGATCCCAGCCGCTCCAGCTTCCGGCTACCAGCAGCCCCACTGGCAAAAAGCTAAGGCCGCCCATGGTTGGCGTGCCCGCTTTTTTGTAGTGGGACTGGGGTCCCTCCTCGCGGATGACCTGCCCTGCCTTCCAGCGCCGCAAGAGCGGAAGAAGCAGGGATCCCAGCACCGCCGATCCCAGCACGCTCAGCCCAAAGGGAAGAAGCACCTGGGGCTGGCTTCCCATCGCCAAGGCCGAGAGCGCTAGGCCCAGAACTAGGGAGAGCGCCGCCCCGCCCCAGTCCGCCTCTTCCACTTCCAGCCGGGAAAGGGTATCCCCCTCCATCTTTTCTAAACCCCTCACACCCTCAATCTCCAAGCTTGGGAAAACTCTAGCAGGCAGAGCCCAAGAAAACTCTAGCTTGCCCGCGGCTCAGAGGGGGATCCCCTAGTAGGGCCACTTCCAGTTGCGCACCTCCGGCAGATCTTCTCCATGCTCGCGGATGTAGTGTTTGTGCTCCACCAGCTTGTCCCGAATCAACTGCTGGAGGTGATCCCGCCGGTATTTGAAGCGCTCCACCCGCTCCAATACATCGTTGGCCAGGTTAAAGCGATCCACCTGGTTGAGGACGCACATGTCGAAGGGAGTGGTGGTGGTGCCTTCCTCCTTGTAGCCGCGCACGTGGAGGTTGTGGTGGTTGGGGCGGCGGTAGGTGAGGCGGTGAATCAGCCAAGGATAGCCGTGGAAGGCAAACACGATGGGCTTGTCGGGGGTGAAGATGCTGACAAACTCCTTGTCGCTGATGCCGTGGGGGTGTTCGCTGGGCGGCTGCAGCTTCATCAGGTTTACCACGTTCACCACCCGGATCTTGAT